>JAFLTZ010000125.1 GCA_022509045.1 Muribaculaceae bacterium | reverse complement strand
AGCCGGATTAGTGGATATCCCGACTATTTTATAAAGTCGTTTAGCCAATTCATCCTGTGTGTACTCAATAAACTCGGCTGGTGAATTTTAATAAAACAGCACCATTGTGCCAACTTTAAGTAGCCATTTAAGCGGCAGATCATCATTATCTGAGAGAGGTACAAGGTCATTGCCTGATTTCTTGAGTTTCACAGCATCAAGATTATTAACAATTCTGAACGACCGTTTCATTTTTCCTTTGTTTGTCATTCCCTCATATATAGCCATACAATAATTTGAATCATTCATTACATGATATGATTGCTTATGTGGGTGTTTTGATAAATCACGATGCCGTTTTGTATGTAGAGGTTTCGTTACTGAAGGCTGATAAATTCTCACTTTCTTAATCTCAATACCTTTTTCTTCGTTCATCCATATCTCAGATTCAAACAAGTGTTTGAATCCTCGCAATTCCAATGCCTGTTTTACTTTTTCACGTACTGCATCATCCACAATTTTATCAATATCTTTTTCAGACAACGAATTCAAAGGGACTCTAAGAACATACTTGATATCTCCGTTACGGTTAATAGCGCCATAATATGTTTCTCTATGAAGCATAGCCCGAGCAGTATCGCCCTGCTGATAAAGTAATTTACCATCAGTACCTCTCAACTGTTTACCACGCTTTTTCAACACTTTGCGCGATTGTTTCAGAGTATTATCAGGAGTGTTATGAACCACCAATATGTTTTGCACATATTTTTTCACATCTTCTGTAAATGTAGTCCATGGTTTAGCAAAGATGGGTTTTTCACCTCCAAAAAATTTAAACGTGTCACAATTGCGAGTGTATTCCGCCCAACGTTGATACGCACCTCTGCCAATACACGCAATAGTAATTGCATCAATAGCATGATGAGTGTGATTAATACGTTCTTTCTTTGTATATTCCGGCTGAAGCCCCCACATTGTTCTAAATTCTGCAGTAGTAGCGCCCTTAACTATAAAAATCTGTCGTTCTTCGCTCTTGAACAACGTTTTCAAATATTCCTTAGCGTATTTACCGATAATGCCTATATCCACTCCTTGCCGATTGGTAAATCCTTCAGGCACTTCCTGCATAGTAAACCGCTCCAATTTTCCACGCAGATAATCAAGCTTCATTCTCAGATAATGGCGCGTTTGTATCTTTTTATCTTTTGCATCTTTGGTTGCAGCACCGGAAGTGCGTATGCCATCTATTTCCTTACGCAACTTCGCAATTTCCTGTTGCCAGTTTAATGACTCTATACGGCTCATAATCTTTTCCGCATCAGGGAGTTTAGCGGGCAAAATATTCTTTTTCACGCTACGATTATATACAGAATTACAGAGCGTTTTATTCATCTGCGAATCATCACCACCAAGCGAACGCGGAATAGTATGTTCTATATCGTATTTCGGATTGTCACCAAGAAAATCAGCGATTCCTATTTGCTCACCAGTATATAGACATATCTTTTTTTGTTCTTCCCATAATTGATATTTGAGAATATCGGTTTCAGTCGGTTCAATGTCGCAACCTGTTGTATCTTTATATAAGGTCTTGATTTTGTCGTAGTAATCCTTGTGTTGTTTTTCTCTTTCACGCTGGAATCTCTCGATGGCTTTTCGCTTATTGGCATCATTTAAACCTCGTGCGAATTCGATATTTATACGAGTATCACGATTGATTTTACCTTCTATTAGAAGCTGATTAATGAGGTGACGCAGTTTAAATAATGCCCTCATTGCCATAGGATTTCTCACCGAAGATGTTCGAGGAGAGCCAAGCAATAGTTTTCCTTCGGAATTTACCGTAGCATCAGGATAAATATTAAGTTTAGACGGATGATATAGTCTTTGTAACTTATTAAAGTCTATATCCGGAATATCCTCAAGGTACCCCTTGACCAATTGTTCCTTTGTGTACGTCTTTTTTAGAGGATTTTCATGATAATTAGCGACAATACAAGCGATTTCATATATAATCTCGTTTCGGCGTTTATCATCGTTTTTGATATTATCCGGCAATACATAGTCGAGATTTGCCACAAACACAGCTTCATCGTAACGCATGCCAGCTCGCAGAAATGGCAATATCTTATTGATTGCCTTTAGGCTCAACGATGCATATCCCTGTTGAATTTTTATTTCGGTAAAAGATTTGGCCTCTTTTTCATCAAGCTGAAGATTCAACATTGCCCATTTCGCGAGTTTTTCATCGGAATCAAAAGAATAAAGTACATGCCACACATCATTAATTATATCGCGCTCAGTTTTATTCTTTGCATGTAAATATGTAGAACATACGGTATCAATCCAATCGTCACCGAATATACCAATCAAGCCTGCCGTTGTGGGACAACCGGACACAGATGCAGTCATCCTAAAATTAAATTTATAAGCCGTTTCAATTTTGTCATCACGAAACGAATAATTGCCTTTTCCTGCT
The DNA here is from genome assembly GCA_022509045.1 of Muribaculaceae bacterium. GTDB lineage: Bacteria > Bacteroidota > Bacteroidia > Bacteroidales > Muribaculaceae > JAFLTZ01. Next base: position 1,226 of record JAFLTZ010000125.1, on the reverse strand, counting down.
ATCTTTTTAGCAATATCCTCAAAATCGAAAGAATCCTTGGATTTACGGAAGAAAAGTGGTTTTATTTGATTTCGTTCATCATTTGTCAGAGGTCTAAAATCAGAGTCATCATGCGTTTTTACCTTGATGTTATTGATAAATGATAACATTCTGTATTCCTCAAACGCAGGATGAGAAAGCGGACACCGAGCTTTATTTGTTTCAAATATACATTTACCGACCAATCCTTTTTGTGATTTAAGAGGACGTTGATAGAAAATGGCACGATGTAATTCCTTGACGAGTTCAGGTGATAGATTTTGCTTATTGCAAATTGCATAAAATTCTTTTTCAATGTGCTGAAGTCGGTCAGTATAATTATTGCGTATTTTTTTATTATCGCGAGATAGAATATAAAAGAGTTCGCCCAAATAATCGCAATCATATTTTTCCATCAACGAAGTCAAATCGTTAATTTTACCTTTAACAACACCCTCCGTTTCTTTTGACTGATCCTTTCGATTACTTAAAAATCCGCGTCGCTGCGCCAAATGATAAAATGCACGTCCCAGCAAATATCTATGTTGTATATTTGACAGGTCGAGAATCGTATTCAAAGCCTCATATCGAGCAAAATATGGATTATCGTCACCATTGGTTCGCTGCCATAACAAAAATTCTTCATTCTTAGGGTATAATTTCTCATTTCTCCAGTTCTCAAGTTCGTCATCGGACACAACAGGGCACATATTATGGGAAACCAAGACCTTAAGCAATTCTATCTTTCGAAGCCTACGACGGAAATAATGTCGGCGTGCTCCTCTTGATTTCGTACGTTTTTCAACAGCTGGTTCCTCTATGCCTTTTTCACGTGCTACACCTTCTTGAAATATGAGCACACCCGCATCTTCTAACGCGGTACCAGAATCATCATGATTTACTATTGCCCAACCAATTGAGTTGGTCCCCAGATCCAAACCTAATGTTTTACTTGCCATATCCGAAAAAAAATTATTGCGTAAATTTACTTAAATTTTTCTATATTTAAAGAAAAATTCATACCTTTGTCTCAATTCTATATCTTATCACAATAAGGCTATATGCCGAAGGTGAATTCCTATGTCTCCGCGTACTCCGTGGAGACTTTTTTTAAAGTACAATGTCCGATAATATTTGCAGCAAAAGATTTGTTTTTGTTACCAAATATTGGTAACTTTGCAAAAACAAATAAGCGATATGAGAACGAC
>JAFLTZ010000124.1 GCA_022509045.1 Muribaculaceae bacterium | reverse complement strand
TTCATCTTATTTCAATTCTTGGGCTGCGTAATCGTATTAGCACACTTATCAACTGGATATGGGCGTATTTTACCTACAGCACATCTCTCCGACTTGTGCTTCGCCCTCAAAAATATCCTCGCCGCCATAATTGGGATCTAACTAATGATTAGCAAGATAATGAATTATAAAAAAATCATATACACTGTTGCCGTATCACTTACGTTCGTTGCAGTATCAAATAGTTGCGCTGTTATAGATAAGGTAAAGCGTACAATAATTCCATCCAAAGAATACTCGAAAACAGAAGCATCCGAGAGCAATACACAGCAAATTGAGAAACCTACTGCGATAATTGAGGAGATACAGGAACCTGCAATACAGTCTCCCCACACAAATGTGAAACGTTCGCGCCTTTCTGATAAAAATTTAGAAGGCGAATGGGCTATTTTATCGGTACACGGACAACGAATTAATCTTTCAACGCTCCCATATATCGAATTTTCAGCCTCTAACGGTAAAATCTATTGTTCAACCGCATGCAACGTAATGAATGCCAATTATTCTATAACTCGCACGTGGGGCTTGACATTTAACAATCTTGAAGCATCAAATATTGAATGTCGGGAGGATAAATATGACGAAAGTATAGAAAAAGCATTGAGTCGCACTGTCAGCTATAGCTATAGCAAACATAATGGGACTTTGTATCTAAATTTTATCGACAAAAAGGGGATTACCGTTATGGTTCTCAAACAACACAACCTTAACGACTTAAATGGAGTTTGGATGGTGAGCGCAATTGGCGACAGGCGCATCTTTAATGAAAAAATGCGCTTGACCATAGATATACAAAGCAGTCGATTGCACGGGAACTCAGGGTGCAATATAATCAACGGGAGTGTTGTATTTGATTCCAAAAAAGATTCGGCAATACAATTTTCCAATATAATATCCACGCGAAAAATGTGTGTTGATATGAACAATGAAACAGATTTACTTGTAGCACTCGAAGAAGTTGAATATTTTACCAAACGCACTCGCGATATGGTTGATTTTTCGGATGGGAAAGGAAATATCGTGCTAACGCTTACACGTTCAGCCGCTAAATGAAAGAATAATAATCCAAAATAATAGATGGTATGATTGATGAGCAATTACTAAAAGTGGTAACCTCAAAAGCAGAACAATGGCTTGGAGAAGGTTATGATGAGGAGACTCGGAAGGAAGTCAAAGCTATGCTTGAAAATAATGACAAATCCGACCTTGTGGAATCATTTTATAAAGATCTTGAATTTGGAACCGGTGGTTTGCGCGGCATAATGGGTGCCGGAAGCAACCGCATGAATGTATATACAGTAGGAGCCGCAACTCAAGGTCTCGCCAACTATCTGAAAATAGCATTCTCCGATTTGGAAGAAATAAGTGTGGTAGTTGGACACGATGTAAGAAATAACAGTAGAAAATTTGCTGAAATCACAGCAAATATTTTCTCGGCAAATGGCATAAAAGCGTATCTGTTTGAGAGCTTTCGCCCTACTCCTGAAATGTCATTTGCCATCAGAGAACTTGGTTGCCAAAGTGGTGTAATTATAACTGCATCACACAATCCCAAAGAATACAATGGATATAAAGCATATTGGAACGATGGCGCACAGATTATTGCACCACACGATTCTAATATAATCGACCATGTTAATAAAATTGCCGGAATTGAAGAAATAAAATTCAAGGGAAATCCTGACAAGATTAAGATTATCGGGAAAGAGATTGATAATAAGTATTTGGCAAAAATCAAAGAATTATCACTCAGCGCTGATGCAATAAAAAATCAGCATGATTTAAAAATTGTATATACCCCCATCCACGGCACCGGGCGCGAACTTATCCCTGCCTCATTGAAAAATTTCGGATTCACAAATATTATTCACGTCCCGGAACAGGATATTCCCGATGGAAATTTCCCCACCGTAGAATCTCCTAATCCGGAAGTGCCGTCGGCAATGGCAATGGCAGTAGCTAAAGCAAAAGAGACCAATGCCGATATCGTAATGGCGTCAGACCCGGATGCCGACCGAATAGGTGTTGTTGTACGCGATGATAAAGGTGAATTTGTAGGTCTTAACGGGAACCAAATTCAGTTGATATTCTTGAATTATCTGATGCGTCGCAATAAAGAACTCGGACTTCTAACCGGAAAAGAGTATATTGTTAAAACCATCGTCACCTCCGAATTGATAAAAACAATAGCAGATGACCAAGGAATTACGATGTTTGATTGCTATACAGGATTCAAATGGATTGCGGCAGTAATCAGAGAACTTGAAGGTAAAATGCGATATCTCGGCGGTGGAGAAGAAAGTTTTGGGTTCCTTGCTGAGGATTTTGTACGCGACAAGGACTCTGTTTCGGCAATCTCATTAATGGCAGAAATTTGCGCATGGGCAAAGGATAATGGCATGAATATGTATGAAATGCTCAAAGAAATCTATTTGAAATATGGATTTTCCAAAGAGGAAGGCATTTCACTTGTGCGCAAAGGAAAATCTGGAGCAGAAGAAATTGTGGCTATAATGAAAAATTTCCGTGAGAATCCTCCAAAATCAATAGCCGGTAAGCCGATAAGCATCATGAAGGATTTTGCCACTCTTGAAATTACCGATTTTACCACAGGCAAAAAATCGAAAATGGAGATGCCTACAACCAGCAATGTACTTCAATTTTTCTGTGCTGATGGCACTAAAGTCTCGGTTCGCCCTTCCGGTACAGAGCCAAAAATCAAGTTCTATCTTGAGGTGAAAGGCAAAATGGAAACAATCTCAGATTTCGACAAAGTTAACAGTGATGCCGATATCCAACTCGCTGCTATCAAGCAACAATTCGGATTGTAATTAAATAAAATCCCGGAGCAAAACATATTGTTCCGGGATTATTGTCTTTACTAATGAAACTCACAACGTTTTAAGTTCACCTGTAGTTGAGTCCATAATATATCCACGAACGATAATATCAGTCGGCACAAGCGGGTGGTTTTTAACGAGGTCAACAGTCTCAAGTATAGCATCTTCTACTGAATCGAAACCATGCAACCAATTATCAAGATCTATACCACAATGTTTCATCAGTCTGATATTTGATTCGGGAATTCCTCGTTCTTTCATTAAATGTTGCATATGTGAACTATCCATACCTTCCACGCCACATTGCGTATGTCCTATTATCATCACCTCGTTTACACCAAGTTCATATATAGCAATAAGCAATGAGCGGATAGTACTATCGAAAGGATTTGTAATAGCAGCCCCGGCGTTTTTAATAATCTTCACGTCACCATTTTTAATACCCAAAGCAGCCGGCAACAACTCCACAAGGCGTGTATCCATACAAGTAACTATTGCTATACGCTTATTGGGGTATTTATCTGTAATAAAGCGTTCATATTCTTTATTGAACACAAATTTTTTATTATAATCCAATATTTCATCAATCATAACTCTTCTATTAAATTTACATTACACTCCTGCAAACATAACATATTTTTATGAACAAAAAAATAAAGCCGGATGAAAAAATCATTCAGCTTTATTTTGTGTCCGAAATGAGACTTGAACTCACACGAGCGAATGCTCACTACCCCCTCAAAGTAGCGCGTCTACCAATTCCGCCATCCGGACGACATTAAAAAGAGCGAAAAACGGGACTCGAACCCGCGACCCTAACCTTGGCAAGGTTATGCTCTA
>JAFLTZ010000123.1 GCA_022509045.1 Muribaculaceae bacterium | reverse complement strand
TTATGAGCCCAACGAGCTACCACTGCTCCACCCCGCGATGTTTGATAGTGCAAAGGTACGGAGTTTTTGCAATTCCACCAAATAAATTCGTATAAAATTTTATGCGAGCACCTAATATACTGATTTACTGTGCCAATGTATTATCACTCATCTCAATAATCAAATCTACATTCTTCATATCAATCAAATAATAATCATGATTCTTTCGATTAAGTTTTTTATCGTATTGATAATCATTTATTAATATAAAGTCTTTCCCAATAAGTTCTGCTCCATTTGATGAATGATAGCAAACATCGTGAGAATTTAAAATAATTATAGTATTGAGAGGTAATTTGTAATCTTCAGGTAGTTCTGATGACTTTAGTAATTTCGCTTTTCCGAATGCCGAAATCGTCTCTTGAAGCTTATCGTAAGGCACTCCCTGGAATCTCTTAAGATTACTATCAACATTTTTGAGAATATCAATATTTACAAAATTATTAAGCAGATGTTTACGCGAAACATAATCATAACTGCCCCAGTCTTTATAAAGGATATATTCGAGACTTTGATTTGTTGGAATTATACCTTGCGCCCAACCCGGATCCTTCTTAATCGGAAATTGCAAGTCGGTATTATCGGCGGTAACATTTTCCTTATCAATATATTCCGGAAGCTGAAGATTCTTATAAAGAACCCCTGAGAGAATTTGTGCTATATATTTTTCCTTCTTTTCAAGTCCTTTATCATCAGTAAGTACTTTTAACAATAATGCAGGATGTCCGTATTTGCGCAAATATATTCCGATACATTGATTATACTTTTCCAAATATGGCACAGATAGAGGAAAAGTATAAATCACTGCAGTATCAGCTCCACCATATTTATTCATATTATTATCAGAAATAATCTTAATATCACCGGATATATCATATTCATCATTATCTTTTGAGGCCTGTATTTCACTTTCTATTACATAGCCGAGTCTGACAATAGGAGTATTATCAGGGACAATAGGATATAAAAAGAGTGCTTTGGCATCGGCACTCTCAGCTGCGGTAGCATATGCCCAATCAAAGAATATGCCCGGCATAAAATATCCGAAAGCATAATCTGGATTAATGGGCAATCTGCGACAAGAAGAGATATCTACAGATTTAGCCTTTTTCGGGAGACTCAGAGAAACGCCTTTCTCGTTTAGCTTTGCTGCATACCTCTCAAAGTCGGTATTTTGAGCATAACTAAAATAAGAACTTAGCACAACGAATCCGAATATTAATAATTTCTTCATAATAAATGATATTTAAGAATAATACATGTGCAAATGTAAAAAAAATAAATAACATATAATATAAAACTTATTATTAATGAGAATTAATTGAAATGGATTGCTACTATGAGAAAAATTTAGTAATTTCGCGGTGCTATTTAGCACGGAGTGAAGTGTGTTTAACGTCAAATAACAATAAATAGATGATTCTGAAAACCAGAGATAAACTCATAGAAGTAGCTCGCCAACTCTTTGCCAATAAAGGGGTGGAAAAAACTACTATGAATGATATCGCAGAAGCATCCGACAAAGGGCGTCGCACCATATACACGTATTTCAAAAACAAACGTGAAATTTATCGCGCCGTGGTAGATAAGGAATCGATGCAGATGCTCTCCCGGTTGCACGAACTCAGTTGCCGACAGTTATCTCCAGAGAATAAACTCATCAGTTTTATCTTTCTGCGCTTTGATGCCGTGAAAGAGATAGTTATGCGCAATGGCTCGCTTCGCGCCAGTTTCTTTCGCGATGTGAGAGCCGTAGATAGAGTGAGACGCATCACAGCCGAAGAAGAATCAAAAATACTTGCCCGCATTTTGCAAGAGGGTGTAGATAAAGGAGTTTTCAAGATAAAGCATGTGGATGAAACCGCCAAAGTGATGATACTCTCTCTACAAGGACTTGATGTGCCGTTTATACGCAATAATTTTGAAGATTTCGGCATTGAACGCTTGCGATTACGCGAATATATTCGCAATTTCATACTCTATGGTATAAGTGCCGAAAATGCGCCTCGCAGAGAAATAAATTCATTAAGCAATCAATTAAAGATTTAATTATTTAAGATATGAAACTACTTGAAGGAAAGACAGCTTTGGTTACAGGAGCTGCTCGTGGAATTGGCAAAGCTTTGGCTTTGAAATTTGCTTCGGAAGGAGCTAATGTAGCATTCACCGACTTGGTAATTGACGAGAATGGTAAAAAGACCGAAGAAGAAATTGCCGCTTACGGTGTTAAAGTTAAAGGTTATGCATCAAATGCTGCAAATTTTGAAGACACAGAAAATGTAGTAAAACAGATTGTAGAAGATTTTGGTACAATTGATATCCTTGTAAACAACGCAGGCATCACCAAAGATGGCTTAATGATGCGAATGAGTGAAGCTCAGTGGGATGCCGTAATAGCTGTAAATTTAAAATCGGCATTTAACTTTATTCATGCGGTAACACCGGTGATGATGCGTCAACGAAAAGGCAGTATTATCAACATGTCATCAGTTGTTGGTGTTCATGGTAACGCCGGTCAGTGCAACTATTCTGCATCAAAAGCCGGAATGATTGGTCTTGCAAAATCTATTGCACAAGAACTCGGTTCTCGCGGTATTCGTGCTAATGCAATTGCTCCTGGATTTATTATCACCGATATGACAGCAAAATTACCGGAGGAGGTTAAAGCAGAATGGAGTAAGAAAATTCCATTGCGCCGTGGCGGAACACCTGAAGATATTGCAGAAGTAGCCACATTCCTTGCCTCAGATATGTCATCATACATAACCGGTCAAGTTATACAAGTAGATGGTGGAATGAATATGTAATAATTTCTTTCATAATAATCGGAAACACTCTCAAAGCGAAATGCAATGAGAGTGTTTTTTCATATAAAAATATAGTCAATCAGTAGAATCCACTCTACATTCACTCATCTCTTGATATTCGCACCATTCTGAATCTGTTTCAACATATATTGTTATCGGTAGCAACTCATAAGAAGCAAGTGCTTTATTAAAAACCTTTCCAAATAAATCAGTCTTAAATGTATAGAATATCCAATTACGTTCGCCGTCGCCTGTATAGATACCTGTCATCACAGCCACAGGGTCTTTATAAAAAGTCTTTTTTAATTCTTCTGTAACAGACTCCATTAGAGTTGAAGTCGCAAAATCGGGCATTCCTGTTTCGTCAGAATTATACTTCCAAGTCACTTCTACCCTATATGCATACCCCATATCTCTGGCACCAATAGCATTTTCTCTGCCTGTTACAATAATAAGTTTTCCATTTTCGCCCTCTGTAGGAGCGCTCCACCATTCATCAGGTATTTTTGGACGCGACATAATTAATTATTTGTAATTTCGTATAAAAAATCTTTTGCCACCACAAGGGTTTCAGGTTTCCCTATATCAAGCATCATCAATCCCGGCATTTCTTGACCTACTATTTTCAAATTATTCACCCTATTCAGATAAAAATCTATTATAGAGAATTTGCCAGTCAATCCGTCATCCATCATTCTTTCTATAACAGAATGTGAGAATACCTGAATGCCATCATATGGACGTTCGACATATTGCCCTTCTATGTAGTCAAACTTATCCGGTTTTGTGGCATTTGTAATTTTATTTACCCAACCTTGTAATCTCATTTGGTCATTGAAAAGCAAATACCGCGATGATTGCCGGTTACTCACCAACATAGTAGCATCTGCTGCAGAACAATTATGAGTATCTACAAAGGCTCGTAAATCACAATTAGAC
>JAFLTZ010000122.1 GCA_022509045.1 Muribaculaceae bacterium | reverse complement strand
AGAGCACCTGACTGTTAATCAGGGGGTCGTTGGTTCAAGCCCATCCTGAAGCGCCGGAAAGAGGGTGAGAAATTGCCCTCTTTTATGTTATTACTCGAAAACGAATTCGGGCATACATTTAGGTTTGGAGAAACCAAATATTTTTCAATTCAACTCATTCAAAATTAATTTTTTACAACTCACAGCCATTGCTGTGCCAATTTGGCGAGGCTGAGTGCAGGTGAGGTCATTGACATTTTGAAGGAGTATCCGAGTTGATATCGAAAAACAGTTAACATCGATTGCATCCACTGTCAATTGTGGAAATAGCAATCGGTATTTTTTTAATCTCTAAACTATTTAATGTATGAAAACAAATTTTAAACACTATTTTAAAAATCAAGGGGTAACAATAGAGCAAGAAATTGACTCTATATTCCAACTACTGGTATCGCAACTCTCCGAAAAATCGGTGGTAGTGATTGAAAGACCGTCAAAAGGCGTATCGTGCAAAGGCGTTATTATTATCTACAATCGTCATGAATTAAAACGTCAAAGAAATGAACAATCTGCCTATGAAAATGCATTAAGAGCAGGACAGCCTAAAAGCAGTTTGATTAGGCCATTTAAGGCAAAGCCTGTTTTGATGTATGCTTTTTATCCTGACACAATGAATCCAAAAAGACTCGGTTCTGTGGCAATATATGGAGAAAATGTTATGGCAGATCATATCAGGCTCAAAAAAGGAGACTCACTTTTCGGACGCACCATAATTAGTGTAAAAGTAGAGATGGGGATTGGTCCGTTTTTAGATGTGCGACTTGTCTGATGACAAGTTTCACATTTTAATTAGAATTTTTTTGTATTTTTGCATAGATGGAATGTGATATGAAGCGACCGCTTAAAATTTTATTGCTTGGAGATTATAGCAATTGCCATCGTGCACTTGCTGATGGATTACGGAGCTTGGGGTGCAACGTAACACAAGCTTCTGCGGGCTCTTCGTGGATGAATTGCGACCGTCAAATCGATATATCACGTTCGCCAAACAAAATAGGAGGTTTAAAACTTGCCTATCGTATGAGATATGGTGATTTAAATAAAATTTTTCGAGGATTTGACGTTGTAGCCATTCACGATTTGAATTTTGTGCAACTTCGTCCGGAGCGGCTGTTTACACTTTTCAACAGGCTTAAACGCTTCAACTCGTCAATTTTCCTTACATCGATGAGTACAGATATCGCATTTCTTGATATGCTCGAAGCTCAGGATTCACCTTTGAGGTATAGTGAATGGTTTATCGACCATAAACCATCTCGAATGTATCTTGCAAATCCGAAGAAGTGGGATGAATGGCATGCAGTGTCGATTGTGAATTATCAAAGGCATGCGCTTGCCAATATCGACGGTGCAGTTTCAGTTCTATATGAATATCACATGGGGATGCAACGTGCTTTGGGCTCTGAAAAAGCCGTTTATGGAGGTATTCCTATTGATACAGACAGGTTGCAGCCTGTCAATCTTGATGGCAAAATTGATAAAGTGAAACTTTTTTTGGGTCGTGACAGATATAGAAAATTAATGAAAGGCTCTGATTTGCTTGAAATTGCTGCCAGAAGAGTGGTGGAGCGTTATCCGGAAAAAGCGGAACTCGTAATTGTGGAAAATCGTCCATACGCTGAGTTTGTAGAGTTGTTAAAAGATTCACATGTGGTTCTCGACCAGATATATAGCTATACACCTGCAACAACCGCGCTTATGGCCATGTCGTATGGATTAAATGTAGTAAGTGGTGCTGAGCCGGAATATTATGATTTCATTAAAGAATACGATAATCGCCCGATAATCAATGCGCCTATGGATTGTGATGCTCTTACGGATTGTATTGAAAATATTGTACTCCATCCGGATGAAATTGCTGAACGTGGGCGGAGAAGCAGAGCATTTGTGGTTAAACACAATAATGCAAAGGTAGTGGCAGAGCGTTTTATGAATTTTTGGACAAGCAGACTTGAACTAAAATATGGCACTGACTCTTGATGTAGCAATTGCAACACATACTCCCGGTGGTATTCAAAGAATAGTGGGAATGAACTTGCCACAAGTTGATGGTGTGCGTTATGTGGTTTCCTGGCAAGAACACAAGGGCTTTCCATTGCCCAATCAGATTGCAGAACGAAAAGATATTGAGGTTTTTCGATTAGATGAAAAGGGATTGTCGATTAACAGGAACAATGCTTTGTCAAAATGTAGTGGAGATATTATTCTGATAGCTGATGATGATGTGGCATATTCGGTAGAGGGTCTTAATATTGTTCGTAATACGTTTGAACAGAATCCCCGATTGGATGTGGCTACTTTTAAATCTGATAGTGATAAAAATCGCGTTTATCCGCAGAGCATAACCGTTTTAAGAAGAAAATTGCCAAAAGGATATTATGTTCGTTCCATAGAAATAGCTTTTCGTCGCAGAACAGCCGGACATCTTCGCTTTCATCCCGAACTTGGAGCAGGTGTCCCCAAATTACAATCCGGTGAGGATGAAATGGTATTACACGCGGCTATCAATAGGCATCTGCATTGCGAGTTTTTCCCATACATCATTTGTAACCATTCGGGATTATCTACAGGCGCTAAACCTACAGCGTCATCGCTGCGAGGTGCAGGGTGCGTTATAGCTTTGCGATACCCATTGAGCTGTGTTTTGCGTCTTCCGCTAAAAGCATGGCGAGTGAAAAATAATTATAAAATATCTTTCTTTAAATCAATTTATTATCTCATAGATGGAGCATTTTGTGCTCCGGGAATTTATTGCCGTGGCAAACAATATTTATAAGTCTGTTGTTATACATGTAAATAATAACAATTTATAAATATCATTATGGAACGATTATCGATTTTACTTGCCATTGTTATGTTTATGGCAGCCGGAGCATCGGCACGTAGCAATTATTCTCATGACGCATCATTACTGCCTGAGTCAGCAAAATCAGTTATTGCAAATAATTGTAAAGCGAAAGTAAGTGTTGTAAAGATTGACAAAAACTTCGGACGAGTAAATGAATATGAAGTGACTCTGACGGATGGTACTGAAATATCATTCGACCGTGAAGGTAATTGGAAGAGTGTGGAGACTCGTAACACAAATTCTGTGCCGGTCAAATTTGTGCCGTCAAATATCTCGAATTATATTTACAAAAACCAATCAGGTACAAGAATTGTAGGTATCGAAAAAGAACGTAGAGGTTATGATGTGGAATTATCAAACGGAGTTGATATGAAGTTTGACAAAATGGGCAACTTTATTAGATACGACGACTAATATATAATCCTAAAAATGCAGAAGAGAGTGTGCCAAAATATAGAAAGACACACTCTCGTTTGTTATTGTTGTTTGCTTAAAAATTGAAGCGTATCTACATATATTTCAGCGACCGTCCGTTTGATTTGGTTTTTATCTTCCCAAATTCTATATCTAAGCTTTCCTTCCACATATAATTGCATACCTTTGCGCACATAGCGTTCTGCCAACTCGGCATTTTTCCCCCACAATACCAAGTTATGCCATTCTGTACGCTCAGTTGGGTCCCCACCAGGTGTTGCAGATGGAACACGTTCATTAGTTGCTAATGAAAATGAAGCCACCGGCTGACCGGGTTGCGGATATCTCACGTCGGGATCTTTCCCCACATTTCCAATTAATATTACCTTATTTACTGACATAATGTTTATTCAATTATAATTTATGAATTCAAAATTATAGTTAATATTTGACATAACCAAACAAAAAAACATTCTAAAATTTGCACGATTCATATCTATCATGTACCTTTGCAGCGAAATTATTCAGCAAGCCTACGGAGAGGTGGGTGAGTGGCTGAAACCAACAGTTTGCTAAACTGTCGTAGGAGTA
>JAFLTZ010000121.1 GCA_022509045.1 Muribaculaceae bacterium | reverse complement strand
ACCGGGGCGATATACACCGAGGTCGGTATTAGCTATTGCTAATGTATCAATCTGTGTGCCGGGTGTGTTGCCATTGTAGTCATAGATACTTGTACCGTATTTGTCATTATTATACGATGCAAAATATTGATAATTCGTGTTGGGTTTTACTTTGAATGTGGCAGAATAATCTTTACCGGTTTGTTGACTGCTTACGAACTTCGGATTATTACCGGAGTTCAGATATTGTTTTATAGTAACATTGTGCATCGGTTTGCCGGAGATGCCGTTTACAACCATGAATGTGGTCTGTTGAATATTATGTCGGCGCACTTGAAGCATTTGCATATCGGTAACACGAAATTCTTGCAACCGGCTTTCTATCTTTTGTTTATCATTCATGGAATTTATCACCAAAACGTATTTGCCATAGTCAAGAGGTGGCAATTCAACGCATTTTTTATTATAGAATGGAATTGTGTCGGTAAATGATACCGGAATAGTATATAAAAGCGTGCAATCTTTGAGTTTATATTTTTCAGTGTTATCGGGGCACCGATATACGCACAGATTGAGTTGATTGACATTTTCAGATGAAACGTCAATTGTAGTGGGTGTGTTGGCTGCAATAGTCTGACTCATACTACACATGGCGTTGTGTGCAGTAATATTATTGTAAATATTCTCAATGGTACTCATAAACGGATAATCGGGATAACGTAATTTGAAATCGGTTATCAACTTAAATAGAGTCAGTGCTTCACTCTTAGAGAATGAAGCTGTTTCAAACGCATTGAACAATAAACCGCAGAATTGCGAATCACTGTGCTTTTTATAAAATTCCACCCATTTGATATAATAATCCTCGATGGTATTAAGTCTCATATTCCTTCGAAAATCAATGCCCATATAATATAGATATGCAATTTCGTTATTGCACTCCTCATTAAGGGCAACGAGTTTACTGAGGTATGGGCTGTTTGTCATGTGAATCGAACTATAAATATCATCAGCTCGGTTAAGCAAAAAACGATATATGTCAGGGCATATCTTTAATCCCCATTCGTTATACTCCACGGTGGAGCCAAGGTGTAAAAGCGGGATGTCGATTAAGATATCTTTGTCAGCGATTGATTGATTTAATAAATCTGTGATGTAATTTCGTATTTGTTCGTCGCTCCATTCGTTCACGTCGTTAGGTGGTGTGTCAGCGGAGGCAATTCTATTGCGGTATTGATATAAATTATTGTTGTAGTGCGTGGTAAAAATCTGAGCCTTAAATGAAAGCAGTAAGGCGTTAACTATGGGACGTGATGCTGTGATATTTAGCGCACTATCTATTTTTGCAACTACCCGTTGAAAATTATCGTTAGAAATAGCTGATTCTGCAATGGCATATTGTACAATTGCACTTATTAACATTGTATCGTTTTTTTCAGATAACGCTACATCGATATCTTTCTCTGAATAATTTATAACATCCTGCGGATAAGCAAAATCTGGAATGCGTTTTTGGGCAAGTGAGGTTGAAAATACGAATCCCAACACAAACATAACAGATAATATACGATTTTTCATAAAGAGAATATAATTAAGTGGCTAATAGTTGCAGATATGAACATGTACAAATTTAAAAACAAAAATTTAAATTAAAAAACAGATATAGGGAAATGCTACCCATTGGAATATTTAAAGCGAGGCTCTGCACACACAGAAGCCTCGCTTTAAATAGTTGTAAAAAATTATAATGTTACTCCTTGGCAAGTTTGAGTGCGAACCCGCCTCCAACAGCCATGCGAATAGGTAATTTTGTAGCGTTAGTTACATTTGTGGTAGTTTCTTTCAGGAAATCGCGACCAAATTTGTCAGCGTTATAACCATCTTTAAGCAATGTGAGTGTATATTTGCCGTCAGGTAAAAACGAGAGATCCACCACGACTTCGCGTGCATCCCAGTTGTTAAGACCACCAATATACCAGTCATTGCCGGCACGTCGTGCTACAATAGCGTACTCGCTCACTTTTCCGTCAAGGGCCACTGTTTCGTCCCATACAGTAGGAACATCTGCGATAAATTCAGTGCAAACAGGCTCCTTTTCGTAGTTGGTGGGGGAGTCGCAAAGCATATTGAACGGAGATTCGTAAATTACATACATACCGAGTTGGTGACAACGTGTACCCATACTCATAGGCTCATTGTTGCTTGCCCTGAAACTTGACATTTGTGAATTCATCATTGCTCCTTGTGTGTAGTCTATAGGACCTGCAATCATACGGATGAACGGAATCTGTACATCGTAGGTCACAATGTCGTCGGCAGCCCATTTGCGAGTTTCAAGACCATAGACACCTTCATATCCCATGACGTTGGGATATTTGCGCGACAGCCCACTTGGCTTATATGCTCCGTGGAAATCAACAAACAGTTTATATTTGGCAGCTGTTGCAGCGGCTCGTTCATAAAATTCAACCATTTGTTGGTCGTCATGATCCATAAAGTCTATTTTGAAACCTTTAACTCCCATTTGAGAATAGTGTTTAAACACCATGTCCATATCGCGGTTGGTTGCCCAATATCCAGCCCATAAAACAACCCCAACACCTTTATCTTTAGCATAATTTACCAAGTGAGGTATGTCTATTTCGGGAATTACTTGCATTAAATCGGCTTTACCGGAAGGACTCCATCCGTCATCAAGAAGGATATACTCAATGCCGTTGTTGGCTGCAAAATCTATATAATATTCGTATGTGCGGTTATTGATGCCGGCTTTGAACGGTACACCAACCAATCCCCAAGCATTCCACCAATCCCATGCAACTTTCCCTGGTTTAATCCAAGAGGTGTCGTCAATAACAGAAGGCTCGCTGAGAAGGAATACCATGTCGTTATCAAGCAATTCAACATCGTTGTGAGCCACAATACAAATACGCCAAGGGAATGCGCGAGCACCGGACACTTCGGCAATATATGGCTTGCGCGATTTTACAATACCTTGCAAGTTAATATAACCACCTTGTTCAACTTTGTCGGGATATGGGGCAAAATGCGCGTTTAAGGTAGTATTGCCGGTTGGATTGTAGAGATACATACCGGGGTAGTTTACAAGATTCGATTCAGTAATACATACTTTTTTGTCACCTAAATCTACCAATACCGGCATAAACATGAGACGATTGCCTTTCATTTCGCTCATTTTCTGGAGTTCATAGAGGTTTTCAAAAGAGTTTTTATATTGCTCTTCGATAGTTTTATTCTCATTACCTCGTACATACGAACAATACACAGTGTTGTCGTTATCGAAAACGAAATCAGCAATTTCATTCTTTACGGTATTGTTACCTTTGTTGGTTGAAACGAATCGATATGCTGCTGCGTTGTTGTATGCTCTGAATTCAATGGCAAAGTTGCCTTTGAAATGAATAGTGAGAGTGTTGCACTCTTCTTTTACTTCAGATTTCTTGTAAAATTGTGCAGTGTGTGTTGCAGAAATTTTTGATTTTGTTACTTTCTGCACTTTTGGATTTGAGCCCCAGATGGTTTTATCATCAATTTCCATCGCAATTTTTGATGGCGCGATCACAGAAGTGCTCCCATCGCTTAAATTCCAAGTGATATCCTTATCTACATTTACGTTGATAGAAAGGTTTCCATCAGGCGAACTGATAGTGAATGTCTTTGCATAGGCGGTGGAGAACACACACAAAGCCAACGCAAAACAGAGTGCAAATGATTTTCTCATAAAATTATAGTGTATTTAAGTAATTAATGCCAAAGATATAAAAAAAAATTGACAGTTATGTTATAATTAGAGTGGATAAAGTATGTGAAATAAAATTAAGGCATAAAAAATTCGGTAGGAATATTTGCACTAATGAAAAAATCGTCGTAACTTTGCAGCGCAAATAAGAAAACGTATCGGGCGTTTAGCTCAGCTGGTTCAGAGCATCTGCCTTACAAGCAGAGGGTCG
>JAFLTZ010000120.1 GCA_022509045.1 Muribaculaceae bacterium | reverse complement strand
TGCTTTGATAAAATCATCTATTTCACCATCCATAACTCCATTTACGTCGCTTGTGTGAAAATTTGTACGATGGTCTTTTACGCGTCTGTCGTCGAAAACGTAACTTCTGATTTGTGACCCCCATTCAATTTTCATTTTACTATCTTCGATTTTGCGTTGCTCAGCCCGTCGGTGGTTAAGTTCTTTTTCGTAAAGGATGGACTTTAATTGTCGCATCGCATTTTCTTTGTTTTTAGGTTGGTCGCGAGTCTCGGTGTTTTCGATAAGAATCTCTTCTTCCTCACCTGTGTATGGGTCTTTGAACTTATATCTTAGGCGTACACCGGATTCTACTTTATTTACATTCTGTCCACCGGCGCCACCACTTCGGAAAGTATCCCATGATATATCGGCAGGAGATACATTTATTTCAATAGAGTCATCGACGAGTGGGGTGACAAAAACAGATGCAAAAGAGGTCATACGCTTGCCTTGAGCATTGTATGGCGATACACGCACGAGACGATGAACACCATTCTCACTTTTCAGATAGCCATATACGTAATCTCCTTCAATGTTTATTGTGACAGATTTAATACCGGCATCATCTCCTTCAAGCAATTGCGCAACGGAGGCCTTGTGCCCGTGGCGTTCTGCCCAGCGAAGATATAACCGCATGAGCATTTGAGCCCAATCCTGACTTTCCGTTCCACCGGCACCAGAGTTGATTTTGAGTACTACTCCGAGCTTGTCTTCTTCACGACGCAACATATTATGCAGTTCAAGATTTTCAATCAAAGCAATGGTGTCGGCATACATTTTGTCGAGATCCTCTTCCGAAATAAGCTCTTCTTTGACAAAATCGAAACCCAAAGAGAGTTCATCGCAGGCTTTTTCGACATCAGAATATCCTTCAATCCAAAATTTAAGCTGCTTAATTTTTCGCATCTGGATTTCAGCCGCTTTTTGATTTTCCCAAAAATCAGGCACATGGGTACGCAATTCCTCTTCTTCAATCTGGATTTTCTTATTATCTATATCAAGATACTTCTTCAACGCAGATTTGCGTTCGAGAGTTTCTTTAAGTTGCTCTTGAGTAATCATTGAAACGAGAACTATTTATACATTTTATTGATGACGTTGGCGTAATTTTTACAAACTACGTTACGTTTTATTTTCAGAGTGTTGGTGAGCTCTCCATTCTCCATAGTAAAGGGCGACGAGAGAAGGGTAAATCTTTTGATTTGTTCGTAGGCAGCCATCCCGACCTGATATTTCTCAATGCTGTTAGCTACATATTGATTAATCACATCGTTCTCGGCAAGAGATTTGTTGTCGGAATAAGATATGCCGTTGGCATCGGCATATTCCCGAAGGGCATCAAAGTTTGGGACGATTAACGCAGATACAAATTTACGTTGGTCTCCGATAATGGCAACCTGAGAAATAAGATTATCAGCAGAAAGTCGAGATTCAAGAATTTGAGGGGCGATGTATTTGCCATTCGATGTTTTGAATAAATCTTTAATGCGTTCAGTGATAAATAAATTGCCTTTTTTATCAATATATCCTGCATCACCGGTGCGAAAATAACCATCGGCAGTGAAAGCGGTGGCATTTATTTCGGGTTTCTTGTAGTATTCTTTCATTACGGAAGGTCCTTTTACAAGAATTTCATTGTCGTCACCAATTTTTACACTTAAAGATTCGAGAGGAGTACCTATAGAACCAATCACATAGTTTGTGGCGGGAAAGCAAGAAACGGTGGCGGTGGTTTCGGAAAGTCCATAACCAACCATGACGTTCACACCGATTGCGTGCATAAATTCGACAATTTCCGGAGAAATAGGAGCTCCGGCAGTAGGGAACATTTTACCCCGTTTAACTCCGATAAGGCGGCGGACTCTGCCAAATATGCTCCGCTCGAAAAATTGATACTGTTGCTCAAGTAACCAGGGTACTTTTTCTCCAGCCCGTAAATAAACAAGATTACGCCGCCTGCCTACATTAAGAGCTGCTTTAATCATCAATCGGTTAAAAAATCTCATTTTGGAGATCTTATCGCAAAGTACGGTATATACTTTTTCCCAAAAACGTGGAACACAACACATGCAGGTGGGTTGTATCTCGAAAATGGCTTGTTGTATGTCGTGAGGATTGGTGTTGATGACAATGCGCATGCCAACCATTAAACAGAGGTAGCACCAAGCTCGCTCGAAAATGTGAGTTAGTGGCAAAAAGTTCATCGAAATATCAGAATCGCTCATTTCAGGAATCCTGCGGATATGTTCTTGCAGTTGCTCATCAAAGTTGGAATGAGTGAGTACTACTCCTTTTGGTTCGCCGGTAGTGCCTGATGTGTATATCAGGCAAGCCATCTGTTCCGATGATCCTTCTTTCATACGACGCTGTAGCTCGTTGTTATCATCGGCTGTGGCATCGGCTGCTAATTGCAACAATCTTTCGAAAGTTATTGTGGAGGAGTCATTGTCATCGATTACAACATCGTCTTGATAACAAATAATTTGTTTTAGATATGGAATTTGTTTTTGAACAATTCGAGCAATTTTGTATTGTTCGTCGTTTCCGACAAAGATGTATTCGATAGATGCATCCTCAATGATATATTTTACTTGATCATGACCGGAAGTGGCATAGAGTGGTACGGGCACGGCTTGGTTATAGAATAGTCCGAAATCTGTGGCAAACATATCTGCACGATTGTGCGAGAAAACAGCAACATTGTCGCCCTGTTTGATGCCAATTTTCTTCATGGCAAGAGCTGTGAGCTCAACACGATGAGAGAATTCTATCCAAGAAATGGAAACCCAATCGTTGCCACTGCCACTTTTGTGGCGGATAACTTCGCGAGTGCCATATTTCGCAGCCTGCTGCGAAATGAGTTGCACTAATTTATTCATAAATGATTAGTTGTTAAGTTGGAACTGTCGAGAGGCAATTCTGAAATTGTCGGCAAACAGTTCTACGCGGTACTGCCCCGGAGTTAAAGTTGAGTTGATGGTCCAATAAATTGTAACATCAGGAACCTCTTCCCCGGTATATTCGATAGTTTTACGGTCGGTGAAAGGTATCGAAGAACCTTCAAATTCGAATGAGCCATTCCCGCCGAGTAAAGCTCCTTCCGGATTGGTGATTCTCAGATATATTGTTTTGTCGCCAACCGGAGTAGAATTATTTTGAGGGATTGTGAAAGAGACTTTTAATTGTTTTGCTTTTTTGAGTTTCTTTTCTTCTTTCCCGTTAGATTTAATAGCTGTGAGTTTCAAACCTGTAACATTGAGCTTTTCAGCGAGAGTCATTCGCTCGCTAAGCATCTCATTTTTCTTTTTAGTTTCCGAAACCTGATTTGACAGTTTTCGGTTTTGTTGCTTAATTTCACTATTTTCTTTGCGCAGACCGGCGTTTTCCTTGTTTAAAGAGTCGATTTGAGCAACATAATGGCGCATAAGACTTTTTAGTGTGGCAATCTCATTTCGCAATTCTTTGATTCTCTTTTCTGAAGTGATTTTCTGTGTTTTTAATTCTGCGAGGAGTTTTTCCACTTTATCTTTGGCTTCGCCATATTTAGTGATGAGGGAATCGTTGGAAATGAATTTGGTTTGATTTTCATAGTTTTTGAATTCGGTGTTGAGTTGTTCATATTCGCCGGCAAGACCGAGTTGCTCATTTTCGAGTTTGAGCATTTCATTTTGTTTCTTAGTTTCTATAGAATCCCAAAGCAAATATGCCATACCCCCAATCACCGCGGCAATCACCACGGCTGCAACAATATAGATTATTTTTTTATTATTATCGTTCATAGTTGGGCATTAAATAATAAATGAAAAACCAAATATATTGCAAAATTAAGAAATTTTGGTGAGAAACGGAATGTTGGGGATAAAAAAAGAAGAGTAGCTAACAAGGTGTAGTTACTCTTCAGTAGCCCATAGCAGAATCGAACTGCTCTTTCAAGAATGAAAATCTTGCGTCCTA
>JAFLTZ010000012.1 GCA_022509045.1 Muribaculaceae bacterium | reverse complement strand
CTTTGTTGTCGCCTACTTTCGCACCGTTGAAGTTGTAAATCTCATAAGGATGAGTATAGTCGATTTCTCCGGCTTTGTCAGCAATTACATCTGTTACACCACCGAAATCATATTCCTGGTTTCTTCTAAAATGCTTCCATGGGGCTATCTCTTTAGCTTTTTCTAACCCTTTGGCAGGCATATATAAAGTTGCCATAGCGTAGGCGCTTTTGGAGGAGTTGTCGTCATAAAAAGTATAGATATCTCCCTCAATAGGGCTATCTGTATTATAATATACTGAAGTTAATCCGGAACAATTATAAAAAGCTCTGTCCCCGATTGAGATGACTGAGTTAGGAATATTAATCGTAGTAAGACCACGACAATCAGAAAACGCATGTTTACCAATTTCCGTGACGGAATTAGGAATAATAACTGAAGTTAAGCCTGTACAGCCCGAGAAAGCACCGTAACCGATTTTAGTTACTGAGTTGGGTATGGTTAGTTCTGTCAAACCAATACAACTCCAAAAAGCAGATTCACCGATTTCAGTCACTGAGTTGGGAATAATCAGTGACGTCAGATTAGAACAGCTACTAAAGGCGTAGTCGCCAATAGTTTCAACAGAATTAGAGATGGCAACTGAAGATAGATTTGTACAGTGCGAGAATGCTTCAGTTCCAATACCGGAAACGGTGTTGCCAATTACCACCGACCTTAAGTTGTTGCAGTATGAAAAAGCATATTGACCTATAGTGGTAATTGAGTCCGGAATAACTAAATCTATTATTTCTTCACCATTTATAAACAAATGTTTAGCATAGTAAAGCGGATTTGAAGTGACAT
Source organism: Muribaculaceae bacterium (assembly GCA_022509045.1). GTDB lineage: Bacteria > Bacteroidota > Bacteroidia > Bacteroidales > Muribaculaceae > JAFLTZ01. The sequence goes on along the minus strand of JAFLTZ010000012.1, from coordinate 27,139 downwards.
ATTCAAAATAAATTCTGCACAGATGTTCGATACTTGTAAATTCTACATGTTGGATATTATCACATCCACTAAATGCAGCATAACCAATTTCTGTGACGGAATTAGGAATAGTAATTGAAGTTAAGCCTGAGCAGCCCGAGAAAGCCCCACCACCAATATAAGAAACTGAACTACCAAATTTCACCGACTTTAAGTTATTGCATCCAACGAAAGCACCATCGGAAATATCAGTAACAGTCTCCGGAATAACTAAATCTATTATTTCTTCACCATTTATAAACAAATGTTTGGCATAGTAAAGCGGGTTTGAATCACCACCAAAGAAAAAGATGTTGCAAAGATGTTCAATGCTTGCAAATTCTGCTTTACTTAACCCGGTACAATCCTCAAACGCACCAAGTAAGATCGTCTGCACCGATTCGGGAATTTTTATAGAAACCAAATCACTGCAATACTGAAAAGCACTAATGTTTATAAGCTGCACTGTGTTTGGGATAGTTACCGAGGTCAACTCATTTACGCTGAAAGAACCTTCACCTATCTCCACAAGAGTATATTTAACATCGTCATCAATGGGATTAGTCGGGAGCACCAAGTTGCCGGAAACCTTGTTGCCTGCAGATGAATAGAGAGGATACGGTCCATGATATATACCGGACCTGATACCTGCTTTTGTGGCGCAAGTTTTGGCTTCTTCGTCAAGGACTGTGTAGGTTATGGTTTGCCCTTCGTAGGTGTATGTGAAGTCGCGAGCATGCAACGGCATTAGTGCCGACAGAAGCACACTTAATACTACGATTGTTGTTATTTTTTTCATTGTTCTTTATATTGTATTTTTGTTATTATTTAATCCCCTTGGGATGACGGGTAAAAACATGGCATTATTTTATAATGAGATTTCACCGGGCATCCCTACACAGGACGCCACGGATGGGATTTATTTTAAGTTTTATTGGTTTTTTCATTGTTAATAATATAATGATATTTTTGCAAATATAGTGATATTATTTTAATTACCAAATATTTTGGTGAAAAATAAAGATATCGGAGAGATAAAAATAATATTTAAGAATCATGTGAAATTGTGCAAAATTTTGTAATTTAGCAAAACGAATAAAAGGCAAAATTGTTATGGACAACGAAGTGAAAAATAGGATTTATTCTTTAAGGAATGAATTAAACTATCACAACAGATTATATTATATAAACAACTCTCCATCAATATCGGATATTGAATATGACAGAATGATGCATGAGCTATTGGAATTGGAAAATCAATATCCGGAATATTATGACCAATACTCACCTACACAACGTGTGGGGAATGACCATAATGAGGGATTTGCCCAAGTGACACATGAACGCCCCATGTTATCGTTGTCGAATACATATTCAATAGATGAAGTTGCAGATTTTATCAAAAGGGCATATAAAGAATTGGGAGACAGTGAAGAAGTGAAAATCGTAGGTGAGCTTAAGTATGACGGAACATCTATTTCACTGCAATATGAGAATGGCAGATTGGTGAGAGCCGTGACGCGAGGAGACGGGGTGAGAGGTGATGATGTCACAAGAAATGTAATGACAATAAAAAGCATCCCATTAGTTTTGCCTAAAGGTAATTATCCATATAAATTTGAAGTAAGAGGTGAAATACTAATGCCGTGGACAAGTTTTGAAGAACTAAACAAAGAGCGGGCATATAATGAAGAACCGTTGTTTGCCAATCCTCGAAATGCCGCCGCAGGCTCAATAAAAATGCAAAATTCGCAGGAAGTTGCCCACCGAAAATTAGATGCATATATATATTATTTTTTGGGAGACAATCTGCCATACGACAACCATTATGACAACTTAAAAGCCATAAAAGAGTGGGGATTTAAAGTGTCGCCCCATATATCACTACTGAATACCGTGGAGGAAGTGCGTGAATTTATTAACGTATGGGACATAAAGCGGAAAGAATTGCCTGTGGCGACAGACGGACTTGTTTTTAAAATAAATTCACTGCGGCAGCAAGAAATATTAGGTAACACATCAAAATCGCCACGATGGGGCGTGGCATATAAATTTCAGGCAGAGAGAGCGGAAACACGGTTGAAATATGTGTCGTTTGAAACCGGGCGAATGGGTGTAATCACCCCCGTGGCAAATCTGGAGCCAGTGTTGTTGTCAGGAACAATAGTAAAAAGAGCCTCTTTGCATAATGATGATATAATCAAGAGTTTAGATATTCATGAAGGAGATTCCTTGTATGTGGAAAAAGGAGGAGAGATAATTCCTAAAATTGTGGGAGTGAATAAAACGCTTAGAATTAAAGGAAGTATGCCGGTGCAATTTGTGACACATTGTCAGGAATGCGGCACAGAATTGGAAAGGATAGAAGGAGAAGCCGCCTGGACATGTCCAAATAAAAATTACTGTCCACCTCAAATAAAGGGAAAAATAGAGCATTTTGTCGGTCGCAAAATGATGAATATAGATGGCATAGGAGAAGAACTTGTGGATAGGTTATATAGTGTGGAAATGGTGAGAAATGTTGCAGACCTATATGACCTGACAATGGAAAGACTGCTCACGCTTGACAGACTGAAGGAAAAATCGGCGATGCGCATACTCAAGGGAATTGAGGAATCAAAACAGGTGTCATATAGAAGGGTGGTATATGCATTATCGATACCCAATGTGGGCGAAACTATGGCAAAAATACTGGCAAATGCGAGTGTCAATATAGACCGGTTAATGTCGATGACAGTAGAAGAACTTTCATCGATAAATGAAATAGGTCCGATAATAGCAAAAAATGTAGTAGAATTTTTTGAACAAGCAAGTAACATAGCCATAATAGAGCGGTTGAGGATAGCCGGTGTGAAGCTGGCATTGGATGAAAGCGAACAAATAAGCAAAACCGATGTATTATCGGGCAAGACAATAGTGATAAGCGGAGTGTTTAAAAATCATTCAAGAGAAGAATATAAAGCGATGATAGAAAATAACGGAGGGAAAAATTCCGGCTCAATTTCTGCGAAAACCGCGTTTATATTGGCAGGAGAAAACATGGGACCGTCGAAATTGGAAAAAGCGAAACAATTGTCGGTGCCTATAATCAATGAGGAAGAATTTATAGCGATGCTTGAAAAAGTAACATCATAACTTATGTATGAGCCATTAGCAGAGCGAATGCGTCCGAAAACGCTCGATGAATATATAGGACAGAAACATCTTGTCGGGAAAGATGCGATAATAAGGAGAATGATAGAGACCGGGAATGTGTCATCATTTATATTATGGGGCCCTCCCGGAGTGGGTAAAACTACTTTAGCAAAAATAATAGCAGAGCAAATATCTGTGCCATTCTACACATTGTCGGCGGTGACATCGGGCGTAAAGGATGTGAGAGAAGTGCTTGACAAATGCAAATCGGATGCACGCAGTATGTTTGTGAAAGGCCGTCCGATATTGTTTATCGATGAAATACATAGATTCAGTAAATCGCAACAAGACTCATTATTGGGAGCTGTGGAAACGGGAATTGTAACGCTTATCGGTGCAACCACAGAGAATCCGTCCTTTGAGGTGATACGTCCATTGCTATCGCGCGCTCAAGTGTATGTGTTAAAACCGTTGAATGAAGAGGATTTGTTATCACTTCTTAACCGAACAGTGGAAACAGACCCAGTGTTTAAAGAATACACTGTTAAAATAGAAGAAACAGAAGCCATATTGCGATATTCGGGAGGCGATGCAAGAAAATTATTGAATATTTTGGATTTGTTAATGCAGTCGGTTAAAGCCGGAGAAGCAATAACTATCAATGACGAGATAGTGACAACCCGATTGCAGGAAAATCCGTTGGCATTTGACAAGAATGGAGAAATGCATTATGATATAATCTCTGCGTTTATAAAATCGGTGCGGGGGAGTGATCCTGATGCTGCGATATATTGGTTGGCCCGATTAATAGCAGGAGGCGAAGACCCCAAATTTATTGCACGACGCCTTGTGATACTTGCTTCGGAAGATATCGGACTTGCAAATCCGAACGCGTTGCTGTTGGCTAACGCAACATTTGATGCTCTTACAAAAATAGGATGGCCAGAAGGGCGTATTATTCTGTCGGAATGCACAATATATCTTGCGACATCGCCCAAAAGCAATTCAGCATATCTTGCCATAGATTCGGCACTGGAGTTTGTGAATAAGACAGGTAATTTGCCAATTCCGCTACACCTGCGGAATGCACCGACAGAGATGATGGCGAAAATGGATTATGGAAAAGGCTACAAATATCCGCATGACTACCCGGGGCATTTTACAGCACAACAATACATGCCCGGTGATATTGACAGGCCTATATTTTGGAATCCGTGCAATAACGCATCGGAATGTGTAATGGCAAAACGAATGCAAGACTATTGGGGCGGTGAATCGCAAAATACAGATAATGAATAATTTGTGGGATTAATTAGATATGGTGACATATTTACAAGTTGAATCATTAAGCAAATCTTTCGGAGATAATGTTTTATTTGACAACATTTCATTCGGCATTTCTGAAGGAGAGAAGGTAGGAATTATTGCAAAAAACGGGACCGGTAAATCTACACTTATGAATATTCTGTCGGGCAGTGAGGGATATGATTTCGGAAAAATAACGTATAACAATAATATCAGAGTAGGATATCTGAAACAACAACCGGTGTATGACGGAGAGAGTACAATATTAGATGCGTGCCTTAATGTGGAGAATGAAACTTGTAAAGTGCTGAGAGACTATGAGCGTTGCTTAATGCGAGGTGACGATATTACGGAGCTGCTTGTAAAAATGGATTCAACAGGAGCCTGGGACTATGAAGAACGATTTAAAAGATTATTATCACAGTTAAAAATAGACGACCTAAGTGCAAAAATAAAAACACTTTCGGGCGGGCAGGTGAAAAGAATAGCAATAGCCTCACTTTTGCTCAGTGAGCCGGATATGATATTGCTTGACGAGCCAACAAATCACCTTGATGTAGATATGATAGAATGGCTCGAGTCATATTTGACGCGGTCGCGAGCTACATTGCTTATGGTGACACATGACAGATATTTCCTTGACAAAGTGTGCAATAAAATAATAGAGATAGATAATAATACCATATACGCATATCAAGGGAACTACAATTATTATCTTGAGAAGCGAGCGGAACGAATCGAATTGCAAACATTAGCCATAGAAAAGGCAAAAAATCTATATAGAACCGAACTTGACTGGATGCGTCGCCAACCACAAGCACGAGCAACAAAGGCTAAATATAGAATAGATGCCTTTTATGACCTTCAACAAAAGGCTAAAATGAGGATTTACGATAATAATGTTAAGTTAGAAAATAATTCCGGCTATATAGGTTCAAAAATTTTTGAAGCGGAGAATGTGTGTAAATCATTTGGAGATAAAGTGATATTGAAAAATTTCAACTACATATTTTCTCGTTACGACAAACTTGGAATAGTAGGGAACAACGGAGTCGGGAAATCTACATTTGTAAAACTGTTACTTGGCATAATAAAGCCGGATTCGGGAGTAATAGATGTGGGTGAAACGGTGAAATTCGGATATTACAAACAAGATATAGATCCAATTGATGAGTCGAAAAAAGTGATAGATGTAGCAAGAGAGATTGCAGAGGTAGTTTATTTTAATGAAAAAAACAGCCTTACTACCTCGCAATTCCTGAATAAGTTTTTGTTTTCTCCAACAGACCAGCAAAAATATGTGTATAAACTTAGCGGTGGCGAGAAACGAAGGTTGAATCTTGCACTTATGTTGATGACAAAACCGAATTTTATCATTCTTGATGAACCAACAAATGACTTGGATATCATGACGCTCGGTATATTGGAAGATTATTTAGCTCAATTTAAAGGGTGTGCTATAATTATCTCGCACGATAGATTTTTTATGGACCGATGCATAAATCATCTTTTTGTGTTTGAAGGGAATGGCGTTATCAAAGACTTTCCGGGTAATTATTCAGAATATAGAGAATGGCTTGCCAATCATCCGGAAGCAATGACTAATGATACTGTAAAGGTTCAAAACAAGGATAACAGAAAGCCACGTGATTACAGCAATAGATTGACGTATAAAGAAAAAAAGGAATTAGAGCAGTTGACAGAAGAGATAGAACAACTCGAAACAGAGCTTAAAGAAATTGAGAAGATTTTTAATGGCGAGAAAGAAATAGAAAATGGCAATTCGTTTGATTCGTTATCGAAACGATTTGCCATAATAAAAGATTTACTCGAAGGGAAAGAATTACGTTGGCTTGAACTGAGCGAAAAGTCAGAGTAAAATAGAAAGACTTAGAATTCGTAATCTACACAAGCACGCGCCTCTTTATGTCCGGCAAGGAGAGCCGCTGCAGCAACATGGGCAGGATGTTTTGCGTAAATATCTACATCGCTCATAGTTGGCACCACAGCAGTGAGCACCACATCCCAATCTTCATTAGGATTTTGATTAATACCCACTTCCATGGATTGGAGCGGTTCTATAACCAGAGGTAGTTTCAATAAAGCCTCTTTAAACGCAGATGCCACGGCAAGACGCTGTTCAGGAGTGCCGTTTAATTTGAAAGATACAATATGTTTAACCATAAAGAAAGATATTTAGTACACTAATTGTTGTAAAGTTTTTCTCTCGCTGCCAAAACACGCTCATCGGTGATATAGTCGTCATAATCCATTATCTTGTCAATGATACCATTGGGTGTTAGCTCTATAATACGAGTGGCCACGGTTTGAATAAACTCATGGTCATGAGAAGACATAAGAATGTTGCCTTTAAAATTTTGTAATGTATTATTGAATGCTTGTATTGATTCCAAATCAAGGTGATTAGTGGGAGAGTCCAAAATCAAAGTATTAGCATCAGTCATCATCATACGAGCAATCATGCAACGCATTTTTTCACCTCCCGATAGGACAGACGCCTTTTTGAGAACCTCTTCTCCAGAGAAAAGCATCTTTCCAAGAAAACCTTTAATGTATATTTCGCTTGTATCGTTGCTGTATTGTCCCAACCAATCAACAAGGTTATAATCAGTATTAAAGAATGCTGAATTATCAAGAGGGAGATATGCAGTGGTTATAGTTTGTCCCCATTCAAAAGACCCGGCATCGGGCTGCCTATTTCCATTGATGATTTCAAACAAGGCCGTCATTGCACGAGGGTCACGGCTAAGAAAAACGACCTTATCCCAGCGTTCAATCTGGAAATTAACATCGTTGAATAATAAATCGCCGTCGATGCTTGCACTTAAACCTTTAACTTCGAGAATCTTGTTTCCAGGTTCGCGATTTGGCGTAAAAATAATTCCCGGATAGCGACGAGAAGATGGTTGAATTTCTTCAATATTTAACTTTTCAAGCATTTTCTTGCGACTTGTCGTCTGTTTGGATTTAGCAACATTAGCACTAAAACGTTGTATGAATTCAAGAAGCTCTTTCCGCTTTTCTTCGGCTTTTTTATTGGCTTGTTGTTGCTGTCGCAATGCCAATTGACTTGATTGATACCAAAAACTGTAATTCCCGGCAAAAAGTTGAATTTTATTATAATCGATATCAAGCGTGTGAGTCGATACCGCATCAAGGAAGTGACGGTCGTGAGAAACTACAAGAACAGTATTTTCGCATTTGGAGAGATAATCTTCAAGCCATGCCACAGTGTCAAGGTCAAGGTCGTTGGTCGGCTCGTCGAGTAAAAGATTATCGGGATTGCCAAAAAGAGCTTTTGCCAAAAGAACACGCACCTTTTCTTTACCACTTAAATCTTTCATTAAAATATAGTGCTTGTTTTCTTTGATTCCCAATCCACTAAGAAGTATTGCGGCATCGCTTTCGGCATTCCATCCATTGAGTTCAGCGAATTGTTCTTCAAGTTTAGAAGCCCTTATGCCATCTTCATCGGAGAAGTCATCTTTAGCATATAATGCATCTTTCTCTTTCATTATATCCCATAATACTGTATGTCCTTGCAATACAGTGTCCATTACGGTAAATTCATCATAAGCAAAGTGGTCCTGGCTAAGAACTGAAAGCCGTTCACCGGCACCGAGAGTGACAGTTCCGTGAGTTGGAGATAATTCACCGGAAAGAATACGCATTAAAGTACTCTTGCCTGCGCCATTAGCTCCAATAATACCGTAACAATTTCCTGATGTGAATTTCAAATTGACATCTTGAAATAATACTCTTTTACCAAATTGCTGTCCTAAATTCGTAACTGTAATCATCTGAATATTGTAGTTTTCTCAAAATCGAGTGCAAAGTTACTAACAATCGGTTAAATCATAAAATTAAGCGATATGAAACTTTCATTTATGATGTGTCGGAAGTTACATGAAATAGTCAGAAGAACATTACTTTGGATTAGCACCAACTTTTTATAATAAAATCAGATGCTATTATTGTTGTTAATAATATTCATTTGAAGCCGCACAGACTCTTCGTGAATAGCTTGATACACGGCTTTTACAAAATCACCATCCATTCCCATATTTACGCCATACTGCACGCGAGAACGCAATACATCATCGTGACGACGCGCTTGAAATACGGTTAAATTATGTTCCTTTTTGTATTGACCGATTTCCTTGGAAATTTGCATACGTTTGCTTAATATTTCAAGTAAATCGTTGTCAATCTGGTCGATTTGTTGACGAAGTGTATTTAGGTTTTCTGTAGTTTGCACATTGTCACGAATAACCAAAGTGTTGATTATAGAGTTTAGAACTTCCGGAGTTACTTGCTGAGCTTTATCGCTGAGAGCCATTTCCGGATTGCAGTGTGATTCGATAATAAGACCATCAAATCCCATATCCATTGACTGTTGGGAAATAGGGGCAATTAATTCTCGTCGGCCACCAATATGTGACGGATCGGTGAATATTTGCAATTGAGGCAATCTGCGGCGTAACTCAATGGGAATATGCCATTGAGGCATATTGCGATACATGTGTTGTCCATATACACTAAATCCGCGGTGTATTGCACCTAATTTCCGAATTCCGGCATTATATAACCGTTCGATTGAACCAATCCACAATTCTAAATCAGGGTTTATTGGGTTTTTAACGAGAACAGATATATCTTTATAATTCCTTAGGCAGTTTGCAATTTCTTGCATTGCAAAGGGATTGGCAGAAGTTCGTGCACCAATCCATATTAAATTAATTCCAGCTTTAATGGCAGCTTCGACATGGGAGGCATTAGCCACTTCCGTGGCAATTTCCATGCCATATTGTTCCTTAACTTTGGCAAGCCATTCGAGAGCTTGAATGCCAACACCTTCAAATCCACCCGGTTTAGTTCTGGGTTTCCACACACCGGCACGAAAAATCCGAATTCCATATTTGTAAAGTTCAGCAGCAGTAGTGAGAACCTGTTCACGACTCTCTGCACTGCATGGTCCGGCTATGATAATCGGACGCCCAGGTTCTATATTTTTAAATACTATTTTTTCTATATCATTCATTTTTTCAGACGGTTATTTAGTGATTATTTCTATTCAATGCTTCTTTCATAACATTTATTTTTATCGAGCATAAAAAGAAACGGGCGTAATATCAGTGTCACCAACAGGGATGATTTGTTCAAAGGAGTCATTGCGCATAATTATTACTTGAGTATTATTTATGCCGCCATCAATTGTGTATTCCGTCTTTTCAAAAATTATACATATGTTTTGTGAAGTGACTGATATTGACTTTGGATAATATATTGCATCATCAAAAGAATAATATTTAATTTCGCCGTCAGAATATAAATAAGTGGTGTTATACAGTCCATTGTCATCGGATATCACACCGACAATATATAACTTATCTCTGAATATAAAAGTGGCTGTGGGATAGTTGTCTTTATCAGTGAGTATTTGTGAAAGATTGTTGTTTTTCCATATAGCAGTATTCTTTTTCCCGCTTACATTTATTATTTCGCCAACAATATAAATGTCATTATTTGATATCTCAATATGTTTTGCAGCGGCAAAGTCACCGGATAATATGTTTTTTGTGCCGTTATCCCAATATAATGCATTGCTATCTGAATACCCGCAAGCTATATATCTGCCTTGAAATACATTTATGTCTTCTACAATATCATTAGAGTTTGTAGATAATGCAGACATCGTGCCATTAATCCATACCACCGGACCACCTGAATTGGAATTGTCAATAGGGTAGAGATTTCCAACAACATACGTGGTGTCGTTGTTTACAGCTATCGCGCGAGCGTCTGCGTTAAAGTTGTTTGCAGGTAAAATTGTTACGGAATTATCCTTCCAAAAAGCAGCTTGTAATGTGTGTGTTGTATCGGAATCCACATACATTGCTCCGCATACATAAATATTCTTTTTTACAACACAAATGTCATAAGGCGTAACATTTTGATCTGCTGCTGAATTATAAATAAACTTTCCGTCTTTCCAAATCCACATCGTTTGATTAGCCCCATCCGGGTGACTTTTTGACACCAGTAAGGCAAATTCTTCGCTAAGAACAGTAATATTGCAACTAATGGAGTTATTATCACAAGTGAGTGTAATTGTTGCATTGCCTGCATTATGTGCAGTTACAGTTCCTGTTTCATCTACGGATGCAATGACAGGATTATTGCTTTCCCACGTCATATCGACACTTGAAAATCCTGTAAATGCCACTGATGCTTTCAGTTGGACTTGTTCGGTCACATACATACTCAGTTCAGTATGGTCAATTCTCAGGTCATAAACTTCTTTTTTTGTGCACGATATGGCTAACAGTAAAGATATAATTGCGAGTAAACATTTATTCATAGACGTAGCATGATTAATTGATATAAAACCATTCTGCGAAAATAACTCAAAATCTTTGAATAAAAAAATCGGCATGAAATTTGTAAATCCCTTTTAATAAAAGTAATTTTGCATCTTAATTTGAGAATTATAATAAGGATTAAAAAGTAATATAAATTCACAATGAACGTAACTTTTGACAAAATCGATGATGTTACCGGAAAGATTAATATCTCGATTGCAGAATCAGACTACTCTAAGAAAGTTGACCAAGAATTGAAAAAAATAGGACAAACGCATAAAATTGATGGTTTCCGTCCAGGTCACGTGCCCGTAGGTGTTTTGAAGAAAATGTTTGGAAAACATGTACTTGTTGAGGTTATTAATAGAGAAGTATATGATGCCCTATTTAACTATATAGAAAAAGAAAAATTGAATGTTTTGGGCGAACCGCTTGCAGATAATGCAAAGGAGCTTGATTTTGATAACGACAAAGATTTTGATTTTACTTTTGAATTAGGGTTTGCGCCGAATATAGACGTTACAGTAGATAAATCGCTCAAAGTACCGTTCTATAACATAAATGTTGATAATGAAATGCTTGAAAAACAAGACGATGCATTCCGTACGCGTTTTGGTAAGCAAGTTCCGGGAGAAGAAGTTGATGCTACAGCTTTAGTGAAAGGCTCAATGGTTGAACTTAATGACGATTCGACCGCAAAGGAAGATGGTGTAAAAGTTGAAAAAACGATTGTTTCTCCGCAACATTTTACCTCTGATGAGCAAAAAAACCTGTTTGTTGGGAAAAAAGTAGGAGATAAGATCGTATTCAATCCTTATGAGTCTTGTAACGGTAATATTACAGAGTTAGCATCCATGCTCAACATTGATAAAGATAAAGCAGAAATCAAGAGTAATTTTGAAATGGAAATTTCTGAAATTATTGTTTTGAAAAAAGCTGAGCATAATGAAGAATTTTATAAAGATGTATTTGGAATTGACACTATTAAGAGCGAAGAAGAATACAACGAAAAATTGACAGAATTCATTGCTGCACAGCTTATCAATGACAGTAATTACCGGTTTACTATTGATTTAAAAGATGCTCTTATGAATCAAGTAGGCGAAGTTAAATTGCCTACTGAATTCCTTCGTAAATGGTTGTTAAAGAAAGATTCTAAATATACAGAAGATAATATTGATAACGAATTGGCGCAAATGATAGAACCACTTAAATGGCAACTTATAAAGGAAAATGCCCTTAAGAAATTAGGTGTTAAAGTGGAAGAAGCCGATGTGAATAATATGGCTAAAGAGTTGGCTCGCGCTCAATTTGCTCAATACGGTATGACGAATATTCCTGATGATACGGTTAATCATTATGCAAAAGATATGCTTGCAAATGAGCAATATCGTCGTTCAATTGTAGATAGAACTGTGGAGGAAAAATTCTATGCAGCAGTTAAGGAGGCAATAAATCTTGAGACTAAAAATGTAAGTACTCAAGAATTTAACGCTCTTTTTGAAAAATAAATAGACTATAAATAATTGTGGGAGGAATGATATTATACACTCCTCCCAATTATTTTTAAATACAACAGATTATATATGAAAAACGAATTTAGAGATTATGCCGTTAAACATAGAGGGATGAATGGGTTGGCGCTTGATGAATACTCCAATTTTGTTTCGGCTAATTATATATCGCCTACAATTATAGAAGAGAGAAAATTAAATATGGCTCAGATGGATGTGTTTTCGCGTCTGATGATGGACCGTATCATATTTCTCGGCACTCAAATTGATGATTATGCTGCAAATGTTATTCAAGCACAGTTGTTGTTTTTAGATTCAAGCGACCCGGGCAAAGATATTTCTATATATATTAACTCTCCTGGAGGATCAGTATATGCAGGATTGGGAATATATGATACAATGCAATATATATCAAGTGATGTATCAACAATATGTACGGGCATGGCAGCTTCTATGGCGGCTGTGTTGTTGGTGGCAGGTGAAAAAGGCAAACGATTCGGATTGCAGCATTCGCGAGTAATGATACACCAACCACTTGGTGGAGTGCAAGGTCAGGCTTCAGATATCGAGATAACTGCACGTGAAATATTGAAGTTGAAAAAAGAACTTTATACAATTATTTCGAAACATTCCGGAATGGATTATAGTAAAGTTGAGCATGATAGCGACCGCGACTATTGGATGACATCGGAGGAGGCTGCAGCATACGGTATGATTGATAAAGTTTTAACTTCAACCAAAAAGAAGTAAAAATAGATGAAAAACAAGAATAAGGAACTCATATGTAGCTTTTGCGGCAGAGCCGAGTCTGAGGTCCCATTGTTGTTCCCCGGACCTAATGGCGCGATTTGTTCAGATTGTGCGAAAAGAGCCGTGGAACTCACAGAACAATTCTTTCAAGAAGAAAAGCAGTGCGAAAAACCCGCATCTGATATAAATCTCGAAAATGTTCCGACCCCTGCCGAAATAAAAGCGTTCCTTGATGAATATATAATAGGGCAAGATTCAGCAAAAAAATATATGTCGGTTGCGGTATATAATCATTACAAACGATTGGCACAACGTGATTATAAAGACGATGTAGATATTGAAAAATCGAATATAATAATGGTTGGACCGACAGGTACGGGAAAAACACTAATAGCTAAAACGATTGCCAAACTACTTAAAGTGCCATTTGCGATAGTTGATGCAACGGTTCTTACAGAAGCCGGATATGTCGGTGAAGATATTGAGAGTTTGCTTGTGCGGTTGCTTCAAGCCTGTGATTATAATGTGGAGGAGGCTGAAAGAGGTATTGTATTTATCGATGAAATAGATAAAATAGCAAGAAAAAGTGATAATCCATCCATAACACGCGATGTCAGTGGTGAAGGCGTACAGCAAGGCTTACTCAAATTGTTGGAAGGTTCAATAGTTAATGTACCTCCAAATGGAGGCAGAAAACACCCTGAGCAAAAAATGATTGCGGTAGATACAAAAAATATTCTTTTTGTATGTGGCGGTGCTTTTGATGGTATAGAAAGAAAAATTGCGCAACGACTTAATACAAATGTTGTGGGGTATGGCAAAGATGCTTCGAAAATTAGTGAAATGCGAAACAATCTACTAAGCTATGTTGCCCCGCAAGATTTAAAATCATTTGGGTTGATACCTGAAATTATAGGACGTCTGCCAGTTCTTACACATTTGGAACCATTGGACAGAGCTGCACTCCGACGTATTCTTATTGAACCAAAGAATGCGATAATCAAGCAATATATTAAATTGTTTATGATGGACGGAGTGAAACTAATAGTTCCAGATGAGACATTGGATTTTATAGTTGATAAGGCTATAGCGTATAAATTAGGAGCACGCGGACTTCGATCTATAACTGAAACCATAATGATTGATGCAATGTATGAATTGCCGGGTAGTGGTAAGAAAACATTTACACTTACACCTGAGTATGCAAATACTAAATTAAATGCGTCAGGATATCATATGGCACAATAGTTGGTGTTTTTTGTGCAATTTTCCATTGTTTCAAAAAAAAATCACTTCTTGCATGAAATTTTTTTGATTTTAATTGCATTTTTTGTTGTGAATCTATATTTTTGTTGATGAAATAGGTCCATCAATATTATAAATGGTAAACAAGGATTTTTTATATTCAGAATTAAAACGACATTTCGGCTTCGATGCCTTCAAAGGAAATCAAGAGAGCATTATTGAAAACTTGATTAATGAAAAGGATACCTTTGTATTAATGCCAACCGGTGGGGGGAAGTCGTTGTGTTATCAGTTGCCATCGTTAATAATGAATGGGACAGCAATTGTAATTTCTCCACTCATTGCTTTGATGAAGAACCAAGTTGATGCAATGCGTAATTTTAGTGAAATTGACGGCATTGCTCATTTTCTCAATTCATCGCTTAATAAGCAAGCCATTGATATGGTTAAAGAAGATTTGACAAGTGGGAAGACGAAGTTACTATATGTTGCCCCGGAATCTTTGACAAAAGAAGAAAATATAGAATTTTTAAAGACAATACCAATATCTTTTTATGCAGTTGATGAAGCGCACTGTATATCAGAGTGGGGGCATGATTTCAGACCAGAGTATAGAAGAATCAGACCGATTATTAATGAGATTGGCAGTCGCCCCGTAATTGCACTTACTGCGACTGCAACTCCGAAGGTACAACATGATATACAAAAAAATCTGGCAATGACTGATGCTACAGTCTTTAAGTCATCATTTAATCGCCCGAACTTATATTATGAGGTGCGTCCGAAATCGAAAGATGTAGATAAAGATATCATAAAATTTATTAAATCTCAGCCAGGCAAATCCGGAATTATTTATTGTCTCAGTAGAAAAAAGGTTGAAGAATTAACGGAAACTTTGGTTGTAAATGAGATTAATGCGTTGCCATATCATGCAGGTATGGATGCTAATTCTCGTTCTGCCAACCAAGATGCATTTATTCTTGAACGATGTGATGTTATAGTAGCAACAATTGCGTTTGGTATGGGCATTGACAAACCGGATGTGAGATATGTGATTCACTATGACATACCAAAAAGTTTGGAGGGATATTATCAGGAAACCGGTAGGGCCGGAAGAGATGGCGGAGAAGGTAAATGTATTGCTTTTTATTCTAATAAAGATCTTCAAAAATTAGAAAAATTTATGCAAGGAAAGCCAATTGCCGAACAAGAAATTGGTAAACAATTGCTTCTTGAAACTGCGTCGTATGCAGAGTCTTCAATATGTCGACGACTTACACTGTTGCATTATTTTGGGGAGGAATTTAAAGAAGACAATTGCGGTAATTGTGATAACTGCTTAAACCCTAAGAAAAAAGTGGAAGCTAATGAAGATTTATGTGCTGTATTGGAAACAATATTGGCATTAAAAGAAAAATTCAAAGCAGAGTATATTATCAATGTACTTATCGGTAAAGCCACAAATGATATAAAGTCATTTCGTCATGATGAACTTGAGCTGTTTGGAACTATGAACGATGAGGACCAGCGTAAATTGGCAGCTGTAATTCGTCAGGCTATTATTGATGGATATATTGAAAGAGATATAGAGAACTACGGAATATTAAAAATTACTGATGCAGGAATTAAATTTTTGGAGAATCCTACATCATTCCAAATAGTAGAGGTTAAAGACTTTAATGAATCAGAGGTAGAGGTTCCGGTAAAGGGTGGCGCTTCATGTGCCGTTGATCCGGAATTATATTCAATCCTTAAAGACCTTCGAAATAAAATAGCTAAAAATCTACAGTTGCCACCATATGTGATTTTTCAAGATCCGTCTCTTGAAGTTATGGCAACTACGTACCCTATTACAATAGACGAACTTAAGAATATCCCCGGAGTAGGAGAAGGGAAGGCAAAGAGATATGGTACGGACTTTGTTAAGGTAATTAAACTTCATGTTGAAGAAAATGAAATTGAACGACCTGAAGATTTGAGAGTGAGAATGAAGCCAAATAAGAGTAAATTAAAAATCTCTATTATTCAAGCTATTGACCGTAAAATAGCACTTGATGAATTGGCTGAGTCTAAGGGGTTGGATTTCGGTGAGTTGTTGGATGAAGTGGAAGCTATAGTTTATTCTGGTACTAAGATTAATATAGACTATTTCTTAGAGGAGGTGATGGATGAAGATCACCAGGATGAAATCTTTGAGTACTTTAAAGGAAGCGATAGCGATAACCTTCATGTTGCTATTGAGGAATTGGGTAATGAATATACTGAAGAAGAAATCAGATTGATTCGAATCAAATTCTTATCGGAGTTGGCAAATTAATACGCCAATTCTTTTTTTTATTATCTGAAAAATAATATGTATCTTTGCATGCAATAAATTCAATAATTAGTATGTCTTTTATTGCAGATAGAGTAAAAATGGATGGTCTCACATTTGATGATGTCCTCCTCATTCCGGCGTATTCGGAAGTCCTTCCTAACGCAGTAAGTTTAGTAACAAAATTTTCACGTAACATTACACTAAATGTGCCGTTGGTATCTGCCGCGATGGATACCGTGACAGAAGCGCAATTGGCCATAGCTATTGCTCGCGAAGGTGGTATCGGTGTGATTCACAAGAATATGTCTATTGCCGAACAGGCAAGTCAGGTTCAAGCAGTGAAGCGAGCTGAGAACGGAATGATTTACGATCCGGTAACTATAAATTTATCGGCTACAGTAGGCGATGCACTGTCAATGATGAGCCAGTACCATATTGGTGGTATTCCTGTTATTGATGATGAAGGTTATCTAAAAGGAATTGTTACTAATAGAGATTTACGTTTTGAGCAAAATGTGAATCGTCCGATAGTTGAAGTTATGTCAAAAGACAATTTGATAACTACAACACAATCTACTAATCTGGAGAAAGCCGCAGAGATTTTGCAAAATCACAAAATTGAGAAGCTCCCGGTTGTTGATAAAGATGGAAAATTAATTGGTTTGGTTACATATAAGGACATTACTAAAGCCAAGGATAAACCCAACGCTTGTAAAGATGAATTAGGTCGATTGAGAGTGGCAGCCGGAGTTGGTGTTACTCGTGATTCAATGGACCGTGTTGATGCGCTTATTAAAGCGGGTGTTGACGCAATAGTCATTGATACAGCACATGGACACACTCGGGGAGTTGTAGAAGTACTTCATAAAATTAAAGATAAATATCCGGCGGTAGATGTTGTGGTTGGAAATATAGCGACAGGTGAAGCTGCAAAGTATTTAGTTGATAACGGAGCTGATGGTGTTAAGGTGGGTATTGGTCCGGGATCTATTTGCACAACTCGAATTATAGCCGGAGTTGGCGTGCCTCAGCTGAGTGCTGTGTATGAAGTGGCAAAAGCGCTTGAAGGTACCGGTGTTCCTCTAATTGCAGATGGTGGAATTCGTTATTCCGGAGATATCGTTAAAGCATTAGCAGCGGGTGCATATTCGGTAATGCTTGGAGGTATGCTTGCCGGTGTTGAAGAGTCTCCAGGAGATACTATTATTTTTAACGGCAGAAAGTTTAAATCATATCGGGGAATGGGGTCGCTTGATGCAATGGAAAAAGGTTCTAAAGACAGGTATTTTCAAGCCGACCAAACTGATAGCAAAAAATTGGTTCCGGAAGGGATTTCAGCACGTGTGCCATTTAAAGGGTCTCTATATGAGGTTACTTTTCAGATGCTTGGCGGCCTTAGGGCTGGAATGGGATATTGTGGTGCTAAAGATATTGAACAACTTCATAAAGCTCAGTTTACCCGCATTACGGCTGCAGGTGTCGCGGAAAGTCATCCACATGATGTGGCAATAACGAGTGAAGCTCCGAACTATAGTCGAGGATGATTTTATATTAAATCATAGTATTGGGTTTCATTTTTTTGAAACCCAATATAATTTTATAGTAATATGCACGTTATTATAAGAGTAAACTCTATAATTTTTATGTAATATGAAAAAGGCTTTTCTATGTGCAATAGTAGCATTAACGCTTCCAGGTTTTGTGATAGCAAAAGATGTGGAAGCTATGAAAGTTAATGGTAAAAGCATTTCTCTTTCAGAATTTGAGTATTTGTATAATAAGAACAAACAGCAGCAGGTAGAACCTCAGACGTTTGACCAGTATGTTGACATGTTTGTGAATTACAAACTTAAAGTAGCAGACGCTGTTAACTATGGTATAGACACCACAAAATCATTCAATAGAGAATTTAAGCTCTACTGTCATGAGTTGGCAAAGCCATATATTGAAGATGCGGAATTACAGGAACTTCTTGAGAGGGAAGCATATTCATGGCTGTGTGAAGATGTTAATGTGAGTCACGTTATGATGCCACTTGTTGATAGCTTGACTAATACACGTGCAGCAGCAATTGCACATGCAGATACAGTCAAGTCAATGTTGGATAATGGAGCTTTCTTTAAGTTGATAGTAATGCGCTATTCGATAGATCCTGCTAAAATGCATAATTTAGGGGAAATGGGATATTTACCATGGGGAAGAACGCCATATACCTTTGAACGTGCGGCACACAACACTCCGGTTGGTAATTATTCAGAAGTAGTTGAAACGCCTTTTGGATTACACGTCATTAAAGTGAATGGAAAACGTGAAGCAAAATCAATGCATGTGCAGCATATTTTAAAGTTAGTTCCGAAAGATGCTGATATGGCAACTATTAATACGATTAAGGCAGAAGTTGAGGGAATCAGAAATAGAATAATCGCCGGAGCTGATTTTTCTGAAATTGCAAAAAATGAGTCACAAGACCCGGGCTCAAGTGCAAATGGTGGGGAATTGCCTTGGTTTACTGCCGGTCAAATGGTGAAGGAATTTGATGAAGCTGCTTATTTGCTGAAAGTCGGAGAAGTATCTGCACCGATTCGGACTGATTTTGGATTTCATATAATAAAAAAATTAGAAGAAAAATTGCCTCCATCTTTTGAAGAAGCACTGCCAAACATTCGCAAACGCATATCTATGGATGAGAGGAAAGATGCTCCATATCTTAAAAAAATCTCTGAGTTGAAACAAAAATTCAAATACAAAGAAGTTGAAACTGTTTTTGATACATATATAGATGCTGCAAAGGAGTCTGGCGCTCTCGATTCAGCAATGATTGATAAGATAAGTAAAGATCATACAGTATTCGCCACATATGATGGTGGCTCTGTTATGATCAGTGAGTTGACATCTGAGATTTCTATTAAATCAGAGCAACAAACTGCAGATAATGCAATTGATGCAATAAATAAGGCGAAAGCAACTGTGGTAAATAAGCATATAGAAAATAGAGAGATTCAAGACTTGATAGATAATAATGTAGATTTTAGAAATATTGTTAATGAATATCGTGATGGACTATTGCTGTTTGATATAAGCAATAAAAAAGTTTGGAACAAAGCAAATCAAGATACTGAAGGCTTAACCGAATATTTTGATAAAAATAAATCAAAGTATTCGTGGGACGCTCCAAAGTATAAAGGCTATCTGATACACACAGCTAACGATAGTATAGCAAAGATGGTAAAAGACGAGTTGACAAATCTTGATTCAGACTCAATACCCAAAGTTCTTCGTAGAAAGTTTCAACGAAATGTAAAAGTTGAAAAAGTGTTAGTGGGACAAGGTGATAATGCGCGCATAGATGTGTGTGTATATGGAGCTTCACCTGAAAGTGTCACTGTGAATGAAAAATTCCCTATATATTTCACTACAAATGGCAAATTGATTGATGCCCCTGAGGATGTTAATGATGTTAGGGCACAAGTTGTTGTTGATTATCAAAATTATCTTGAAGAAATGTGGATAAAAGAATTAAGAGGGAAATACAAAGTAAAAATCAACAATAAAAATTTAAAGAAGATATCGAACTAACTATTAATTCATTTTTATTTGCTTCGGGATTATATTAGCGTATAATTCCGAAGTTTTTTCATAAAGAAACTTAAAATAGTGTGTAATACGGAAATTAATTATTAATTTTACGATTATTTTACAAGTGGCATTATACTTTGATTGGATGTATAAAAAAGTATCTATATTACTATTGATATTAATTCTTATAACAAATGCTTGTAAGAAGTCAGATACTGATGTCCCTGATGATGTAATAGCGAGAGTCGGAGATTGTTATATTACACACAGAGATGTTAACAGGATTCTTTCAAATGGAGCATCATATGGAAATGATAGCATTAAATTTGCTCGAAGTATTGTTGATGCCTGGGTAGAACGTCAATTATTATCATTAGTGGCTGCCAAAAATATTCCAAATATAGATGAAATTGAAGAAAAGGTAAATGAATACAGATATTCATTGATTATACATGAATATATCAAACACATGATCGCTGGAAATAAAAATGTCGTGGATTTAATTTCCTCTGATTCAATAAGAAATTTTTATAATAATAATAAATCCCAGTTTTGCCTCAACTATCCGATTGTTAAAGGCATACTATTACGAGTCGAGAATACAGAACCGGAGCTCGGCTCTTTGAAGAATTGGATAAAACAAGGGACCAGTTCTGCTATTGAACACATTGAAAAAAGGTCACTAAAAAATACCATATATTATCAATATTTTCAGGACACGTGGGCGGATTGGACTAAGATTGCCTCTTTTTTACCTGCATCTGCCAATAAACTTGATTTTAGGTCTATTAAGAACAATTATATTGAGTTTTCAGATAATAATTATACATATATGCTGAAAATCTCGGAATTTCTCGAAAAAGGTGAAATTATGCCTTTTGATTTTGCCGTGGCAAGTATTAGAGATATGTTTGTAATGGCTAATCAGCAGAAATATGAGAAGGAATTGCGTAAAAGTCTCATAACAGAAGCGTTAGATGATAATACTCTGCAATTCTATGATAGTACAATGATTAAGAACTATAAATAAATTATAAAAGTGAAAAAGAAATTTATTTCAATCTGTTTTATTGGGTTTGCATTGTTAGCTTTTGCAAAAAATATTGTTGAAGAGGTAGCTTGGGTTGTCGGAGATGAGCCTATATATAAGTCTGAAATTGAAGAGCAATATTTACAGTTGCAATATGAACGGGATAATATTGACGGAGACCCCTACTGTGTAATTCCTGAACGTATGGCTATTGAAAAACTTTTCTTACATCAAGCAAAAGTTGATACAATCTTACCAAACGAATCGATGGTAAATCAAGAAGTTGACGCTCGTTTAAATGAATTCATAAACTCCTATGGATCTCGTGAAAAAGTTGAAGAATACTTACGTAAACCACTTACTGAAATAAAAGAAAGTATTCGTCAATTTGTTAGAAATCGCTATACTGTACAACAAGTGCAATCAAAACTGACAGAAAATGTTAAGGCTACTCCTGCAGATGTAAGAAAATATTACTCATCTCTTTCTGAAGATGAGATACAATATATACCGCGTCAGGTTGTTGTGAAAATAATTACTATTAATCCAATAATTCCAGTTGCTGAGATTGATGAAGTAAAGTCACGATTGCGTGAATTTGCAAATCGTGTTAATTCTGGTGAAACGGAATTTTCTGTATTGGCTCGACTTTATTCTGAAGATCCTGTATCAGCGCGTATGGGCGGTGAACTTGGATTTAGTGGTAAAAATGATTGGGCCCCAGAATTTTCTGCAGTAGCATTTAATCTTAATGATCCGAAAAAAGCTTCAAAAATTGTGGAAACAGAGTTTGGTTATCATATTATTCAATTAATAGAAAAAAGAGGTGATAGAGCTAATTTCCGTCATATATTATTGAAGCCCAAAGTTTCAGATAAAGATTTAACAGACGCAATTAATGCATTAGATACAATTAAAACCGCAATTCAAGATGGAAAAATTTCATTTGAAGATGCATCGTTTTGGTACTCACATGATAAAAATAGCAAAAAAAATCATGGAATAATGTTAAATAAAACAGATTATGACATATCTACAAAATTCCAATTGCAGGAACTCCCTCAAGAAGTGGCAAAGAAAGTCGCTAATATGAAAGTGGGAGATATCTCCGACCCGTTTGTTATGATTAGCACAAATACCGGAAGGGAGATAGTCGCAATTGTTAAACTTGATCAGGATATTGAGGGCCATAAAGCAAATTTAAGCAACGACTATCAAGTATTAAAAGATATGTATGAAAGTGCAGAACGACAGAAGATAGTTGAAAATTGGGTTAAGAAAAAACAACAGGAAACATATGTCCGTATTGAAGATGGATGGCGAAATTGTGATTTCAATTATGAAGGCTGGATTAAGCAATAATGTATATGCAAAATAGCTCAACTATTAAAAATATTTTTAATAGGCATAAGATTCTATGTGGAATCCTATGCCTTTTGGCTATTTATTTAATGTATAATTTTTGTTCTGATTATTTGTATGCACAAAATATAAAGTTCACGCCCCAGATTCCTGATGCGGATAGATATCAGAAAAATAAAGTATTTTTGGAATATGCTGATAAACTTACAATGGATGAAGCTATCAGCACTGAATATCAAGTCCTAACCGGAAATGTCAAGTTTAGAAAAGAGGGGATGTTCATGTATTGTGACAGTGCACATTTTTATGAAAACACTAATTCACTCGATGCTTTCGGAAATGTTAAAATGGAACAAGGTGATACATTGTTTGTCTATGCGGACATCCTTAATTACAATGGAGATGATGAACTGGCACGACTACGCTATAATGTGAGAATGGAGAATCGTGACGTGACATTGCTGACAGATAGCTTAGATTATGATTTGAATCTGAATTTAGGTTATTATGTGGCGGGAGGTAAAATTATTGATACATCTAATGAACTTACATCTGTATATGGTCAATATTCACCTGATACAAAAAATGCGGAATTCCTTTTTGATGTTGTTCTTAATAACGAAAAATTCATTTTAACCACAGATACACTTAAATATAACACTAATAATCATATAGCAGATATAGTGGGAATTACAAATATTAATACTAATGATAGTACCTTGATTATATCGGAACTCGGATGGTATAATACAGACACAGAGAAGGCTACTTTGTACAACCGTTCAACAATATATACAAAAGACAGTAAAGTATTATGTGGAGATACTTTATTTTATGATAGGAAATCCGGATATGGAGAAGCGTTTGGAAAAATGGTGCTTACAGATTCTATAAATAGTTCAATCCTTGAAGGCGATTATGGCTATTACAACGAGATTGACGAAGCCTCATTTTCAACTGGACATTCACGTGCGATGGAATATTCTCAAGGCGATACGTTGTATTTGCATGCCGACACAATTCGTACATATATAGACAAGATTGACACTACACGTGTGCTGGTTTCGTATCATAATACCAGATTCTTCCGAACAGATATTCAGGGCATTTGTGACTCTGCATCATTTACATCTCGTGATACGCTTCTTCATATGCATATCCACCCAATTTTATGGAATGAAAATAAACAAATATTCGGTAATGTTATAGATGTACACCTTAATGATAGTACTATAGATTGGGCTCAACTTCCTCAATTTGGTTTTATGGCTGAGCAAATAGAAGGAATATATTATAATCAACTCACTGGGAATCAAATGTATGCAATTTTTGAAAACGGGGCATTAACTGAACTTGATGTAAGTGGTAATGTTCAAACTATTTTTTTCCCGGCAGAAGAAGATTCAACATACAATAAACTTGTTTTTGCAGAAAGCAGTTTCTTGAACATTTGGTTTAATGGGCAACAAATTGATAAACTAAAAATGTGGCCAGAGATTAATGGTAAAGCAATTCCACTATTTTTATCTAAAAGAAGTGATTACTATCTGAAAGATTTTGCCTGGTACGTGAAGTTACGCCCCATTGATAAAGATGATATTTTTGTAATTCCGGAAGAAATGAAGTCTCTAATGGAAGAACCTGAAAAAAATGTTGGCAGGCGCAAGCGAGTATCCGGAAAAGTAGAATCAAATGGGAATCAAAAAAATATTACTCCACCAGATTCAACGAGTATGGGTAATATTCAAATAAATACAGATTCAATCAACAATACTATAATTTCAATAAATGAATAGTGATATTATACGTCAATTGCCTGATTCAGTTGCTAATCAAATAGCCGCCGGGGAAGTTATTCAGCGGCCTGCTTCTGTTGTTAAAGAGTTGGTTGAAAACTCAGTAGATGCAAAGGCAACAAAAATTGATATAATATTAAAAGATGCCGGTCGCACTTTAATACAAGTCTCGGATAACGGTATTGGTATGAGTGCTACTGATGCAAGAATGTCATTTGCACGTCATTCAACTTCTAAAATTAGTTGTGCAGATGATTTGTTTACGCTCAGAACAATGGGGTTCCGTGGAGAAGCATTAGCATCTATAGCTGCGATATCTCAGGTGGAATTACGTACTCAGCGCATAGAAGATGCACTTGGTACTTGTATAAATCTTATTGGGAATGATTGTAAACAGGAGCCTGTAATGTATGGCAAGGGGACTTGTTTTAAAATTAAAAACATTTTTTATAACGTACCTGCACGTCGAAAATTTCTAAAAAGTAATCAAGTTGAATTATCTAATATTCTGCGAGAGTTTGAACGACTGGCTCTAATTAATGAATCAATAGAGTTTTCAATTAATCATAATGAGGCAAACATTCATTCCCTAAATTCAGGAACATTCAAGCATCGGATTGTATCTCTTTTTGGGAAAATGCTTGACAAACAGTTAGTGCCAGTAAATGTTGATACATCAATTGTTAAAATTGAAGGATATATAAGTATGCCGGAATATTCGCGAAAAAGAAATTATTTACAATATCTTTTTGTGAATGGCAGATACATGAAACATCCATATTTTCATAAGGCGATATTAACATGTTTTGACCAACTAATTCCACATGACCATCAACCGAATTATTTCTTAAAATTTTCTGTTGATCCACAAACGATTGATGTAAATATTCATCCGACTAAGACGGAAATTAAATTTGAGAATGAACAATTAATATGGCCAATTATAACAGCGGCGATTAAAGAGTCAATAGGTAGATATAGTATTGCTACAACTATTGATTTCAATAAAGAGGACGCAATTGATATACCTGTTATAACTAAAGATACAAAGATTATTAATCCAGATGATTTGATAAAATCAGATTATAATCCATTTACCCAACGGCATACAAATGTACAGAATGAAAGCAAAGTTAGATTTAATAATAACACACCTTTGCGTAATAATTCTCCAATGAATTGGGAAATGCTATATGATTCTTTTATATCAAATAAAGGAGATAGTGGAGATGTTGACATTCCAGACGTCATAGAGCAAAATGCAGATAAATTTTTAAAACAAAATGCAGTTGATAACGAGATTATTGAGAGTTCATCTTTAAGTGATGGAGTTTTTGATTATATTGAAAATTCATCGAATAATTATATTCAGATAAAAGGTAAATATATAGCAACATCAGTAAAATCAGGAATGATGCTGATTGACCAACATAGAGCTCATTTATTAGTGATTTATAATGAATTGTTGCATCAGCAGGCTACATCTGGAAGCGTTGCATCTCAAAGTGTTATTTTTCCTGAAATAATAGAGGTGAGTCCTGCGCAAAACTTAATTTTACAAGACCTAAAAGGTGAATTGTATAGCGTCGGTTTTAATATTACAAAAATTGATGACAACTCATGGAAAATTGAAGGGGTACCTTCCGGATTAAATAATATTAATTACAAAGATATTATTTTTGAGCTTATTGATTCTGTCAGCGAGAATACAAAGAAACCTAATATTAAAACTGATTTAATATTTGAAATAGCCAGGCGCTCTGCAATTCAGTATGGAGTAACGCTATCTGAAGAAGATATGGATAGCTTAGTAGGTAAATTGTTAGCAATACCGTCTCCAAACTACACACCTAATGGGAAAATAGTTATTAAAATAATATCTATCGACCAACTTAACAAAATTTTTGTCTAAGAAATATTGTGTATCATATAGCAAATTATTATTTTTGAAAATAAATTCAACAGTAATGCGTAGATTGATATTCATTATAATAGGAGTTTGCATGACTTCAGTTTTGTCGTTTAGCGCTACACTTAATGACGCTAAATCTCTTTATTTAGACGGGAAATTCAAAGAAGCTCTACCCATTTTTATGCAAAATTATAAAAAGACCCCTAAGAATGCATCAATTAACCATTGGGTAGGAGTGTGTCTATATTATCAGGGTAAATATGAAGAATCAATTAAATATTTAAAATTTGCGAAATCAAAAAAAATTATTGAATCGCCTTACTATTTGGCATTAAGCAATTATGAACTTGGTAATATAGATGATGCTATAGATAATTTTTCAGATTACGAAAGTGCGCTTAAAGATGGTAAAAAAAACATGCCCGAAAGCCATAGGAAAAAGATTGAAAATATAAAACTTGCAAGCATAATGCTTGATCATGTAGAAAAGATTGAAGTGATAGACAGCTTGATTGTAGATAAAGAACAGTTTTTCAAGTATTTTAAAATATCGCCTGAAATTGGTCGATTGCAAGATGTATCCGTATTAGATAATCTTTACACAAGCGATCCTTTGGCACCTGTGTATATTCCGGAATCAGGTGATAAAATGTTTTGGGCGGATTTAGATGAAAATGGTCATTATAAATTGTATCAATCGACAAAATTATTTGATAACTCATGGGATGTTCCCTCTGTATTAGATACAAATTTACCTGACACAGTTGATATTATCACTCCATATATGTCACCGGAT
>JAFLTZ010000119.1 GCA_022509045.1 Muribaculaceae bacterium | reverse complement strand
ACAATGTACTGCTAATGACGACTTGGCGGGTGCTGAGTCGTTTTTGATAAAAGCATTAAGATTGGAACCTACCAATTAAAACAATGCGCTGATAATCTCCAATTTGGCAACAATACAAAGAATGCAGGGAAAACAAACTGAGGCGTTGAATAATTATTCATTAGCAATAAATATGATGCCGAAAGCTGTAACTTTTATTAATAACAGGGGGCTTTTATACCTTGAGATGGATAGTATTAATCTTGCTGAACGAGATTTTGACAGAGTCATAGATTTGGAACCTAAAAATGTGCAAGCACGATTTCATAAAATCCTGATAGAAATAAGGCGCAATCAACTGGATGACGCAAAGCGCGACTTGGATGATTTGAATGTTATTTCTCCGAAATCTGATGAATATTTCGAGGCTCAAGCTCGATGGCTTCAAGCCAAACACAAATTTTCGGATGCAATTTTAGCATATACTGCGCTACTTAAAAAAGAGAAAAATGTAGATTGGTATATCTGTAGGGCTGAGTGCTATTTAGCTCGAAAAAATTATAATGCCGCTCTTGAAGATATTGCCGTTGCACTTGAATATGAACCGGAAAATGGATTCCTGTATTTGCTCAAAGCTAAAATCAGAAAAGAACAATATGAATTGTCGGATTGTGAAAAACTATTAAAAATAGCTG
Source organism: Muribaculaceae bacterium (assembly GCA_022509045.1). GTDB lineage: Bacteria > Bacteroidota > Bacteroidia > Bacteroidales > Muribaculaceae > JAFLTZ01. The sequence goes on along the minus strand of JAFLTZ010000119.1, from coordinate 3,353 downwards.
AACAATATGGTATATCCAGAGAAGAGTGCGAGCTGTTCATAAATATGTGAAATGTTTAAGCGGGCATATTGTTTTACATAAAAAAATCGCTTAAATTTGCAGTATGAATAAGATGGTTCAACATATAGAGTATTTATTGCATTTCCATGATTGTGTGATAGTTCCTGAATGGGGCGCATTTATCATACAGAGAGAGAAAGCAACTTTTTGTGTTGATAATCAACTTATAAAAGCTCCATATACATCATTATCGTTCAATTCAGAGATTAATCATAATGACGGGTTGTTGGCAATGTCAATAGCCAAAAAGGATGGAATCTCGTTTGATTCGGCAAATAAATTACTGCAAAGTGAGGTTGATACTTTAAAAGTGCTTTTTGACGGTCAACAGGAACTGCATTTTGGTGAAATTGGAACATTTAAAAATGAAAACTCCCGCAAAATTTTTTGCCCGGATAATAGTGTGATTAACACTCTATATGGAGAATGTAGTTTGCATAATATCAGTGTTAAGACGGTAGAAGAATTATTACAAGATAGAGGCCGGGATAAGGAACGAGGCAAAGGGAAAGTATTCTTAACCCGTGTGGCAAACTATGCAGCATCTGTTGTAATTTTATTAGGATTGATTCTTACGTTGTCCACACCAATTAATATAAATCTCTCATCCAGTGAACAAGCGAGCTTGAATTTACTTAAGCAACAAGAACGCTTGATTAGCGAAGTTGAAAGCAAATCGGGAGAATTGCTCATATCTATGCCACCTGCTACGTCAATCAGCAAGATAAGTGAGTCTGACAATAATGGATTAAAAAATACACACGATTGCACTGATGATATATTTTTCTTGATTGTAGCATCTTTCCCAACAGAAAAAGATGCTATGAGATATATTTCAGAATCGAATGATAATCAGTTGAAATTTATATGTATGGATGGGAAATTTAGAGTTTTTATTTCATCCGCTGCTGAACATCAATCTATAGTCAAAGAAAGAAAAAATGTTATTGCCTCCGGTAAATATGCGGATGCGTGGATATGTAAAAAATAATAATTGAAACCATAATATAACGGATATGTTAAAACGTTTGTTTATCCTTATCAGTATTATCACGGGGATATCATTATTAGTCAAAGCCGAGTCTAATTCAGATTTGACATTGAAGCAGGCTACTTTACAAATTGACAGAGTTAAAAGTCCGGGTAATTGGGTTCCATCTATTGATGGTGTTTCCTATTATAAGATGGAAGGCGGCTCTAAAATTAACAAAATAGATTATCGTACGGGAAAGGTGCTTGAAACCATCTTTGATGCATCGACAGCGCGTAATTGCAATGTTAAAAAATTTGATGGATTTGAAATGTCGGATGATGAGAAAGTTATACTGCTGTACACTAACAAAAAATCAATATATAGAAGATCGTTTGAAGCTGAATATTACACCATCGAAATAAAGAGAAATTTGTTAAAACCGCTGACCGATAAAGGCGCTGTAAGGGGTGCAAAGTTTTCACATGATGCACGTATGGTGGCATTTGTGTATGAAAACGATATATATTTGAAAAAATTAGACTATGATTCTGAAGTGCGTGTCACTAACGATGGTAAAGTGGGCGAGATAATTAACGGTGTTTCGGATTGGGTGTATGAAGAAGAATTTTATATAACAAATTCGATGACATTTTCTCCGGATGATACCGTACTATCATTTATTAAATGGAATGAAAAAAATGTAGGTGAATATTCATTGCCGTTATATGAAGGTGTGTGTCCGGCATATTCCGAATTTTCCAAATATCCGGGCGCATTTACATATAAATATCCTGTTGCAGGCACGGATAACTCAATAGTAAATGTTTATAGTTATGATGTGGAAACACGTAAAACAAAACAGATGCAACTGCCGGAAAATACATATTACATTCCGGATATCCGTTTTTCAAAGTCATCAGACAGGCTAATGGTTATAACTTTGAATAGAAACCAAAATGAGTTGAGAATATTTGCTGTGAATCCAAAGTCAACAATAGCCAAGCAAGTATATACCGAGACTTCTGAAAGTTGGATCGATATAAATGCATTCACTGCCAATATTAAATATTATGAAAATTCATTTGTGTTATTAAGTTCAAAATCAGGGTATGCACATCTTTACAAATATAACAATTCAGGGAATCTGATACGTCAAATTACAAAAGGAGATTGGAATGTTACTGATTATTATGGGTACAATCCAACCACGGATACGTATTATTTCCAATCTACAGAAGAAGGACCGCTAAATCGTACTGTATCGAAAATCAAATTCAACGCCAAAGGTGTAGCTACTACTACACGAATTTCAAAATCTTTAGGATGGAATTCAGCGTTGTTTAATACCAACTTTACGTACTCGTTGATGTCGTTTAGCGATGCAAAAACTCCTAATCAATATACTCTTTATAGCGGAGATAAAAAGGTAAGAGATATAGAATTGAACGAGTCCTATGCAAAGGTATATGCATCATCTAATATTCCGCAAAAAAAATTCTTTAAGTGTGAAGTTGATGGTAATATATTGAATGGTTATATGATAAAACCGGTAAATTTTGATGCAAACCGTAAATATCCGGTTATTATGTGCCAATACAGTGGTCCGGGTTCGCAGTCGGTTAAGAACTCCTGGTCGTTGTCGTGGGAACAGTATGTGGCAAATGAAGGCTTTATTGTAGTATGTGTGGACGGACGTGGAACCGGTGCGCGTGACAAAGCATGGGAATCATGTGTTTATATGAATTTGGGACATTATGAAAGTATAGACCAAGTCGGGGCATCGAAATATATAGCATCGTTACCATACGTAGATGCATCCAAAATCGGTATATATGGATGGAGTTATGGCGGATACGAAACAATAATGGCAATGTCGCAGAAAAACTCCATATTTGCAGCAGGGGTAGCAATAGCACCAGTCACGGACTGGAGATTCTACGACACTATATATGCAGAGCGGTATATGCGTACACCTCAACAAAATGAGGCTGGTTATAACTCCAGTTCGGCAATAAAGTCGATAGCAGATTTTAAAGGACGACTGTTGATTATTTCAGGGACTCTGGATGATAATGTACACATTGCGAACACATTTCAATATACAGCAGAATTAACCAATCAGAACAAAATATGTGATATGATGATTTATACGAATAAGAATCATTCAATATATGGATGTGAAACCCGGTATGCTTTGTATCTGAAGGTTATTGATTTCTTTAAGTCACAATTCAAATAGAATGAATAATTCTAAGATAGGTTCCACCACCAATATATCTAAAATATTATTTAACCTTTGGGGGGCTTTCTCATTATCATT
>JAFLTZ010000118.1 GCA_022509045.1 Muribaculaceae bacterium | reverse complement strand
ATGCGCGTGGGCTGCGTGTAGAGGCGCGCGTGGAAGAAGAAGGACTTGACATCTACGAGCACGGAAAGGGTTGATGCTATTTTTTATAGGAAACACGGCTGTCTCCCCTATTTGACGATTTCTTATGGTTTCCGCTAAACTTTTTGCCATAAATTACAAATAAATTAATTGAAATTACTAAATTTACAACGCAAAGAGAAACTATAATGTTTGAACTAAATAAATTTATTTGATGCTACCGATGTCTTTTGTTAACACTTTATTGAATACAATTCTTCTTATCGGATCGTATTCATCACATGAAACAAATGCCTTGCGAATGTATGACTTCAATACTGAGACAGGCGACGCAAAACTTATTGCTGTTATGCCTGTTGCCGACGCTTCGTATGCTACATTAGGAGCAAACGGGATGTTATATGCCGTAACCGAGAGCGACACAGAGCACTCATACGTAACAGCCATAAAACTTTCGGAGAAAAACGCCGAAATCATAGGTAGTGTGAAAGCATGCGGCAATTCTCCATGCCACATTGCGGTGTCGCCTACCGGAGAGTTTTTGGCAACTGCCAACTACGGAGACGGCAGTGTGTCAATATTTCCCATATTGCAAAACGGTGCACCGGGCGAGTTATGCCAACAATTGCATTTTGAGGGACATAGCGTGCACGAGCGTCGTCAAGCAAGTTCTCATCCACACTGCATATCATTTTCAAAAGATGGCAAGTATATGTATGTAAACGATTTAGGACTTGACTGCATTCATAAATTTAAACTTGCTAAAAATAGGAATAACTTCGTTTCGGTGACATCGGAAAAGCGAATAACGCTCAAGCCCGGCTCGGGCCCACGCCATATTGTATTCAGCAAAGACAACACACACGCTTATCTGATAAATGAGATATCGGATGAGATAGCTGTGCTGACTGTGAACGGCAGTGATATGAGTGTCTTGGATTATTATTCCTCGCCACAAGCCGGAGGGATGGGTGCCGGTGATATTCAGATTTCTCCTGACGGGAAACGACTATACGGGTCGCTACGCCTGAAAAATGACGGCATATCACAGTTTTCTATCTTACAGAATGGCGATAAATTAGCATTTGAAACCCATACACCAACGGGAACACACCCGCGCACATTTACACTTTCCGGCGACGGTAAATGGCTTTTAGCTGCATGCCGCGATGCCAATGCCGTGGAAATTTATTCGTTGGATCCTACAACAGGCGTTCCTGTATATCATTCTAAAATATCGTGCGACCGCCCGGCGCTTGTGAAATTTTTGGAATTTTGATTTCGTGGGCTAATTATTCCTATGGCTGCCAAATTATTCTTCACTAAAATAGGCAAAACTGTCAGACTCCGGCTTGCAAGGCTGTCGTTCCGCACGGGAGTGATTGTATTGGTTATGTGCATACCTTTTTATATCATCTCGTTTGCGCAAATGGCTCTTCCTATAAGTGCCTCAGCAAAAGGTGTGTTGTGGGTAATATTTTTCGGATTAGCAAAAACCACTCAATATGGCGGTCTGACAATTCTTGGTGCAGAAGGGATAAAACGAATCAAGAGTTATTGGCAAAAAAAACATAAATAAAAAATCATCTGACGTTTCATAACACCCGATTATTTTTTTCCGATTAACATAAACTTCTTGAATATGTCGTGTATTTTTCCGAACTTTGCATGAGTGTGGAGTTAGTCTGCAGGTATTGATTATTATGCCTTAATTCGGCAAATTTGCGGTATATAATGACAAAAACAACTAATAAATCAAATCGGAAAAGTGGTAATTCTCGCAAATCACAATTTGCTAATGTGAAGCGTGATTTTATGCTTGCTTTATGGGCTTTAATGATAGTTGGTATAATCTTATTGGTGTGCAACTATATTTTGGCTCGCAACAGAGCATCCAACGCTATGCCTGCAGGGGTTGAGGCTATTGAATTGCAAAACATTGCGATTCCCGACAGTTTGCCTGATTTTAAAATCGATTATGCCGGACATGTTGTGTATTTCCACCCACAATGGCACATGCCTATAGCTGTGGCTTATGAGCTGCTTGATGTGGAAACTGATGGGACCCTCCCTCGACACAAAAATTTTGAACGCGATAATGCTATTGCCGGAAGTGCCTCTCCTACAGATTATACTAATTCCGGATTCGACAGAGGGCACATGGCTCCCGCAGGCGACATGAAATGGGATAGACAGGCTATGCATGATTCATTCAAGATGACAAATATTTGCCCACAAAACAAATCACTCAACACCGGATTATGGAATCAACTTGAAGGCTTGGTGAGAAGCTGGGCACGTCGCGACAGTTCACTGATAGTGGTATGCGGTCCGATAGTTACACCTGCCGACACTATGAAAATCGGGAAGAACGAAGTTGTGGTGCCCGGAGCCTTTTTTAAAGCGATACTCGCACCTTTTGCCAATCCACAACGTGCTATAGGTTTTATTTTCCCTAATAAAAGATGTAGTGGAAAATTATATAAATACGCCACAAGTATTGATGAAATAGAGGAACTAACAGGGCTTGACTTGTTTTTCGCATTACCGGATGATGTTGAAGAAATAATAGAGGCTAACCACAATTATGACTTATGGACTCAACGCTGACAAACACATATAAAGATACATCCACAATATGTGCTATATCCACGCCGCAGGGGGTGGGTGGCATAGCTGTAATTCGCGTTTCAGGCTCCGATGCCATTGCCATTGTGAATCGGATTTGGCGCGGAGCGAATCTGTTGTCAGTCAAGAGCCACACCGCTCATTTCGGTGTAGTGGTCAACGCAGCAACGCAATCCGACTTGGATGAAGTTGTATGCACTGTGTTTCGCGCCCCAAATTCATTTACAGGCGACGACACCGTGGAGATTTCGTGTCATGGTTCTCTGTGGATTCAGCAACAGTTGTTACAAGGTCTTATCGAGGCAGGGTGTCGATTGGCTCTTCCCGGTGAATTTACGCGCAGAGCATTTCTCAACGGGCGTTTCGACCTTTCGCAAGCTGAAGCCGTTGCAGATATCATTATGGCAACTTCGGCAGCAGCTCATCATGTGGCACTCAGTCAGTTACGCGGCAATTTCAGGAACGAACTCTCATTGCTTCGCGAATCGCTCATTGAGTTCGCTGCACTTATGGAACTCGAACTCGATTTCAGTGAAGAGGACGTAGAATTTGCCAATCGAGAAAAACTATTGCAATTAGCCACCGATATTCATAAAAAGATATCAACCCTGTGCAATTCATTTTCTATGGGAAATGCCATAAAAAATGGTATTCCGGTGGTGATTGTTGGTGAGACAAATGTGGGTAAATCCACACTACTCAATGCCATTCTCAACGAAGAAAAAGCAATAGTTAGCGATATTCATGGCACCACCCGCGATGTGATAGAAGACACTATCAACATACAAGGCAACACATACCGCTTTATTGACACAGCCGGACTTCGACACACCGACGACGTAATTGAAAATATCGGAATATCTCGCACTATAAAAAAGAAAGATGAAGCTAAAATAATTTTGTGGATGATAGATGCTTCCGATGAAATATCGCATATCAAAGAAGTGGCACACAACATTTTGCCAATTAACGAAAATCAGTCGCTTATTGTCGTAATCAACAAAACGGATATTGCATCACATGAAGCGGTCGAATCACTAAAAGCGAACATAGGGTCAATACACGGGTTCGGGCAGGCCAAAATCATTGCCATGTCGGCAAAAACACGAGAGGGAATAGACCACCTCATATCAGCACTCACACACCACAGCTACAGCACTGTCACTTCCGACCAAACTATTGTAACGAATGCCAGGCATTATCAAGCACTTATGCACGCAGCAGAATCTATAAGCCGCGCCATCAATGGATTAGAGCAAGGACTAAGTGGCGATTTTATCAGTCAGGATATCAGAGAAACCACACACTACCTCGGAGAAATTACAGGAGAAATCACCACCACCGACCTCCTGTCAACAATTTTCTCAAAATTCTGCATCGGCAAGTAAGTATCTGATTAACAGATAGTTAAATATATCAACAAATAT
>JAFLTZ010000117.1 GCA_022509045.1 Muribaculaceae bacterium | reverse complement strand
ATTCATCGTTCAACGGGCGGAAATTGGCATCACTCCAAAACTCGGTAATTATGTAATTTTTTTTAGTAAAACATTCGTCACCATCGCTGCATGACAGCAAAAATACAGGCGCAGATAACGCGATAACAATTTGCAATAATAATTTTTTCATATTAGGTATAATATTGTATATATCATCGCAAATATAGTGATATTATTTTAATTACCAAATATTTTGGTGAAAAATTAAACAAACATTTTAAAACAATAAGGGATGTGGCAGATTGTCTCAGGCAATTATGAGAAAAATTCAAAAAAATTGGAATATCTTTGTAGAATAAAATAAAGCGTATGGAATTTAAATTACACTCGGATTACTCCCCTACCGGCGACCAACCGCAAGCAATAGAACAGCTTGTTGCCGGAGTGCGAGAAGGAGTGCCAGCCCAAACGTTGTTGGGTGTAACAGGGTCGGGGAAAACATTTACCATGGCCAACGTGATAAAGGAGGTAAATAAACCGACGCTCATACTATCGCATAACAAGACACTTGCGGCTCAATTATATTCAGAATTCAAAGGATTTTTCCCGGAGAATTCGGTGCATTATTTTGTATCGTATTACGATTATTATCAACCGGAAGCATATATACCGTCATCAGATAAATATATAGAAAAGGATTTGATGATAAACGATGAAATAGACCGTATGCGACTTGCAACCACATCGGCGTTATTATCGGGTAGAAATGATATAATAGTCGTGTCGTCGGTATCATGTCTGTATGGTATAGGAAATCCTGAAGATTTTAATCGAAATATCATACATATAAAAGTCGGGCAGCAAATAGGGCGGAATGAATTTTTACGTTTGTTGGTTGATGCTCTATATTCGAGGACAGAATTGCAGCTAAATCGCGGGATGTTCAGAGTGAAAGGCGATACTGTGGATATTTTGATGGCCTACGACGAGATAGCGATACGAGTAATATTTTGGGGAAATGAAATAGAAACGATACAGGCCTTAGACATAGCATCGGGTATGCCAACAGAACGGTATGATGAATTTAAAATATTCCCGGCAAACATATTCGTAACATCAAAAGAAAGAATAGGAACGGCAATAGCCCAAATACAACTCGACTTAGGCAAAGAGGTAGAACAGTTTTACAAAGAAGGACGGTCACTTGAGGGAAAACGACTTGAAGAGCGAGTGACATACGATGTGGAAATGATAAAAGAGATAGGATATTGTTCGGGAATAGAAAATTATTCAAGATATTTTGATGGACGAGAACCGGGGATGCGCCCGTTTTGCCTGCTCGATTATTTTCCGAAGGATTATCTTACAATAATAGACGAGAGCCATGTGACTGTACCTCAAATACGGGCAATGTATGGAGGAGACGTGTCGCGCAAAACAAATCTTGTAGAGTATGGCTTTCGTTTACCGGCAGCACTTGACAACCGTCCATTGAAATTTGAAGAATTCGAATCACTATCAAATCAAACCATATATGTGAGCGCGACACCAGCCGACTACGAACTGAACATGAGTGAAGGCGTGATAGTGGAGCAATTAGTAAGGCCAACCGGATTATTGGACCCCGAGATTCAGGTGAGACCATCGCGAGGGCAAATAGATGATTTGCTTGAAGAAATACAGCAACGGATAGAGAAATCGGAAAGAGTTCTCGTGACGACACTGACCAAACGCATGGCCGAAGAATTGGCAACATACCTCACAAAATTGGATATTAATTGTGCGTATCTCCATTCGGATGTGGATACAATGGACCGGATAAAGATACTTGACCAATTGCGCGCGGGAGAGATAGATGTGCTGATTGGCGTGAATCTGTTACGCGAGGGTCTTGACCTGCCAGAAGTATCGCTTGTGGCGATACTTGATGCCGACAAAGAGGGCTTTTTGCGGTCGCATCGTTCACTAACGCAAACAGCAGGGAGAGCTGCAAGAAATGTAAACGGATTGGTGATAATGTATGCCGAAACGATAACCGAATCAATGAGGCTCACAATAGACGAGACAGAACGGCGCAGGTCGATACAGCTTGCTTATAACGAGAAGCACAACATTACGCCCCAAGCCATCGTGAAAGCCCGGAATCTTATCATCGGGCATGAAAATGAAGATAGCAAAGGTGGATTTGAAGCCAAAAAAGCAAACAAAAAGCGATTGCCATACTATGATGAATTTGATGTGTCGTATAATGTGGCAGCAGACCCTGTTGTAAAATATATGTCGGCCGACGATATGCGCAAGAGCATCGAACGACTAAATTCGGATATGATAGAAGCCGCAAAACGGATGGATTTTCTTGAAGCAGCCCAACTCAGGGATGAATTATTAAAAATGAAACAATTGCTTAGTGAGGCAGAATCGGAATCGTAGGCGTATGATGGAAGATAGGAAAGAGACAAGAGCAATATACCATCAACCATGGCTTCCAACAAGCAAAAAGGAAGTAGAACGATTGGGGTGGGATTATATAGATGTAATACTCTTCAGCGGAGACGCATACATAGATCATCCTTCAATGGGCGCAGCAGTGATAGGCAGAGTGTTGGAGTCAGCCGGCTATCGTGTGGCAATAGTGCCACAACCAAATTGGAGAGATGATTTGCGCGATTTTACAAAGTTAGGCATACCCCGGTTGTTTTTCGGCATATCGCCCGGAGCGATGGATTCGATGGTAAACCATTATACAGCAGCAAAACGCCGGAGAAGTGATGATGCCTACACACCCGACGGAAAGGCAGGGGCACGGCCCGACTACCCTTCGATTGTGTATGCCGAAATATTGAAGAAATTATATCCCGACATACCCATAGTGCTTGGCGGGATAGAAGCATCCTTACGCAGACTGTCACACTACGATTATTGGCAAGACCGGCTTCGACCATCAATACTTATCGAATCGAAAGCTGATATACTGATATACGGTATGGGCGAAAAGCCAATAGTAGAAATCGCCAACAGATTCGCTAACGGAGAAAATATAAGTACGCTCACCGATATAGCTCAAACGGCGGTGCGCCAGCCATTGAGTTCTATGCCACAGTGCTCAGAAAGCGAGACACATATAGTGCTTAACTCGTACGAGGAATGTATAGAAGACAAATTGAAGCAGGCGAATAACTTCAAACACATAGAGATAGAGAGTAATAAATGGATTGGTCGCGAGCTATGGCAAAAAAGCGGGACCATGGCAATAAAAGTAAACAAAACAAATGCGCCACTGACAGAAGCTGAAATAGATTCATATTACGATTTGCCTTACACGAGACTACCCCATCCACGATACAGAGGGAAACGAATACCTGCATACGAAATGATACGCCATTCGGTGAATATGCATAGGGGATGTTTCGGCGGGTGCGCATTTTGTACGATATCAGCACATCAAGGGAAGTTTATATCATCACGAAGCAAAGAATCAATTTTAAAAGAAGTAGAAAAGATAACCCAAATGGAAGACTTCAAGGGATATATTACCGACCTTGGAGGACCATCGGCAAATATGTATAGAATGCATGGCTTTGACACAGAACGATGCAAAAAATGCGCACGTCCATCGTGCCTACATCCAAAACCATGCGACAATCTTGACAACAACCACGCAGCCATATTAGACATATATCATGATGTCGATAAAATTCCCGGTATAAAAAAATCGTTTATAGGGAGCGGTGTGCGATATGATTTATCAATGCACCAACACCCCGACAGCAAGGTTAACACAATTAACCGAAAATATAACGAGGAATTAATTATAAATCATGTATCAGGACGGCTTAAAGTGGCGCCCGAGCACACGTCGTCGGAAGTGTTGAATGTAATGCGAAAGCCAACGTTTGCATTGTTTGACGAATTCAAGAAAATTTTTGACGATATAAATACAAAATACCACCTCAATCAACAGCTTATACCTTATTTTATTTCCTCGCATCCCGGGTGCAGAGAGGGAGATATGGCAGAATTGGCAGCAATCACAAAAAAACTCAATTTCAAATTGGAACAAGTGCAGGATTTTACTCCGACACCAATGACTGTGGCAACCGAAGCGTATTATACAGGAGTACATCCATATCCGCTCAAGC
>JAFLTZ010000116.1 GCA_022509045.1 Muribaculaceae bacterium | reverse complement strand
CATCTTTTAAGGTGAAAAAAGATTGTTTTCAGAATTACGCTGCAAAGGTATATTGTTCAGTTCACCGAACCAAATAAAAATATATGTTGTAAAACATATTTATTGAACAGTGTATAATGCAACTGCGGTACTAATAGGATAATAAGAATGTGTCCGTGAAGCGGCAATAATTGTTATCTTCTATATGATTGGTTATTTTATGGTATCTATTGTAAAATTGCCGTATGAGTATTTTGCAAATGAAAATAGTTTAATCCAATCACCGAGCACAATAAGACGTGCTCCGTTTTTAAGTTCTTCGTCTAATAAAGTATGCAGATGACCAAATACGAAATAATCTATTTTTGCATCCGGATGCAAATCATTGTATTCATTAGCAAATCTGCGGTACGATAACAGTGCATTTTTGGTGGTCGTATCGTATTCGTCCGATTTAGTTCCTGTTTTACGGCTATGATTCGACCACGAATATGCAAAAGGTATAGTCCACCGAGGGTGAATGGCAGAATATAGGCATTGGCATATTCTGTTTCGGAATATTGAACGTATAATCCGAAATCCGAATGACTGGTATCCTATACCATCACCATGAGAAAGTAAAAACCGCTTGCCGTCAATTTCAACAATCTTTTCTCCATCGATAATCTCAATACCGATTTCTTTTCTGAAATAATCATTAAGCCAGATATCATGATTTCCGATAAACCAGTAAATCTTTACACCATTGTCCGCAAGCTCGGCAAGTTTGCCAAAAAAACGGATAAACCCTTTTGGTACTACATGTTTATACTCATACCAATAATCAAGAACATCACCAAGCATATATAAAGCTTTGGCATCCGATTTGATAGAGTCAAGCCAGTTGCACAACTTTATTTCGATATCTTTACCATTGGTAATATACCGAGAGCCGAGGTGCATATCTGATATGAAATATGTAGCAGTCTTACTCATCAGTGTTTATAAAAATCCGAGTTCAAGTTTAGCTTCTTCCGACATCATATCCTGATTCCATTCCGGTTCAAATACCAAACGAATTTCAGCCCCTTCAACTTCAGATATCCCATTTACTTTTTGGCGGATATCCTCCATTATGAAATCGGATGCTGGGCAATTGGGCGCGGTAAGAGTCATATCGATGTGCACATAATTAGAATCATCAATATCAATCTTATATATGAGTCCTAATGAATACACATCTACAGGTATTTCTGGGTCATAGATAGTGCGAAGCACATCCACAACCTTTTCCATTACTTGGAGTTTTTCGTTTTCTGTCATTTATAAATTAGAATACTGTTTTAAACCCACTACAAAAATACGGAATAATCCATAATATATTTGTGTATCAACAGAAAAATCAATAAAAAAACTTACGAAACAAAAAAAATATCTATATTTGTACTTTATTAATGAACGATTTCTAAAGAAAATTCAAATGAAAAAGATTTACAAACTATTTTTAGTAGCTGTAATTTTGGTAGCTACAAGTATATCGGCAAATGCTCAGTTCCATTTTGGCTTAAAGGCGGGTGTGGCATTGAATAGTCTTAATTTTAGTAATTTGCAAGACGTAGCTAATACATTCACAAATAAAGAAAATCGTGCAGCATTTACCGGTGGTGTTATGGCTGAATTTGAAGTTCCGGTAATAGGATTGTGTTTTGATGCCTCGGTATTATATGTGCGCCGCATAAGTGATATTCCAGGGCAAGATAATGCAGTATTAAAAAATAATCGTGACTATATTGATATTCCGGTGAATTTAAAATATAAAATCGGGCTACCGATAATTAGTAAATTCCTTCGTCCATATGTGCTTACTGGTCCGGATTTTGGCATATTGGTCAGTAAAAAAGCTATCGAAAATGCATACAAAAATAAAGCATTTGATTTTGCGTGGAATTTCGGTGCAGGCATAGAATTATTGAGCCATGTGCAAATTCAAGCAAGTTATGGTCTTGGGTTGTCAAATGTTATTGGTAATTCCGATAGCAAAATAGAAGGTAAAAATAGATATTGGACAGTTACAGCTGCGTATTTGTTTTAATCTGACTTCAAATTATGATGAAAAAATCAGTAATATCGAGTGTAATAATCATATTATTATTAATAATAGGAACGAATAAATCCTATTCAGAAGGACGTTGGGGTGTTGTTGGTGGTGTGGATTTCAGTACACTAAAATTTAACCAAAAGTTGTTTAATGTAGATTATTCCGTAGGATATACATTAGGTGCTGTTGGTGATTTAAATTTAGGACCTAATGGTTTTGGTGTTGATTTGTCACTGTTATACACACAACGGGGTGCAACGCTACATCTTGGTGAACGACCGATATGGGAATTGGATGGATACGGAAAAGAGAGAAGTTATCTGCATTATATAGAGGTCCCGGTGCATTTGCGCTACATGTATATAAAAATGAATGGCTTTGAGAATACGTTGGCTCCATTTGTATTTGCAGGACCATCGTTTTCGATTCTTGCAGCGAACAGTAGGATTAATGCCCTCGAATATGCACGTGTAGCTGTGTCTCTACAATTTGGCATAGGTGTTCAATTGAAAAATCATTACCAAATAGCCGGAATGTATGATTTGGGTATCACGTATGCGGAGAAAACTAAGGCACTACTTGATGTTGCGGCACGTAACCGCTGTTGGAAGGTAACATTTACATATTATTTCAATTATAGATAAAAATCGTTGACTATATAGGGTCAACATCATAATACAATATTGCCGATTTCATCCTGGAGTCGGCATTTGTTATATTTTCATAGATATCGCGAAGGATTGCCTTAACTTTTGGCATTGAAGCTGCGAGCTCCATTTTTAATGTAATTTGTTTAATATACATATTCTGTACGCGGGAAACGAGTGGAGATTCCGGCCCCAAAACTCGGAAAGAAAAAACCGAACGTAGCATCATGCTATATCTCACAGCAAGTTCTGTGGCAGAATCGCTGTCGCGATGTTTAAGATATATGTAGATAATTTTTGTGAATGGAGGATAAGAAAATTGTTTACGCTCCTCTATTTCGCGGGAATAATGAGCTAAATAATCATGATGCAAGACATCAAGGATAACAGGATGTGATGGATTTGAAGTCTGAATAATTACTTTGCCTGATGAATTTTTGCGTCCAGCACGTCCTGCAACTTGTTCAAGCATATTGAAAGCTCTTTCATTTGCTCTGAAATTAGGAAAATTTATCATGGAGTCGGCATTTATGACACCAACAACACTCACTCCACCAAAATCAAGCCCCTTAGTCACCATTTGAGTTCCGACAAGTACTTGTGCTTTTCTTGCAGAGAATCGGTTAATGATATCCTCATGCCCATTCTTATTGCGAGTCGTGTCGAGATCCATTCTTAATACGTCAATGTCAGGTAGATAAGATTCAATATTATCCTCAATTCGTTCTGTTCCGTATCCGATGATTTTGATGGTGGGTTGTCCGCAGGAAGGGCAAATATTTGGCATCGGCATAGAAAAACCGCAATGATGACACTGAAGCATATTGCTATGCTTATGATATGTGAGTGAAACATCGCAATTCATGCACTTTGGAATCCATGCACACTCAGAACATTCTACAGTTGGAGAATAGCCTCTGCGATTTTGAAATAAAATTACCTGATTGCCATCAGATATAGCTCGTTTCGCTTCACCTAACATAATTGATGAAAAAGGTCCGGAGACAAGTTTCTTTTTACGTTCCAACTTCATATCCACAATTTGCACTTCAGGGAGAGGAGCATCTCCATATCTCTCGGAAAGTGTTACTAATCCATATTTTCCTTGTGATGCGTTGAAATAGCTTTCGATGGAAGGTGTCGCACTACCTAACAATGTTTTTGCACCATGAAAGCGAGCTAATACCATTGCTACATTGCGAGCGTTATAACGTGGTGCCGGGTCGTATTGTTTGAATGAAGCCTCGTGCTCTTCATCTACAATTACCAAGCCAAGATTTGAAAAAGGCAAGAAAACGGAAGACCGTACACCAATAATTATTCGAGGTTCAGTGTTATTTAACAGTTGTTTCCATACATCAACCCTTTCGTTGTCGCTGAACTTAGAATGATAGATGATTAGTTTATCCCCGAAAACAGATCCAAGTCGATGTGTTAATTGAGTTGTGAGTGCTATTTCCGGTACAAGATAT
>JAFLTZ010000115.1 GCA_022509045.1 Muribaculaceae bacterium | reverse complement strand
GGTTCCGGAGTGGTTTTCCATGGATATGATGTTGTCCATATAGCTATCCGATACCAACTACGTTATGGAGTCGTATAAATTAAGATTAAAATGAAAGAGCCCGGTACAAAACCGGGCTCAATTCGTGAAAGTTAACTTCTTAGTTAAAACTGTCCAACTTTCGGAGTTCAGTTCATGACACTCCCTCTTTATTGTTAACGTTAGACAATTTGAATTATAGTTTTATTTTCTTGGCAATTGCCTTGGGAATGGCATTTTTATTAACTAATATATTTAGTGTTTTAGCCTTGAAATAGGGCACAGACACATAAAAAAATCCGCCATATACCTGAGTCGTATCCCATGAATTCTGTACCTTGTAATATTTATTGCCATTTTGGTCTTTTGCAATACCCACAATTACCATGCCGTGGTCGTCTGTGGTTTCGCGATTATCGAACATTTCTTGTCTTTTCTCTTGAGAAATTTCCATTTCTTCACATGGACCTTTAATGTTGAAACGTTCCTTGTTTTTTTCAGCTGCAGATAGTTTTACCCAACGAGCAAGTTCAGTTCCTTCCATATCTTTTTCGTCCTTTTCAACAGGCATTACGGCAAAACCATCTTTATACTTAAATCCGCCTTCACTTACGTCAGCTGCCCATGCCACCGGGTAATCGTTCTCAATAGCATAATCCACAATTTGCTGAAGTTCATCTAACGGAATATTTGTGCTGTTTCCCCAAATCCAGTTGTCGGCAACTTCTATAGCAAAATCTGTATAAAATGGATGGTGTGTAAATGAGGTAATGGACACATAGTCGTCCATGTTAAGACCGAGTGAATTTGCATACGATTCTGCCGTATAAGTCTTGCCATCTACAGTAAATGTTTCAGGAACAGGTCCAAAATATGCGTCAAGAATCCCTTGTAATCCGGCAAACCAGGCTTTGGTTAGAGGTTTACCTGAATTTACGGCATTGCAATATGCTGTGAGTACGCGGGATAGTTCGGCATGGTCATGCTTGTCGGTGCCATAATTAAGCCCTTTATATGCTTCTTCCGGCATCATGCCATATCTGCGCCAAACGTATGGAACATCAAGGGTGCTGCCTCCTTGAGCAAAGTTAATTTTGCCCTCTGTTCTGATGAATTTCTTTGCTTTATCTTCATAACATTTTCTAACAACGTACATTTCAGAAAGATCGATTTCCTTTCCGCTCTTGCGAATAATCTCATCTTCCATAAATGTGTTGGTTGAAAAACACCAGCATGTTCCACTCTTGTTCTGATTGGTTACCGGTGTGGTTTTCACTACTTTCAAATCCTCGAATTGGAAGCCTACACTATCTTTTGGCGCTTCCTTTTGCTCTTCGGCAGCAGCATTGAATACAACGGCTGCCAAAAATGGTAACATTAGATATTTCATATTCATATTATATATTTTAAATATTTAGTTCATGTCTTATGCCATTCACAAAGTCTCTAAAACTATCGGCAATTGATATTGGTGGAATTACCGGCTGCCATTGATGTGGATTTTTGGGAGTGAATATTTTTAATCCTTTCGGGTGACATTCAATTTCAAGCCGTTTTCCCATATTGATAGGTTCGCCATCAATATGCATCACACCTTCATGTTCTCGTTCAATTATCACTTTAGATGTACGCAAGCTCTTTATATTAGTGTCAATGTCGATATGTTTGGTAAAGAGAAGAAGTCCGATAAAAGGGGATTCCGGTGCTGAGAATGGGTGAATCATAGTTATATCTAATAACCCATCCTGCATGCTGGCATTAGGTGCTATATATGCATTATTGCCATACTGCGATGCATTACAACAAGCTATTACAAATGCTTTTTCGGTAAAAGATGTGTCATTGAGGATGATTTTATAAGATTCGCTTTGATATTTAAAGAATTCAGCAACCGTACTTTTTAAATATGTAATTGGACCACGTTTTTTTGATTCTGCAAATTTTTCACTGACAACAGCATCAAATCCTACTCCGCATGTGCAAAAGAATGGGCGGTCATTCACGGTGCAATAATCATAGGATTCAATAATATTTTCATTAATAACATTTAATGCATTATCTGTATTCATGGGGATGCCTATATGGCGAGCTAAGCCGTTTCCCGACCCTTTTGGCACTATTCCAAGTGCTACGTCGGAATTTACAAGCGCACTGGCTACCTCGTTGATAGTGCCATCTCCACCAACGGCTATCACAGCATAGTAGTTTTTATCGATTGCTTGTTTCGCCAATTCGTATGCATGCCCTGAATACATAGTTTCAGCTATTGACACATTGAATATATCGCCGCCAACAGCATCCATTATGTGTGAAGAAAGGTCTTCTTTCTTTCCTCCTCCGGAAATAGGATTTATGATTGCTAATATATTATATTTTTGGTTCATTATTTAGTGTATATCTTCTGCAAATATACTGAAAAATTAGGATTTTGCAATTGCACCATATACTTGGTTAATCCTGATTTTGGCATAGTCGGCTATCAGCTTTACGGCTTCGTCAATGCTCAATGTGGATGTGTCAATAGATAAATCATAGCTTGCAGCTTGTCCCCATGTTTTGTCTGTGTAGTAATTATAGTATGCCGCTCTGAGTTTGTCTCGCTTTAGTGCTATTGCAATGGCATCAGATTCGCTCGTTACATCTCCGCGTTTCATGATTCGAGATACACGTTTCGACATATCGGAGTGTAAAAATATATTAATACAGCAGGGATGATTGCGAAGTATATAATCGGCGGTGCGACCCACGATTATACACGATTTTTCATCAGCAATTTTTTCAATTACTCTGCTTTGTATTGTATAGATATTGTTGTGTGATATTGGTGTGCTTACCCCGACATAGCTGGATATCCCCAATCCGAGATTATAAGAATGAATGTTTTCAAAAAATGATGGAGAGCGTTCATCGGATTTTTCAAAGAAATGCGTGCTGACACCGCTTTCCTTTGCTGCTGCCGCAAGCAATTCTTTATCGTAATAATCTATAGATAATATTTCTGATAGGCGTTTGCCAATCTCTCTACCGCCACTGCCAAATTCACGACCGATGGTAATTACGAAATTCTGTTTATTCTCCATATATCTGTTATTTTTATTCAAATATAATAAAGTTATTTTGGTTGTGACAAATTTTCAATGATAAAATTTATTGATATGTTCTAATTGTAGTTGTAAATTATACTCAATATTATTTTATAGTATAGATGCACTCTGTGCTGGCGTGTGATTTTTTTTCAACATGATTGGATGTGAAGTTTGTAAAGTTTTCCAAAACGAAATTAATTGTAGCTTATAATCAGTATATTATGAAAATGTTTAATCTAAAATGTTTTCCAAAATAAAATATTTGAAAAAATATTAGTAATTTTTCTTTGACTGTATGATAATTTGTGTTAGTTTTGCAAGGTTGATTAAAAACGCAAAAAAATAATAAAAAATTAACAGATGATACAGATAGTCGTAAAGCGTGATGGACGAGTTGTTGGCTTTAATGAAGAAAAAATTAAAGCTGCCATTCGTAAGGCTATGCTACAAACCGAAAAGGGAGAAGATGAGTCATTAATTCAAAAAATTACCGATCGAATTATAATGAAAGGGTCGGAAAAGATGACTGTGGAGCAAATTCAAGATCTTGTAGAATATGAATTGATGTCGAGTCCCCGGAAGGAAGTTGCGAAGAAATACATTGCCTATCGAGATCAACGGAGTATAGCTCGCCGTGCGCATACGCGCGATATCTTTTTAAGTATCATTGAGGCTAAAAACAACGATATTACTCGAGAAAATGCAAACATGAATGCGGATTCACCCGCTGGCATGATGATGAAGTTCGCGAGTGAATCTACTAAACCGTTTGTTGATGATTATCTTTTGTCGCCGGAAGTTCGTGATGCCGTAAAACATAATTATATTCATATTCACGATAAGGATTATTATCCTACCAAGAGTCTCACGTGTGTTCAGCATCCTCTTGATAAGATTTTAAAAAACGGATTTGTTGCCGGGCATGGCGAATCACGTCCCGCGAAAAGGATTGAAACCGCCAGCATTATTGCCTGTATATCTCTTGAAACAGCTCAGAATGAGATGCATGGCGGTCAAGCGATACCTGCTTTTGATTTCTATTTAGCGCCCTATGTGCGTTCTACATATATAGAGGAGGTGAAGAATCTTGAGCAACTTAATGGGGCGGATTATTCGCATTTGTATAATGATGAAATAGAAGATTATTTGGTGTTGGATTTGAGCGAATTTGATGGTGAGGCACGAATCAAGCAACATGCGATAAACAGGACGGTTACGCGTGTGCATCAGTCGATGGAAGCTTTCATTCACAATATGAATACCATCCATAGCCGCGGCGGAAACCAAGTGGTGTTCAGTTCTATAAACTATGGTACCGATACATCTGCGGAGGGGAGATGT
>JAFLTZ010000114.1 GCA_022509045.1 Muribaculaceae bacterium | reverse complement strand
CCACCCCTGATGATGTGCATGCGTACCCGATGGAAAACTCACATTGCCGCAACAACTTGTCACCAGCACCCGCTCGCTCTCACTGTCGGCCACTATACACGGGTCACCAAATGCCACATTTGCTGCACCTTCTCCTCGCGATGCCGCTAATACTCTCTCCCGACCCCACTCTCCTGTTTCGTGGTCTTTGATACGGAATTTCAAATCCAATTTGCCGTTTTCCACAACACCTATATCTGCGTGTGAATACCTATAATCAGCCACTGCTATCACATCTCCGTTTATTGTGCAGCCTATTGCCGGAATGCGATAGGGCACCTGTGAGCTATCATTGTTAAACACAACATAGTTTTCGGCTCTTGCATCGCAAACACAAATTGCCATGAATACACATAGTAGCAATCTTGTTAACACGCTTCCCCTCATTCGTTTTATATCCGCGTAGCTCATATTGTATCTCATCATATAATAGATTTATTGTTACAAATTTACAAAATTACATGATGATTCTTATACCCGGGAGTGATTAATTATAAAAATTCCTCAAAATGCTTGATAATTGTTTAGTCGTAAATGAAGGCTATCCGACCACAAAAGTTCCGATAACCTTCATTTATCCCAACCTAAAATTATCGTTCAAACCATCTACTACCATCATATATCCACATAGCCGCTTCGGAATATGTAGAAATATTGAATACAACATCACCTTTTTTCCATGTGCCGTACTGTGGTCTTGTTGCTCCGTGACAAATTACCATGTTCCCGGTAAATGACACAGATTCAATGTCGGTATTACAATTCCTATTATAATATAAATCATAATCTAAAGCACTCTCTGCAGGTCTCCATTTATACCCATTTACAGTAATGCCATTATCATATAAATACGGACCACCACAGATTGGAATATCTACATAGTAAAGCGTTTGGACAGAAAGACTATCACCGCCGTATCTATATAATCTCAAATTTAAATTACTATTCCATTGTTTAATATCGCTTATATATATCAATATCCCGTAGTTTTCGATGTTATATGAATCAATATTTTTATATTGTCCGATAATGCGACGGTCTTTATCGAACATTGCAATTGCAGTATATGTATATAACCCTGTTTTGAAGTGCCACTTTATACCTTCGTGAATTTGAGAATAGATACTATAATCAGCTCTCAAATCATTGACGTACGATTCGAACTTGACACTTTCATTCGGCATTATCAATGAATTTTCGGATGTTAAATAACTGTATCTATTAAATTCATCGAAAGGTTCATATTGCGATACAATTTCATTATCTGGATCAATTGAAGTAATGCAAGCTAAGATTCCGAATGTATGTTGTTTACCAAATTCTCCCGTATTATATTCATAGCGATAGTTTTGCTGTAAACTTACTTGATATGCACGGGAGTCAACAGCGTTGGTTCGGTTATTAATGAATTCAAGTTCATATGGCGAAATCTCACTTATTCCGGGCAACCCGGCTTCCGTATCGCTTTGCCTACACAAAAATAAATTTCCAATCAGCTGTACTACGGCACTGTCACACCAATCCCCTCCGTTGATTTTTACAGAAGGTCGTTTCCCTTTATATATATAATTGTTGATTAATGATATAGTAGATGAGATTATTTCAATTTGAGACCCACCTTCCATATGATTAGCTTCAAACACAATTCCTTTACAATTGCTTATTTTGACATCTGAATTCAGAATGTTTGATGATATAACTCCTCCACCGCATACATCTAATCGTAACGCTTTGTGATAATTTTTGTCATGTACAGCGTTACGTTTGAATTCAAGAGCATCACCTAAACCTCCTAAATCAAATGCGTATAGCCATTCATCTTCATTATCATTTTCAATGCTACTATTAAAAGTACAATTGATAACTTTTTTAAAATCGCTATAGTCAAAACTTGATTCAACTGCCTGTGCAAAATTATCCCAAATACAGTTGTTCAATTCGAAACCTCCACGAGTATATATACATTTCTGATGTGGATTATTTGAAACGTTGTTTACAAAAGCTATGTTTCGAATCACTGAACCTTGAGATAGAAAATTGTTAAATTTTCCGTTATTGTTGAATTCGATAACATACCCTTTTTTGTATTTTGCTCCTGTCATTGTGTAAAAATATGTTCCATAATCAGGTGTATCAGTATGTGGAAATTCGCCGCCTGAGCCGTTGAACCTACTTTCTCCTACAAGTTCAATTCCCGGTTCAAGATTAATAGTGGAATCAATAATGTATCTTCCTTTTGGAATAAATACTGTTCCGCATTGCTTCATTTTTATAGCGTTATTGATAGCTGGTGCGCAGTCATACTTTGAAAAATTATTTATATTGAAAAAATAGTCACCTTCCCAGAGTTCTTTAAAAGTTTTCATGCCGAACCAATGCGGATAAGCTACTTCTATATCCCATGTTCCGGATGGTGTTATTTCTGTGCGTTCAATTGATGAATCTGGATTTTCTGATCCGGCATTATCAGAGCCATCATTATTACCGTTTACAGGATAAGACTCTGAACCATTATCGCCTACAGAATCCGATAATACTGCACCATAGAAAATTTGTTCAATTGGAGCAACAAGACGCGTATGATTACCAATTAATGTCCCGTTTCCAAGGAGATAGCCTCCTTCAAAATAAAGAGTTACACCATAAGGCAATTCAAAATTGCCATTCATCACAATTTTTTTTTCAATCAGATAACTTCCCGAAGAAGTAATTTCAGTAATTGATTCTGATAATGTTTTAACACCTGTCGGTATTGTTTCGCTTTTCGTTTTCATAAATTTACGTTTTAATGTGTAATTTTTTATAGTGAACAATAAACTATTTATTATTGTTTTAGTAGTATTGTGTTAAAAATATATAAAAATATCACGTATCGTTTGGTGAATAAAAAAGAATTTATTAGTTTCGAACCGAAAATTGTTTAATTGACCCCGATAACTAAGTATGAAAATTAAATTTTTATTACCGCTATTGTTTGGTTTGTTAAGTATGGGCATGCATGCTATCAGTTTCTCTTATTCTCTCGAAAATCTCAATATTGAAATTGAGGTGCTTTCCGTGCCGAATGAAACTGCAAAAATTACTGGTTATTCATACGTTTCAGGTGTGAATCACGATACAATTACTGTTCCGGAAACAGTAAGCTATAATAGTAGGTCGTTTAAAATTATAGAAATACAAAGTAGCGCTTTCACTGAACTTAATGCTAAATACGTAGAGCTTCCTTCTACTATCACAAGTATTAGTGGAAATTTATTTTATAATTCCAAAATAAATAAAGTAGTACTTCCTTCTTCGGTTGAAAGTATCGGAAATAATGCTTTTTCGGGTTCTGGAATCAGTGAAATCGCTCTTCCTGCATCTCTCATAAAAATAGGTATGCAAGCGTTTTCGTCGTGTAAGAATTTAAAAAATATCACCATTCCTAAAAGTGTAACGTCAATAGGAACAAACCCGTTTTTAGATACCCCTCTTGAGAGCTTTGAAGTGGAAAGTGGAAACACTTATATTGTGTATAAGGATGGTGTGATTTACAGTAGAAACGCAATAATCCAGTACCTTGAAAATACAAATCCTACTGGAAATGTAGAATTATTGGAAGGCATAACATATATTCCTGCATCGACATTTGCAGGCACAAATGTTAGAAATATAAAATTTCCTTCTTCGCTGAAAACTATTAGTGAAGATACTTTCTTTGGTTCGGATTTGTCTAAGATTGTAATACCGCCTACTATTCAGACTATTGCTGCTAACGCGTTCAGAAATTGTACATCTGTCGAAGAGTTAATCATCGAAGATGACGCATCCATGCTTTCTGTGCAAAGTAATAGTTTTGATTTGTTTTATCGTACTGTAGAGCAGGTTAGATTTACTTGGCAAGTGGTTTATAACCCTGACCGGTTAAAAAAAATATATATTGGCAGGCAACTTGGCAGTCAGATTTGTCTTGCCTCAGATAGCCTGACAGATGTTGTTATCGGAGATAACGTTACAGATATTTATAAAAATTGGTTTTGGCGTGTACCGATAGATATTGGTTTCAATGGTTGGGTGTTTAGTTATTGCACAGGGGTCAAAGAGGTGGTTATCGGTAAGAATGTTAAAAATATAGAGAACGGTGCATTTGACCGATTTGTGGAATTAAAGAACGATAGTGCTGTTTCTTCTTTGGAACAATATGTTATATCTCCTGAAAATCAGCATTTTCAATCAATTGATGGAGTGATTTATTCAAAAGATGGTGCAGAGTTATTGTTCTGTCCATACAATAAAAAGGTTTTAAGAATTCCGGAACAACCTACAAAGTTAGCTCCGATGGTGTTTAAAAACTGTCGTTTCGGCAGAATACATTTCCCCGACAATATGGTTGAATTGAAAGATTCACTGTTTTTAGGGGCGAATGCAATTGACACGCTGTTTATCCCGGATGGAGTTGTCGAAATCAATC
>JAFLTZ010000113.1 GCA_022509045.1 Muribaculaceae bacterium | reverse complement strand
AACCGCTTACCTCAACACTGCCAGTGTTGCGCTCTACCAGATGAGCTAATACCCCTTTCTTGTGTGCAAAGATAGAGATTTTGTCATTAAGTTCAAAATTCCCGGGAATTATTTTTTCTCATAATGCATTTTAGCACTGATATTTGAATTTCTTTTTTTTAACACATATTGTGTGTTTATCAAAGAGTTATTATTTTTGCACTATCGAGTGGCATGAATCGGAAGTTTGTGCAACTTTTTAAATATTATTTTTTTGAAATGAAAGGTATTATTACACGTGCCATTTCAGGCGCTATATATGTGGCGATTATTGTTGGCTCATTGCTTTGCCACGAAGAACTTGTGTTTGCTACCGTTTTCTCGCTTATCACGGCATTAGGGGTGTACGAATTTCTCCACATGGCAAACTCGCAAAACTCTTCCTTGTTGACTAAATTAGTTGACGTATGTGGAGGTGTGATACTTTTCCTTTCGCTTCCTTTAGCTGTTGCTGGACCGGGTTTTCCGGCATTGTTGCCTTTTATGGGCTACGTGATTGTACGTCTCATTTTGCAATTGTATTATGCTAATTACGATGCTGTTAAATCTGTGTCACTCAGCTTTATGGCAATATTGTATGTCGCATTTCCTTTGGCGGTGACTGCGCTGATATATTTACTCTTCGGCCCAATTGCTGTCCTGTCTTTGCTCATTTTGCTGTGGCTCAACGATACCGGAGCTTATTGTGTTGGATGCTCAATCGGAAAGCATCGCCTTTTTGAACGAATATCGCCAAAGAAGTCGTGGGAAGGCTTTTGGGGCGGATTTTTTGTCTGCATTGCCTATGGCATCGCAATAGGCATGTGGGGGAATTCACAATGGTCGCTTGAACTCAACGCGTGGCAGTGGATTATTGTTGCTGCAGCCGTATCTGTTTTCGGCACTTGGGGTGATCTTTGCGAATCGCTCTTTAAACGCACTGTCGGCATTAAGGATTCCGGACATATCATACCTGGGCATGGCGGTATTCTCGACCGCATTGACAGTCTGCTTCTTGCAGCGCCTGTGGCTCTGATTATATTGCACTATATTAATGTGTTAAATGGATAAATGCAATATGAATGTTGCGAAGCTTCTCCCTATAGTGAAACGAGACAGATGGCTTGAGCCGTTCGCTTCTATTATTGAAGGGCGGCACAACGACCTGCTTCGGCGTCTCGATGAATTCACTATCGGAGGGAAACGCAAGTTGTCCGACTTTGCGAATGCATATAACTACTATGGACTGCACCGCACTGAGTCGGGATGGATTTTCCGGGAATGGGCTCCCGGAGCCACTGCTATCTATTTAATAGGCACATTCAACGATTGGACCATATCGCCACAATACAGCTTGATATCAGTGGGAAATGGTAATTGGGAAATCTCTCTCCCCGCTAATGCTATAAAGCATTTAGACCTGTATAAAATACGAGTGGAATGGAGTGGGGGATGGGGCGACCGAATCCCGGCTTATGCCACTATGGTGGTGCAGGACCCTGATACATACATCTTTTCTGCGAAAGTATGGGAGCCGGAGGAGCAGTATGTGTTTAAAAAACCGAAAATCAGGCCGCGTAAGTCGCCGCTGCTTATCTATGAATGTCATGTGGGAATGGCTCAGCAGAAGGAAGCCGTCGGTACGTATGAGGAATTCCGTACAAACGTCCTCCCGCGTGTGGCGGAAGCCGGTTACAACGCCATTCAATTGATGGCAATTCAGGAGCATCCCTACTATGGCTCATTCGGATATCATGTATCGAGTTTTTATGCGCCTTCAAGTCGTTTCGGCACTCCTCACGACCTGATGAGGCTCATTGATGATGCCCATTCTCGAGGCATCGCAGTGATTTTAGATATCGTCCATTCACATGCTGTAAAAAACGAAGTCGAGGGGCTCGGGCGTTTTGATGGCTCTCCCTCGTTGTATTTCCATTCCGGAGCAAGGAGAGAGCATCCGGCATGGGACTCGCTTTGCTTCGATTATGGGAAACCGCAGGTTATTAATTTCCTCCTTTCCAATTGTAAATATTGGATGGAGAAATTCCACTTCGATGGATTCAGGTTCGATGGCGTGACATCGATGATTTACTACAATCATGGGTTGGGACAAAATTTCACCTCATACAACGATTATTACAATGGCAATCAAGACACTGATGCACTCGTATATCTCTCCCTTGCCAACATTCTCATTCACGAACTGAATCCTCATGCTATAACTATTGCCGAAGAAATGAGCGGCTTGCCCGGACTCGCTTCTAAAGTGAAGGATGGCGGTATCGGTTTTGACTATCGTATGGCTATGGGAATCCCGGACTATTGGATTAAGGTTATCAAAGAACTGAAAGATGAGGATTGGAAACCGGGTGCTATCTTTTGGGAACTTACCAATCGTCGGGCCGATGAAAAAACAATTTCTTATGCCGAGAGCCACGACCAAGCTCTTGTTGGCGACAAAACCATTATTTTCCGGCTTATTGATTCCGATATGTACTGGCACATGATGGTGGACGACAACGCACTCCTTGTGGAAAGGGGAATCGCATTGCACAAGATTATCAGGCTCGTCACTGCATCTACAATCAATGGTGGATATCTCAACTTCATGGGAAATGAATTCGGTCATCCCGAATGGATTGACTTCCCGAGCCAAGCCAATAATTGGTCTTATAAATATGCTCGCAGGCAATGGGACCTCGTCGACCGCACCGACTTAAAATATAAATATCTTGCCGAGTTCGACAATCAGATGATACATCTGTTGTCATCTATAAAGAATTTCGAGGCTCTCCCAATTGTAAAATTGTGTGATAATAACGACGACCAAATCCTTGCTTATAACCGCGGTGATTACCTTTTTATCTTCAATTTCAATCCGGTAAAATCATTTGTCGATTATGGAATTTTGGCCCCTGAAGGAAAATACGACATTGTGCTCGACTCCGATGATTCAATCTTCGGGGGGAGAGGCAATATCGACCATAATGTGGAATATTTCACGCAATACGACAGAATATTTGCTTCCGATGGAAAAGGGTGGCTCAATGTCTATATGCCTGCGCGTTCGGCTTTAGTGTTGCGCAAACAGCCATAGCACTCATTGTGCAATCCACAACAAAAAATCCTCGTAAGTCCCGCCAAACACGTTTAAATCCACTTCTCCGGATACACCATCCACCTCGCCCCAATGGCTATATTGCCATATTGTCCATTCCACGTCTTCCGATGGCGACTCAAATCGGCTTATCCATAAGGGATAATCTTGAAAATTATCTCTGTATATACGTCGGTATCCATCCATGTTAGTGTAGATAATCGGCTGTATTCCCGATGTTTCAAGAGCTGAAATCATTTCCTGCAGGCGCGTCACTATCACATCGGTGGCTATGTCCGGGTTCCCATGCTCTTCCACATCTATAACAGGAGGCATTTGCATTTGTTTTTCCGATAGTGCCGCTGTAAAATTTTTGGCTTGAAGGATTCCGTTTACATCAAATCTGAAAAAATGATATGCCCCCACCGCCAGCCCTTCTACATCGACTGCTGCTTTATAATTACGCTCAAATGCCGAGTCTTTAAATGTAGCACCCTCTGTGGCTTTCAGATACACAAATCTCACGCTGTCGTTGCGCAACTTGTTAAAATCGATTTTCCCGTTATGCGACGATAGGTCGATGCCTACCACAGGATATCTTTCTTTGTCTATCTTGATTTCTGCCTTTATACCGGTTTTCCACACATACCATATCCCGCATGCCGCTATCATTGTCAGTCCTGCCAAAAGCAGAATTAACACTTTTCTTCCTTTTCGCACTTTTTTCTTTTTCATCACGGGGCATCGTAAACATATTCTCCACCTGTTATTTCCGAAATTGACAAACTCCGATACACAATGTTATATCCCGAATTATATTGACTTTCTTCGTATAAAAATGCCACATTGTTTTCTTTGTCCAACGTCATTGTCGAATATGCCGAACTGGTGGTGCTCACTCTGTAAACGCCGTCCCAATCTTTCGATATTTCAGATGCGGTTCGGTAATCGTCTGCACTCTCAAGCACTTTATAATTAATACCTACTTCCTTCCTGCCTTTGGGGCCCAATGGCACCGATTGCAGTAGCAAATGAGCTTTCTCATCTGTTGATGTTGCCTTTACCGGAACTATCATAATTTCTCCGTTACAAGGATTGGTTGATGCTTTCACACCTCCGACGCTGATGTCCGATGTCGCCACTTCTCCCCACGTCCCTTTTCCCGTTGCCACGTCTGTATAGTGATACACATTATAGTATCTTCCGCCGGATATCCTCGAGCTCACAATCACGCTGCCGTCGGGAAGCTCTTCCGCCTTGGCTTCATCTGCTCCCCCCGGAATTGGGCAATCCTCAACTTCTCCGAGCAATTTCCACTCCTCTCCGAAATCATCCGAATAAAACACATAATTCACATTCTCCCCTCCGTTTAGCTTTACTAACGCTGCACAATAAAGACGGTAATATTTCCCTGTTTTAATTTTGCGGCTTTGAGATATTTTCCCGGAGCCTATAAAGAAGCATCTTATCTCTCCGTCGTTACGTTTATCCAACTGTTTGAATACCTGGTCTGATATATCAACATACTCCGACCAGCTTTTTCCTCCATCTTCCGAATAAAATCTCGCCCATCCCTGATGATGTGCATGCGTACCCGATGGAAAACTCACATTGCCGCAACAACTT
>JAFLTZ010000112.1 GCA_022509045.1 Muribaculaceae bacterium | reverse complement strand
GCTTGTATGTCGTCGAAATTTCCGGTTTGTTCGTTATATACTAAAGCCATAATTATTCATTGATAAATGTTAACTCATTATCACATACGCGAATGAATATGGGCAAAGATTTGACTAAATCGCCGATAAGGATTTTGTCAATAATGCCATCTATTATTTCATGGTCAACGATGCGTTTTATTGGACGGGCACCCATCGATGTATCCAAATTGCGAGCAATATGTGGTGCGACATCTTCATTAATTCGTATGTCATAACCGGAAGATTGAAGTTTTTGCACTGCATTGCGTACAATCTTTACCGCAATAGATTTGAGAACAGCATCATTAAGTGGATTGAATACAACGATGTCATCAATCCTATTTACAAACTCCGGAGATGTACGCTGTTTGAGCAGTTGAATCATTGACTCTCTAACGTGCGGCATTGGGACATCATCTTGTTGCCCTATCAATTCCGCTCCGAGATTAGATGTCATTATAATGACAGTATTCTTGAAATTGATAGTGCGACCTTTACCGTCAGTCATATGACCATCATCCAAAACTTGGAGAAGGGTTTCGCAAATTTTTGGATGTGCTTTCTCGACTTCATCCAAAAGGATGACAGAGTATGGCTTACGACGGACTGCTTCAGTGAGTTGTCCGCCTTGATCATAACCGACATATCCGGGAGGTGCGCCGAATAAGCGAGAAACGCTATGCTCTTGTTGATACTCGCTCATATCAATGCGAATCAACATATCTCGGCTTCCGAACAAGAATTGAGCCAAAGCTTTAGCTAATTCGGTTTTGCCGACACCAGTGGTTCCCATAAACAGGAATGAGCCAATGGGTGCGTTCTCGTTACCTAAACCAAGGCGCGACCGTTTAATGACATTGCAAACGGACTGAATTGCATGGTCTTGACCCTTTACGATGTCTGCAAGGAAATCTTGCATACTTGTCAAGCGCATCAATTCATCATCGTTCATAGAGTGAACGGGTATGCCTGTGGAGCGTGTAATGGTTTCTTTAATGTCGTTAGAATCCAGTGCAAGTTTAAGAAGTGGCGAGTCGGTATCTGCCATTTCTTGCATTAGAGCGTTGATTTCAGATTCGACACGCTCGATTTCTCGATTATAACGAGCGGCTTCATCATACCTGCCAATAGATTCCGCTTGCTCGCAATTCTCTTGCAAATGGATAATGGTATTCTGAAACTCTTGAAGCCTGTCGAATTGTCGTCGTTCATTAACCCATTTCGCATTAAGGATATTTTCACGTTCCTTTAATTGAGAAATCTCTTGCTCCAATTCGCTTATGCGAGATGAATGAAGTGTATCTTGGAGCAACGACTCTCGTTCAATTTCTTTCTGACGAACAGTGCGCGAGAGCGAATCAAGTTCTTCAGGCACTGAAGATCTATCAATTCGCATTCTCGAAGCGGTTTCGTCTAAAACGTCAATCGCCTTATCTGGAAGAAATCTATCGGTAACATATTTTGCCGACAAACATACTGAGGCAACAATGGCTTCATCGAGAATTTTAATTCTATGATGAGCCTCGAATCTCGATTTGATTCCACGAAGAATAGAGATGGAACTTTCAACTGAAGGTTCATCTATGACAATGCGTTGAAAGCGGCGAGCAAATGCCTGGTCGCTTTCAACGAATTTATTATACTCGTCAAATGTGGTTGCCCCAATTACTTTTATACCATTTCTTGCCAATTCGGGTTTCAGGATATTGGCAGCATCCATAGCGCCACCGCTACCTCCTGCGCCTAATAATAGGTGAATTTCATCAATGAACAGTAAAACTTGCGGAGCGTGTTTAAGTTCATTGACGATAGACTTAAGGCGAGACTCAAATTCACCTTGCATTGAGGCACCGGCAACGAGGATTGCAACATCGAGGCTATAAAGCTGAAGATGTTTCATATCTTCAGGCACATCACCTCTATTCAGTCTAAATGCGAGTCCTTCTATTATAGCCGTTTTACCTGTGCCTGGTTCTCCAATCAGCAGAGGATTATTTTTTGTCTTACGCGAAACTATCTGAAGGATTCTTCTTATCTCATCATCTCTGCCGATAGTAGGCTCAATTTCGCCATCTTCGGCAAGTTTTCTGAGGTTCACGGCATACCTCTCAAGATTAGTAAGCGTAGCTTGCTGTTCATCATCAGTCGAAGATATACGGTTACCCGCAGAATATGTTTCTATTGCCTCCGATAATCTGCGATTGTTAATGTGAAACTCATTAAAAAGCGCAGAAACTTCATTAGTCGTTGAAGTCATCTCTAAGAGAATGGCTTCAGGAGGAACAAGCCCGCGGTGATTCTCGTTGAAAGATGAAATAGATTTAACGATTACTTGATTGCACTGCCGAGAGAACTGTGGATTATCATTGTGAAATCGGTTGGCATTTTGGATATATCCACTCAACCGAGTGCAGAACTGCTGATAGTTCACATTCAGTTTGTCTAAGACGAAGCGCAACATTTCTTTTGATTGCTGAACCATCGCAATCAAAATCAATGTAGTGGTTATTTCGTCAAAATGAGACTCGCGAGCTAATGAGTTGGCTCGTTGGAGTAATGACTTGGAACTCTCGCTGAGTTTTGTGTAATCAATTGGTTGCATCGTTTAATCTTCTGTGTCTAATACTATCCCCTCAAAGTCGTTGCCGAGTGGAGCAGTATTAAGGTCATCACCTAAATCCAGTAGTGCGTCTGCTGAACAGGAGGGACAGTTTTCGTCCTTCGCAATACGCGCTCCATACCATTTAAGAATGGTGGGTTGATTCTTTGCCTCGTTAAACGGAGCCCAAGCAGCGTGTCTCCTTTCACGTCGGTTGGCCCACATATAATAGTCATATGTAAGCTCTGTTTCCAATGATTCGATGCCGGAATTTTCGCCGCGCGATAATTCCACCAACGCAAGTTTTACAATGAGATTGCATATGGGTTCAATGTCTGACGACAGTCCGACTTGAATCATAGCATTTGCATCTTCTTCAGAAACATAGGCAGGCAATTGAGAACGATTGGTTATTTCCTCCGTTGCCATCGCATGAGCACGAGAGCCAACAAGGCAGTTGTAACATGGGCCTCCGGGACGATGCCGGAATACGTCGCCTCCTTCGGCTCGTGTTACGGCACGTCCAAATAGGGCAACCTTGTTATATTTAAGCAAACATTGAGTTAAGTAGAATCGGCTTGCATTATTGTCGGTGGCACAAATAATCAAGTCGGCTTTTGCTACCTGCTCGTCCATCAAATCCTTGTGGTCGGTGATATTGATTGGGAACAAATCAACTTTAGCTAATTTGTTCTTGCCAATTACAGCGTCCTTAATTGCATCGGTTTTTAAGCGACCCAAATCCTTGATAGTACAGGTATGACGGGCGAGATTGTGTAATTCTACTCTATCAAAGTCGAATAACGCAAATTCTCCTACTCCGGCTTTTGCAAGTTCAATGGCGATTTGAGAACCGAAGCTGCCAAGTCCGATTATCATTACTCTTTTGTTTGACAAAATGTCAACTTCAAGAATTCCCTTGGCACGAGAATACATTTCGTCCCTTGATGGGATGAAATTAACTTCACATTCCTCTAATTGCAAATCGCTATTGACATAGTATGCATTTGCCTCATTGTCTGAGAGAATTACCACATGGTATTGTTCTGGAGCAAAGGATTCAGAAGGCAAAGAAGACTGATGCCAATGAGCGGTTGCCACACTACCAAAGGCATGAGGCAGAGCGGCAGTATGAATATGAACGACGTTCTCGCCCTCCCATTCGTAAGATTGTCCTTCTAAATGGCAATCTTCAGAATTTAGAAAGGAAAGAACCTCGTCCTTGTCAATGTAGATACATTTCATGCAAAACCGTCCTCTGTCATTTTAGTTACGGTATCGCCCTCGTTTGCAGTGCCTCTTTCGACTTGTTCAAAGTCGCCGGTTTCGGGATTGAATACGAGGTCTTTGAGTGAGCTTGTCGATTGAGTCGACACGCCACGACCATTCGGATTTATTACGGGTTCGTTCATAATTATATTTTGTTAACGGGTAGGATTGCCACCCTGACGGTTAATTTCGTTGATGAGAGTATCGATTGATTGGCCGGTACGAAGATATATCTCATAACATTCCAGCCAAAGGCGACATTTAATGTACACTTTGTATAGAGAAACGCGAGGGCTCCAACTGCCATCCGGATAATGGCAGATGCGCGTCTTTCCATCGGTAGTTCCGTAGTTGTGGAGTTCGTGGCTCACCTCTAAGTCATTGCCATTACGATCCTTTAGCGGTTTCGTAGTGTAAACCGTAGGAACTGACGAGGGAAAATCATTTAACATGATTTTCAGAGTGTACACGTTCTTTGCATTGGTGCGAGCACCAATCAAGAGATGGGCATTGGGAGTGCCCATATCACGGAACATATATATGTTCGGTGGCAGTTTTTTCTCCAGGACTGCCTTTTCCAATTCAAAACGCGCTTGGTCCATTATTGATGATTCCTTAGATGTAGGTTATAGTTTTGTAAAAATGTTTGTTGTAATGTCGGGGTTAACGTCCAGGATTCCTCAAAAGAGAAGTGATTACACGTGCCCTCAATAAGCCCCATTCTTTCAATCTCAAATGGAGCATTGGGAAAGTCTGGCGAGAATGTAATTATTTCGGCAAAAGTGCGTGTAACAATTTTAAGGGAGACAATTCCTTCCGAAGAAATTTGTGGAGTTACTTCATTTGTCCAGGGCAGAGCTTTAAGCGTTTCAATGATTTGCTTAAATGCTTG
>JAFLTZ010000111.1 GCA_022509045.1 Muribaculaceae bacterium | reverse complement strand
ATGCCACAAAAAAAGCATATCCACAATGCTATGCATATCCATTGAGCTATGATACAACTGCCAAACTCTATCAGATAGTATGGCGTACGCTTCTGTTTGGAATTCGGCAATCGATTGAGTACTTTTCGTGTAAACAATTCATTCTCGTTCGCTCGCAACAACGATTTCTTTATCAGTGCGTCTTCGCTATTTTCTTTATTTTTCATATCCATTATTTTCAAGCATTAATTTCAACTTATTTCTTCCTCTAAGTAAATGCGATTTCACAGTATTCTCTTTAACTCTGATTATTTTTGAAATATCTTTTATTTCAACATCCTGCAAATAAAACAGAGTAATCACTGTGCGTTCCATATCACTCAAGGCACGGAGACATCTTGCAATATCTATCTCGCTATCCACTCTCACACTACTATCCTTCACTGTTATTACACTTGCTGCCTCCAAATCAGCATGCGAATGCCTGCCATTTACATACGAGATATATTGATTGTATGCAATTCTGTAAAGCCACGTTTTAAATCTTGAAATTCCTTTAAAATGTCTAAGATTCAAATATGCCTTTATGAAAGACTCTTGCGCAAGGTCTTCACTCAGCATAACATTTCCGGACGTAAGATTTAGCAAAAAGCTGCGCAACCCGTCCTGATATTCCTCCACTAACCGACCGAAAGATTCGCGCTTATCCAGCAGCACGCACTCCCCTATCAGCCGAAGCTCTTCTACTTTTCCAAGCATACGCCTATAGTGAATAGATTAACGAATTGCACAACCACAACATAATTAATTCTGAGAAAATTTATTGTTCCGGAATTGCCGGCGGTTGTGACGAATTATTTATATCTTTCTCCGAACCCTCTTCCTTTTTGATATCTTCACGAATCTCCTCGGGTGCATATCTCCATGCTTGTTCTTCTCTTGCAGCTTCTTTTTTGTTTTGAGTGTCTGACTGACTATCATTTATATCCATAGCAGTTTCAGCCCGAGAGTTCGTAATATCACGATTACCCGCATAATTATTCGACGCCATATATGCCTGTTCCATATCTCGTACCTCCAAATAATTAGCCACGATTTTGCCCACACCAATAAAAATTAACACAGAACATATAGCTCCCATAAAATTAAAGCCACAAGCCATAACTAAAGCTACACCAATTGAAGCCATCACAATTCCCGATTTAAGTTCTTTCCATTTAAAAGGGTTATTATACAGTTCTTTCGGCTTATTTACGTATGCCTGTCCGGCTGCCGGAGTACTGTTTGGTAACACTTTTTTGCCCACTGAATTCATCATTGGTCGCTCATTTGCAAGATATTCCGGTATCACATAATTGTTTTCGATAGCCTTCTCCACCATTTTATATCTCGCTTCACGCTTCTTGTAATTATATATCAGACACAGCAACACCATTAGTAATGTCGCGACGAACGGGGTGATAATACCGGCTAAAGCCAATATAAAATCACGTTCGTTTTCCCTGTCCATTCTGGCTGCTGCGGAATCGTACTCGACATCTTTGTTATTTCCGCTTTGTTCATCTGAATATGTATCAACAGTATAAGCCACTGCATTATCGATGGAAGCATTGACAATGGAATCCAGCTTCATTTGTACTTCAAGGCTGTCTATTGTGCCATGACTTCTTTCAATTGCTAAATTTACCGCATTTATGGCATCCTGCACAAGATTCATAGCTTGCTGAAATTCTCGCTCCCTCGTTTTTTCTCCACCAATGGCACTTAGGCTTACCACCAATGCCATCATTGTACACATAATTTTACTTTTCATATATCTTTTGTTATTTTATTTTCGTTCGTTTAAACTTTAGACTAAATGAGCGGTGCATAAAGTTGCACCGCCCATAAAATTTATTATTCAACTATCTCAATTTCGTCTTTTTCAATATCCATCCTAAATAGGGAGAAATTCACGCTCCCATAGGTTCTATGCTGCCAAAAATGGGGTAAATGAGAGAACTCGTAATTCTTTGAATGTTCAATTATCACTATTGTATCCTCTTTGAGAAGATTACTATTGAGTATCAATTCCGGTATTTCTCCGAAATTTTCCAAATCATACGGTGGGTCGGCAAACACGATATCAAATTTCGAGCTACACCTTTCCACATATTGCCACACATCACCTTTCACTATTTGAATATTATTGGCATTAAGAGTTTGTACTACTTTACGAATAAAGTTGTACTGTGTCGCTGCCTTTTCCACCGCTGTGACCATTTCACACCCGCGCGAAGCAAACTCAAGAGTTATAGCTCCTGTTCCGGCAAAAAGATCAAGTGCCCTTAATCCTTCAAAATCCACATAATTCTCAAGGACATTAAATATGTTTTCACGCGCGAAATCGGTAGTGGGTCGCGCAGTGATATTAGACGGGACATCAAAACGTCGCCGTCCATATTTTCCTCTAATTATTCGCATATATAGTGTTTACCAGTTTTAACATCATATCAATGTTATATGATTGTGCATCTTTTGATATTTTAAGAAGTGACGGAGGATATAAATCGGGAAGCACTATTTTTATATACTCTCTCAGAGTCTGTTCTATCTCAGCTCGTTTTTCCCAGCATCCTGATATAAGCACTTCGGCACTCAGCTGGTCAAGATTACACTCTTTCCATAGCGCCATCAGGTAATATCCGGCATTTTCCATAGAAGTGCACTCATACATGTTGGCTGCACACAATTTATTGCTGTCAGATACCACAACCTTCAACAATTCACTATCGGCAACAATAAACATACGTGGTGTATTAGCCAGCATCGAGCGCCTCATCGACTGCGTAATTATCTGAGTCATAGAATGTGTAAATGTAGCGTTATAAAATGTACGCAACATAAAGTTGTAAACACTTTCATCCACACTCCACACAATACCTATATCTACTGATTGTATTTGCTCGCAGATGACAGTCTTCTCATTGTCAAACTTTCCAAATGCAGTTTCAATCATTTTTTTATTATCACATAATTTAGCCACGTCCAACGGCACTATTAAAAAATGATTTGGTTCGACAATGACACCAACACTTTTGAAATCATTGCCGGGCAACGGGGTAGAGTAAATTGCATCTTCTATCTGCTTACATGATAACAACTCATCATTGCTTTGCAACAGTGCTGTATTACCAACAAATTCGCTCGTTTCTTCACAATACAATGCGTATGAAAGGTTTTTAGCTCCTATTTTGATAACAAGCCTCCATTTCTCCGGATTATGAACTCCAATAGAGTCAAGTGATATGTTTTCTTCTTTATTCATATAAGCACAAAAATAGCAGAAATTTCTCTAATTTTGCAGTATTCTTTATAAATAATTTATGCCTTCCGTTTACGATTCACATATTCTTGCCAAAAGGCTAATGGAAAAGCTCCCATATATCCCTAACCAAGAGCAGGTGGAGCTTATCGCTAATTTGTCGCAATTTTGTGTAGAGCCAATAAGCAACGGATATCCTGTTTTCGTACTTAACGGATATGCCGGCACGGGAAAAACCTCATTAGTCGGGGCCCTCGTATCGGCATTGTCTTCACTCAACCAAAAATCAGTGCTCCTCGCCCCCACCGGAAGGGCTGCCAAAGTTTTCTCGGAATATTCAAAACATTCGGCTTTTACGGTACACAAAAAAATATATCGACAAAAGAAATATTCTCCTGACGGAGGCGCAGGTTTTACATTAGCTCCGAACAAACACACTAACACTATTTTTTTTGTTGACGAAGCATCCATGCTTCCAAATACGAGTACAGAGGGAACTGTTTTCGGAACCGGAAGATTGCTTGATGATTTGGTGGAGTATGTATATTCTTCATCCGGATGTAAACTGATTCTCATTGGAGATGATGCACAACTTCCTCCTGTGGGATTGAGTCGAAGCCCTGCTCTCGACATTGAATTTCTGAAGAGTATGGGGCTTGATATATATCCATTTTCACTCACCACAACATCTCGACAGGCTGCAGATTCGGGAATTCTGTATAATGCCACCCATATTCGCACTACTATGCAACAGGAGGAACTTCCGGCAGCGTCACTTATTATAGACAGATTTGATGATTTCCGTTCGCTCACCGGTGAATATCTTATAGAAACGCTATCCGACTTATACGATTCACACGGAATTGAAAACTCAATCATCATCACTCGTTCAAATAAACGTGCCGTAATGTTTAACACCGGCATACGTTCCCGCATACTTTATCGGGAAGATGAATTAGTTGCCGGAGACAAAATATTGATAGCAAAAAATAATTATCTGTGGAGTGAATCAAATGAAGCTCTTGATTTTATTGCAAATGGCGACATTGCTACTGTGGAACGTGTGTATTCAACCGAATCATGCTTCGGGTTTCGTTTTGCCCGCACTGAATTGTCATTTACTGAAAGCGATGTTTCCATAGAAGCAATGGTTAATCTCGAAACTCTCATGAGCGATTCTCCCACACTGTCGCATGAACGACAACAACTACTCTTCAACAATGTGATGGAAACGCTGTCAGGCTCACAACGCACTCGGTATGAGCTTCTAAAGCAACATCCTTATTTTAACGCTCTACAAGTGAAATATGCCTATGCGCTCACGTGCCACAAAGCCCAAGGCGGGCAGTGGGATAATGTGTTTATAGATATGGGGTATATTCCGGAAGAGGCTTACACCTCGCGCGACCTATACCGCTGGCTATATACTGCCATAACTCGTGCAAAGAAAAGAATCTATATCCTCAAATAATATCATTGAATTGTAAAAATGGAATAACTTTTATTGTCTCAATTGAGTATATTAATTATCC
>JAFLTZ010000110.1 GCA_022509045.1 Muribaculaceae bacterium | reverse complement strand
ATTGACAAAGCTGCATAGAAAAACAGTTCGCCAATAACCTCAATCTCAAGTCCTTTACCAACTAAATCCTCAACGTGCTTCCACAAAAACTGCATAAGCACAATAAAAAGGCAGATGAGAAAGGTCATGAAAAAAAGCGGCAAGAATGTTTGCAATATGAAAAGATATAGTCGCTTTATTCTGAACATTCGGTTTCTGCAATACTATAATTTACCACCACAAAAGTACAATAAAAAATCATAGGCGGCAAACAGTAAAATCACTCAAGAGGCAGAGTGTTGCGCATTGCGGATTGCAATCGGCGTGACCGCCAACAATCTCGGCATAACGCCACATATTTGTCGTCACCACCAATCTCAACCTGATTGCCATCTGTGACAATATTACCGCTACGGTCCAAGCGTGCATTTATAATCGTTTTTCGCCCACAAGAACAAGTTGATTTTATTTCGTCAATAGTATCGGCTATCTCAAATAAACGTTTAGACCCGGGGAACATCTTAGACTGAAAATCTGTACGCAAACCATAGCAAATAACATTGCTCCCGAAATCATCAACAACCTTAGAAAGTTGGTCGATTTGTGCCTCGGACAGGAATTGCGCTTCATCAATCAAGATCCAATCCTTTATGGTGTGTTCTTCGCCAAATATACCTGCAAGCAATTCATATAAATCAGAATCCGGATAAATCCACTCACATCTGCGTTCTATCCCAATTCTTGATTTAATTACATTCTCTTTTTCCCGATTGTCGATAATGGGTTTCATACAAATATATTGCATTCCTCTTTCCTCAAAATTATAAGCCATAGTTAGCAATAAAGCTGTCTTGGCGGAACCCATGGTGCCATATCTGAAATAAAGTTTACCTCGCCGATTCATTGTAGTACAGTTATAATAATTTTACTCAAAGTTAATACGTTTTGTGGTGTAAATGCAAACGGAATGAAGATTTTTTTATCTACCCCACCCATACATAACATAAAAAAGCCGGAGCGAACATAATCGCCCCGACTTTTAATATAGCTAAAGACTGATATTTATTTTACGACAACCTTAGCAACTGTACTGTTAACTTTCACTACGTAAACACCGGGAGCAACGCTCACATAAGTTTCGCCTGTGAGAAGTACATTGTTGATGAGTTTACCATCAATAGTAACAATCTGAGCAGTTTCGCCTTCAGCGCCACGAACTACAATAACACCGTTTCCGGAAGATATTGCAACATTAGCAACTTCAACTGCTTCTACACCACCATTTTTAGAGATTTCAACATCAACTTCATTAGAACCTGCTGATTCACCGTATTCTTTATAAACAACTGTTACCTGATAGTAGTACAATCCTTCTTCTTCAGGAGTGTCAACATACGATGTAGCGGTAATCAACGCATCATTCACTTTTTCTCCATTACGATATACGTTATAACCTTCGATAGAAAGCTTAATACTTTCAGTACCGGCCGGTTCGTATGTAACATCGTCAACCATGAATATAAATTGGTCATCAGAAACGCAACGGATGGCAAAGTATTTAGCGCCTTCAGGGAGATTGTATGAATATTCGGTCCAATCTGTTGGCACATTTTTATCTTCACCAAGTTTGATGAAATCCTTAGTAGAGTTACCTGTCATAGAATAATAGAACTCGAATGCTTCAGAACCATATTGGTCAGTATAAGTTCTTGCGAAGAACTTAACAGTTTGAGCTCTACCGTTAAGTTCCGGAGAGATAGCCCAGTCATCATTAGGTGCACCTTCGGCTGCGAAGCAAGCCAATGTTTTATAATCCGAGTGTCCCAAGAAAGTGGTATTTCCCTCAAAACCACTGTAGTCAGCATCCAAAATCATATATGAACCCACGTATGGAAGATTCGGTATAGTTCTACCATTGATACTATAAACACCTCTCTTGTCTCCATCGTAGAATGTCCAATCTCCTGCTTTATCAACGGCAAACGACTCATATGATTCGAAAGAATCAGTAATAGCAGAGCTAATAACAGGATTAGCAGGAGCCGACCAACTCAAATTAGCTGCAACATCTTTATTTTTAGCAGCAACAAGGTCGTTAACAGTTGGGAATGTAGGAATTTGCAAAGTAGAAGTAATTTTGCTTGTTGTGTTGTTCGATTTATCTGAATCTGCAGCATAATTTACAACTGCATACATTTCTACTTTATCAGAAACAATCGGGTTGAGTGTTACAGGGACAACAACTTTAGTTGACGACAACGGTGCAATCTTTTCACCACTTACTGTAGCGTATGATTTGCCGTTAACGAAAAGTTCTACATTGTAACCTCTTGCCGAAACACCGCCAAGATTGTTAACTGTAACTACAACATCTTCTGTTTTATTCGGAACGAATACCGCAGGAGCTGTAATATCAACTGCTTCGAGGTCAAAATCAGGAGCATCATATACAGTCATATCATCAAATACCGAATAAGTCATGCCTGTACATTGAACAATAATACCAACTTGAACAACCTTTCCTTTGAACTGTTCGAGAGAACCGATAAGTCTATTCCAACCTACAGTATTAAATGCCTCTTTATCGTAGAATGCAAGGTCGGCCCATTCCTCAGTGCCAACTTCACGAGCCATTAAGTGCAAAGCATTGATAGTAGCTTTACCTGTATTGCTTGAAAGGAAGGCAAAAGTTTGAACAGAGAATGCCGGATTTTTAGCCTCGGTAAGGTCGATTTTTGCAGTAAACAAATTAGCCAAAATACCGGTAGCATAGAAACGATAATATAAGTAACCATTATCACCATCGTAAGATGTAACACCTACAGAAGAAAGAGATGTATCTGTACCAAGAGACAATGTAGCCATGTTTGTTTGGCTCACTTCATAACCAAGAGGAGAATATAGCTGACCACCAGGATATGACTCACTAAACGGCAACTTGTAAGCAGGACCTACAGGCAACATATTAGAAGAAACAGCTGCCGAAGAACCCTTAGCTGTAACAGCAGTAATGTTATAAAGCACGAAGTCAGCATTGCCTTCTTCAAGAGCCTGATATGTATAAGTGTTTTCTGTCAAACCGGTAGCTACCGCTACGCCAGATTTATTCTTAATGGTGTATGTAACATCACCTTCGCGATATTCAAGACCATTAAGGTCGGCAGTAACATTGTTCCAAGTGAGTTTTACTTCACCATCTTTGTTAGTTTCAACTACAACGAGGTTTTCTACCGGAGAAGGATTAGTATAGCCTACAAATACCTGTGCAGATGCACCATATCCTGTACCATAATTGTTGATAGCTTCAGCAGAATAACTATTAATACCGGCTTTAACAGCGGAGTCCACATAAGTTAGTTTCTGACCCGGGCGTACATCGCTGAAACGCTTGATTTCAGCACCTTCGCGATAGAGAACAACTTCTTTGATAGAGCCCAAAGTATAGCCAT
This sequence comes from Muribaculaceae bacterium, assembly GCA_022509045.1. GTDB lineage: Bacteria > Bacteroidota > Bacteroidia > Bacteroidales > Muribaculaceae > JAFLTZ01. The sequence continues at coordinate 1,448 of JAFLTZ010000110.1, read as the reverse complement.
TGATATTGCTATGAGGTGCTACAATGTTAACTGTGGCACTGATTTCGCCATAAGCACCAGGAATTGTTTCTATTGTAGGAGCGGCTGGTGCCAATTTGTCGATAGCACCGCTTATGTTAAGATTCTTGATAGCCAATAGATTTGAAATCAAATAACCTGATTCATCAATATTAGGACTGATTCCGTGGAATGCAAGATAATAAACACCTGTTTTTTCAGGTTTTAAAACATAGTTAAACGGAACAAATGCCCCTGCAGCAGTTTGGATAGTAACTGTGTCACTCAAATTAACAGTAAGACCCTCAATAGTAGGAGCATCACCAAACAATACTTCAAATTGTTCAATATATCTGTCAGCCCAACCACAAGCCTCGAAATCGATAGTATAATTCTTTCCACCTTCAAGATATAGAGCCGGGGTAATCAAATAGTCATCAGATGGACGTTTGTTTTGATATATAAGACCTACACCATAACTACTGCTATAATATTTCCATGTAGAACCATCCTCGTTAGCGTCGATTATGGTATAACCGTTGAGAGCAGTTGAACCTGTTCTGTAATCTACATTGTAAGGAGGAGTGATACGACCTATGGTGATAGAACCGGTAGTGTTGGAAGAAACTAAACCTTCATATACAGCATTAACACGGAATGAATAAGTTTTGAACTCGGTAGGATCAGCCGGTGCATATTCATAAGTAGTTGCCGATTGTCCTTCAGAAAGAGTTGTAACAGGTGTAGGAGCGGTAAGTGTCACATTATATGTAACCTTATTGACATCAATATAACCTGTATTCTTAGTTCCGACAACAGAATCCCAAGAAAGAACGATTTTGCCGTCAATTTCTTTCAGAGTAAGGCCGGTAGGATTCTTAGGAGTATCCGGACCAAGCCAACCTGAAGTAGCAGAGAGAGACGGACCATTACCGGCTTCGTTGTAAGGGGTTACTGAAACGGTTTGCTTGCCTGCAGCTGCAAATTTATACGGAACAGATACTTTTACACCATATTCGGAGGAACCTTTGCCTATTGTATCAGTACCCGATACTACAAAGTAGTTCATAGTGCCTTTAGCCGGTTCTCCATCATAAGTGGTTGAAGGAGCCATGAATTCGATAGCACCGTCAAGACTACCTTCCTGATAGTTGAAAGTAATATCAGAAACAGCAGCAGGAGCGGCATCCTCAGCAATAGGATCCGCAACATACATACCATACAATTGAGCGATACCATCGAAATCATAGATATGTGTTGCTTTTGCAGTAGTTGTATCTATAGAATAAACACCTGTGCCAATAGGATTATCCGATGCGTCGGCATTAATAATTACAACATAATATGTACCTGTGCGAGGATCAATAGTTCCGGAGGTATTATACTTGGTAACAATACCTGTGTAACCGATATTAGTAGTAGAACCATCCTACAGGTTCACTTTGTAAAGA
>JAFLTZ010000011.1 GCA_022509045.1 Muribaculaceae bacterium | reverse complement strand
GTTCATATTCATGATATTTGGAGTATAAAACATTGGCGAAGTCTGCACCGCCCATAGCGCCACCCGGGTGCCCGGATTTGGCTTTTTCTACCATGGAGGCAGAGAGAATACGAATATTATCAGCGCCTTTTCTGAATGTTTCGATGTTCATAATTAAACAGATAAAATCAATTGTATTGGTGAATAAAATATTCACGCTCAAATCTGCTACAAATGTAGCAAAAATGAGCGTGAAAATAAATTTTTTAGAGGTTATTTTTTACCTCAATATGTTATTTTAAACCAGGGTCATTATTATTCATCGCGTTTAGTAACCTTGCTTCCAACAAGGGCAAAGAAGAGGATGTAGGCTGCACACAAAACAGGAACCCAATAGCTTGCTACGTAACCGAGACTGTCGGCTACAGCTGCTTGAACAGCGTTTACAATACCTCCTCCGCAAACCATAACCATAAACAGACCAGAGGCAACGGCAGTGTATTTGCCGAGCCCTTCAACTGCAAGATTGAAAATACCGCCCCACATAACAGATGTGCAAAGACCTGCAAGCACAAACAATAGGATGCTCAAAGGCGCTTTATAAAGAGCAAAGCTAATAGTTTCTCCAGAAGATATGCCTGGAACTCCGACAGTGATTGTTGTAGGAACGAAGATTGCTGTAACCAAAAGGATGATGATAACAGAGCCTACGGTTGAGAGCATGGCTTTACTTGAAACTTTTCCACCAACTGCGCTACCAATTAGACGTCCGATGAGCATCATAAACCAATACATTCCCACAAGAGAACCGGCAATTGCTGCATTCATTTCCAATCCACCTTTAGCAGCTGTATCTGTCATATACAGGTTAGCAATCTGAGGAATACCAACTTCAAGACCTACATATAGGAAAATGGCAATAATACCCATAACAAAGTGTGGGAATTTAAGTGCACCACCAAGTGTGGGTTTGGATTCTGATTTTTCTTCTTTAACCGCATCAAGAATTGGTTCCGGAAGTTTTGAAAGTCCGAGAACAATCAGCGCGAAAATGAAAATACCTCCGGCAACATATAATGCCGGGCGAGCGTCAATAAGAGATGTTTCAGCAGAAATATTACCCATGAGGATACCAACGAAAATAGGGCATATTGTAGCTGCAAGGGAATTGCATGAACCACCGAGCTGAATCAACTGATTTCCTTTTTTACCGCCACCGCCAAGAGTGTTGAGCATAGGATTAACAACAGTGTTGAGCATACACATTGAAAATCCGGCAACAAGAGCACCGATAATGTAAATAGTAAAGATAGCGTCCCCTTCTACATAACTTGATGCAAACATAATGGCAACACCAACTAAACCTACAAGAACAGCGGCAATAGCTGAGAATTTGTAGCCTTTCTTTTGAAGCATAAGACCAGCCGGAATACCCATGATAGCGTAGGCAATAAAGTTAGCTGCCGCTCCAAGCTGTGATTGGAAATTAGAAAGACCGAGTTGAGCTTTTAGAATAACTCCAAATGGATTTTGAAAACCTGTAACGAAAGAAATCATCGCAAACAGGAAGAACATTACTATGATAGGTAATGTGTAGTTTGGTTTTTTTGTTGTATTCATGAATAAAAAACTGTTGAAATTATTATTGATTGTTATAAAATTTTCACTGATGGAACAAAGTTAAATAAAAATTAGAAAAAAACAGGGTTTTTATGAAAAAACTTTTGGGCATTAGCGAAAGCATGTCAATATTGACGAATGCCAAATATATCTGTTCCAATTCTCACCATATTGCTACCACATTGAATTGCAAGCTTATAATCATGACTCATTCCCATACTTAGAATGTCAAATGATTGAAAAATATTTAACGATTTGATTTCTGAGAATATGTAGAACAATTGTTCGAATTCAGTCGTAATAGTAGGTGTGTGTTCTGTATTTGATGCCATTCCCATCATGCCTCGCACAGAGATATTATGTAGTTCCTTTATTATTGTCGATTTAACTACATCTATTATTTCATCAGGAGAAAATCCGAATTTTGTTTCTTCCTTGGCAACATGTACTTGCAGTAATAGGTTTGCAACGATATTAACACGCTTAGCTTCCTCGTTAACTGTACGTAATAGGTGTAAAGAATCAATACTGTGAAATAAAGAAACCATAGGTAACAACATTCTCACTTTATTGGATTGGAGATGTCCAATAAAGTGCCATTGAATATCGTTGGGGAGAATTTCAAATTTCTGTTTCAGCTCTTGAGCGCGACTCTCACCAAAAATCCTATGTCCTGCATTGTATGCTTCTTGAATAGCTTCTGCTGAGTGAAATTTAGATACAGCCACCAATTGTACTCCAGAGGGGATGGTGGCTGTGATTTGTTGTAGTCGAGTGGAGATGTTATTATCCATTATTTGCTGAATTACCGGATAAGTTTTCGCGGAATACATCCATTAGTGGTGTCTCAACGATAGAAGCAATCTCAAAATCAGCAAGTGTTCCTTTCATTCCTTCCATGAAGTTGTCGAGTGCGCTTTTGAAGCAGTCTGCTTGTACGAGCATTGTACATGAGGTTTTCTTTTCCACCCCACTACGTTCGTCAAGGGTGATAAATACAGTTTTTACTTTATACCATTTATCGCCGGACTCATTATAAAAAATCTCAGCTATTTTCTCGCGTTTCACTGTGGCAATAGAAAATTCACCTGAAATGAAAGGGCGCATCTCCTCTGTAATACGAGCTTCGGCTTCAGTAAACGATAATGCATCAACGAGATAGGGCTCGCTAACTGATTTCATTATACCGTTTTCCATCATTTTGTCGTATTTAACTTTACATTCAAACCATTGTGACATATCTGTTTACAATTTTAATTGTTATTACATGAGATTACTTATTCCTAATACAAAATTAAGAAATTATTGGTATCTAAACACAATAACCCACCACAAATTTTTTGGTAAAAGTTGATTAAGAATAAAAGTGGTAAACTAAAAAATGGAAGGATGTGAGTCCTTCCATTTTTTATTATTTGGTTGATTTATTTCTTTTCTGCGTAATTTTCTTTTTAGATTCTTTTATATTGTTTTTAACATCATCTTTTGATGCCGCTTCTTTTTCTTCGGCTTCTTCGTGGATGATGTTATTTTTCAACATTCGTATTTCCTTGTTAAGTCCTTCTATTTCTGTAGCTTGATTACGTATAGTCGTAAGTAATGCATTCAGTTCTTCATTCTCAATAGAAAGAGGGTATTGTTCTTCTACTCGAACAATGAAGTCGGACAACACATTCATATAGTTTGTAAATGCCATATAAGGCGTTTCGTATGGACTGTAATATGAATGGAAATTGCCATCATTAAAATGCTTTGTACACATATAATAGAAATGGTCAGAAGCTTGAAGATAATTCCAGTCAAGTTTTAATCTTCGGTCTTCACATAAGCGTACACGCTCTGCCACCGAGTATAATTTCTTAAAAGCTTCACGTTGCAGTGTGTTACCAAGCCAAGCGCTTGTATCACGAGCTTCATCGGCCCAAGAAATTGGAGTGGGAACAGCAAGTTCGCCCACGGATTTAAGTTTACCTATTGCTTCAGAAGGAGTGATAAATGATATTGCTTGCTGAAAAGCAAAACGTGGTAGCGCTTTCATAAATTCAAAAATACCGGATTCTCGTGACTGAAGTTCACCCAATGCTTCGTAATTCATAAACAAATTTATAATTTGTTCATCTTTTGGTAGAGATGCAATCCATGATATGAATTTGTCAGCAGTGAGTGGGTATTCATTCCATTGAGTGTTGCTGAAGCGAAACGAAATATCGTCGGAGAATTTAGAATTTTTTAATAATAGTTTTAGTTTTGGCGCAGCGGCTGATGAGTAAAGATAATTTGGGGATTTCCATCCAAGTATATGTTTTGCTCCATCAGTAATCATCCCTTTAAATCCCATAGCCATTACTTGAGTAGCAATATCATCACTATAAATAAGCTCAGTATTGCGAAATACCTTAGGAGTAACACCGAAAAGAGCTTTTATTTTATCATCGTGTGCTTTTACCTGTAATGCAAATTCTTCCGGGTCACTAAGCGAGGAAAGTGAGTGTGCGTATGTTTCGGAAAGGAATTCCACACATCCTGTATTAACAAGTTCTTTCATCGAGTCAATAAACTCCGGAACATATTGTTCTAACTGCTCAAGAGCTGTGCCGGAAATAGAAAATGCCACCTTAAATCGTTTGCCATAAGTGGTAATCATCTCTTTAATAATCTCATTGGCCGGGAGATATGAGCGATGGGCAATACGGGTGATTATATAATCATTGGTAAAATCATCATAATAATAATGGTCGTTACCGATATCAAAAAATTTATAGGTTTTCAGTCTAAACGGTTGATGTATTTGGAAATAAAAGCAAATAGATTTCATATTATGTTTTTGTTAATGATTACTGGTTATTAATTACCTTATTATAGATGTCAATGACTTTGGCACCGGCTTTTTTCCATTGTATGGTGTCAATTTCTTTTAATCCTTCATCTCGCAATTGATTATACATGGCTGGATAGGTGATAATAGAATAAATGGCATCGGCCATAGCATCAATGTCCCAATAATCAATTTTAATCACGTTGGAAAGTATTTCAGCGCATCCCGATTGTTTGGATATGATAGAGGGTACCCCCATCTGCATTGCTTCAAGTGGTGAAATGCCAAAAGGTTCAGATACAGACGGCATAATATAAACATCGCTGGCTTTAAGCATTTCGTACACTTGCCTCCCTTTAAGGAATCCGGTGAAATGAAAACGGTCAGCAATATCTCTGTCGGCAGCAAGTTTAATCATTTTTTCCATCATATCTCCACTGCCAGCCATCACGAAACGTACGTTGTGTTTCTTTTTAAGAACTTTTGCAGCCGCTTCTACAAAATATTCAGGACCCTTTTGCATAGTGATTCTCCCGAGGAAAGTAACGACCTTTTCTTTTGATTTATTTACCTCAAGTTTTTGCAGTTCCTCGCTAAGAGGTTCCACCGCATTGTGTACGGTAGTAACTTTTTCAGGAGTTATGCCATATTTTTCAATTACTGTTTGGCGAGTGAGATTGCTTACTGTGATTATGTGGTCAGCGTTCTCCATGCCATCTTTTTCGATGGCGAAAACAGTAGGGTTTACATTGCCACGCGAACGGTCGAAATCTGTTGCATGCACGTGAATTACAAGCGGTTTACCTGTGATTTTTTTCGCGTGAATACCTGCCGGATACGTTAGCCAATCATGAGAGTGAATTACATCGCACTCAATAGTGCGGGCAATCACACCTGCCACAATAGAATAATTGTTTATTTCTTCGAGAAGGTTGTCTGGGTATCTGCCCGAAAATTCAATACATCCTAAATCGTTGGTATATAGGTAACTGAAATCAGCATAAATTTGATTTCGCAAATCAAAATATAGTTGTGGATTCATGACGCTACCAATACGGTTTTCAACATACTCCCAACTAACATCTCGCCAGGATATCGGCACACAATTAGCCCCGACGATGTTTGCAAACCCTTTTTCTTCATCACCGTATGGCTTCGGTATAACGAACGTAATGTCGATATCTCCATTTTTATGCATTCCTTTTGTCAGACCATAGCTTGCTGTGCCAAGTCCTCCAAGTATGTGTGGTGGAAACTCCCACCCGAACATTAATGCTTTCATGTATATTTTTTATTATTTGTCAATCAAGTGTAAATTCTTAAACAGGCGAAGCACTTCGAGTACGCAACCTACGTTCATCGCGTATGATATGGCACCTCGACCAACGAATGGCGGATTGCCATCGTATAGCTCCGATAGGGAGCCGATGCAACCTTGTGTCATTTCTTCTTCGAAGCCAATCATCATACGTTCTATAAATGAAATGCGTTGAATTCCGAACACTTTTAAATGCGACCACGTATAGAATGCTATCAACCATGGGCGTACAGTCCCCTGGAAATAGGCATATTCACGTTCTTCGGGCGTGCCGACATATATTGGTTTGTATCCGAAACTTTTGGGACTCAATGTGCGTAATCCCTTCGGTGTTAGTAGTTCGCGAGTCACTATATCCAATATGGTCTTGCGCTGGCGACGGTCGAGTGGGGAATAATCGAGACTTGTTGCTATAATCTGGTTTGGGCGAACGCTTAAATCCACGTAATTACCATCTACATAGTCATAAAGATAACCATAATTGTTGTAAAACGTATCAATGAATGCGTTGCCGGCTTTATTTGCAATTGAATCCCATAAGTCAAGAGTGGCACTCATTGTGTCGTCTTCTTCAAATAGAGATATGGCAAATTTCAAATCGTTATACCACAGCGCGTTATATTCAACTAAATATCCGCTACGTGGTATAATGGGTTTGCCATCGGGATATGACGAGTCTATCCATGATATCGGACGTTTTGTGCCATCGCTTGAGAGTAATCCGTTGTCGTTGAGAAACAGGTTGTTGTGGCCACCTTTGATAATCCAGTTAAGAACATCTGTGATAAATTTGCCGAATTTTTCTTTTGTCGGTTTTATTCCGAATTTTCGAGCGTGGTCCTGTATTGCCCAAATTGTCCATAGTGGCACATCCGGTAAATCGATTAGTTCAATAGTTTTATCAAGCGTGCCATCGTTCATATATTTATAATATGCATTGATGGCAGTATTCATTATTTCGTCAAATTCTTTCGGGTGAGTACAAGCTATTGTGCATCCGGGAAGTGCTATCATCTCATCACGAGCTCTCACCTTAAACCATGGATATCCTGCTAAGAGATACATCCCATTGTCGTTTTTAAGATAAAATTGTTTTGCCGAATTTTTAAGGCAATTATAGAAACTGAATCGCGGAGTGCGCGATTTGACTTCCGTTTCATACATTTTACCGAAATTTCGAGTGCTGCGTTCTTCGAGTCCGGCAGAAAAATATATTGATTCTCCTTTTTTTATAGAAAGTTCAAAATATCCGGGCACATACAAATACTCTCTATATGGAATTCCGCGGTCTTAATCTTTTGGGTATTCAATATCTTTATACCAAGAAGGATTAAAAATAAATTTTGGTTTGCGATTGAATTGCATATAAAGTCGAGGAAACCCATCATACATACAGCACGATATACCATTGATGCAATTTTCAAATGTTTGATTAGCCACTCCGTTTGCCATGCATAGGTCGTTTGCATTTCTGAAAGCAAGAAATGGTCTGAATTGCAATGTGGTGTGCGAATGTGCTTCTACGAGGGTGTATTTGATGATAATACGATTTTCGTGAGAAATAAACACTTTTTCTTTCGTAAGAATGACACCGCCCACACGATATGTCATCTTTGGTACGTTTTCACAATCGAATTCACGAATATATTTATGTCCGTTAGGACTAAATGTATTTCCTTTGTATTTGTGCAAACCAAGATTGAAAGGGGCACCGTGTTGAATCACGGTTTCATCAAGCGATGACAGCAAAACAAAATTGTCATTACCCAATTCCGGTATCGGGCAGACGAGCAGCCCGTGTTGTTTTCGGGTATTGCACCCCACAATTGTAGTGCAATGATAGGCTCCCGATTGATTTGTACGGAGCATCTCTATCGGTAGAGATTGCTCAAGGTTAATCATCAGGTTCTTGTCAAATTTCAGATAACTCATTACGATCGGTATGTTTTTTTTTGAAATGAAATTTGCTATGTTGAAAATTACTAATTTATTCCACGAAGATAACATGTTTTTTGCGTTTATACAATTATTTGAATAAAAAATAGGCGTCGTGTCGAAAAAAGGTCCATTTAAACCGATACGATTAATATTAGTATAGTGTGTTACCTTTGAATTATGATTGGCATACGTGTAGATTTACATGACTGTGACAATTTGGCAATGATTCTTAATTTGGCACAGAATATGCACAATCTATATATGGAAATTAATTAAAAAACTTATATATAAACTACTATTATGAATATTAAACCATTATCCGACAGAGTGCTTATCGAAGCAGCTCCGGCAGAAGAAGTAACAGTTGGCGGGATTATTATCCCGGATTCAGCAAAAGAGAAACCATTGAAAGGTACAGTGATTGCTGTAGGCAATGGTACTAAAGATGAAGAAATGATTGTAAAAATTGGTGATACGGTGCTTTATGGCAAATACGCGGGTACAGAAATAGAATTTGAAGGTAAAAAGTATTTGATGATGCGCCAATCTGACATTTTGGCAATCGTGGGTTAATTTATTTAAGGTTTATACATTATAAATATTATATGAATTATGGCAAAAGAAATTAAATTCAATATACAGGCTCGCGAAGAGCTTAAAAAAGGTGTAGATGCACTTGCCGATGCTGTTAAAGTGACACTTGGTCCTAAAGGACGTAACGTCATTATTGAAAAGAAATTTGGTGCACCTCACATTACAAAGGATGGTGTTACAGTTGCAAAAGAAGTTGAATTGGAGGATGCTTTCCAAAATATGGGTGCTCAACTTGTTAAAGAAGTTGCTTCAAAGACTGGTGACGATGCCGGCGATGGTACAACTACAGCTACAGTACTAGCCCAAGCTATCGTTTCTACTGGTCTTAAAAATGTTGCTGCCGGCGCAAATCCGATGGATTTGAAACGTGGTATTGATAAAGCTGTTGCTTGTGTGGTTGATTCTATCAAAGCTCAGGCTCAATCTGTTGGCAATGATATCGAAAAAATCGAGAATGTCGCTCGGATTTCAGCTAACAACGATGAAGAAATCGGTAAATTGATTGCTGATGCAATGGAAAAGGTAAAACAGGAAGGGGTCATCACTGTAGAAGAAGCCAAAGGCACGGATACTCGCGTTGAAGTGGTTGAAGGTATGCAATTCGATCGTGGCTACATCTCTCCGTATTTCGTTACAAGTACCGAAAAAATGGAATGTGAGATGGATAACCCATATATCCTTCTTTATGACAAGAAAATATCTGTTCTCAAAGATATGCTTCCTATTCTTGAAGCATCTGCACAAAGCGGTCGTCCATTGTTGATTATTGCTGAAGATGTTGATAGCGAAGCTCTTGCCACTTTAGTTGTGAACCGTCTTCGTGGCTCTCTCAAGATTTGCGCTGTTAAGGCTCCTGGTTTTGGCGACCGTCGCAAAGAAATGCTCGAAGATATAGCTATTCTCACCGGTGGTGTTGTTATCTCTGAAGAAAAAGGTTTGAAACTCGAAGGCGCTACTGTTGATATGCTTGGTCGTGCTGAAAAAGTTACCGTTGATAAAGAAACCACCATTATTGTTAACGGACTTGGCGACAAAACTAACATTGCGGATAGAGTTGCTCAGATTAAGACACAAATTGAAACCACTAAGAGCGATTATGATCGCGAAAAATTGCAGGAACGTCTTGCAAAACTTTCAGGTGGTGTGGCTGTGCTTTATATCGGAGCTCCTTCCGAAGTGGAAATGAAAGAGAAAAAAGATCGCGTAGATGATGCACTCAGTGCCACTCGTGCTGCTGTTGCCGAAGGTATCGTACCCGGTGGTGGTGTTGCATATATCCGTTGCATCAAAGCCCTTGAAAATCTGCAAGGCGAAAATGATGATGAAAATACTGGTATCGAAATCGTAAAACGAGCAATTGAAGAACCTCTGCGTCAGATTGTTTATAATGCCGGTCTTGAAGGCGCTGTAATCGTGCAAAAGGTTAAGGATGGTGAAGGTGATTACGGTTTCAATGCTCGCACTGAGAAATTTGAAAATTTGTTTGAAACAGGTGTTATCGACCCAGCGAAAGTTACACGCGTGGCTCTTGAAAATGCAGCTTCTATAGGTGGAATGTTCCTTACTACAGAGTGTGTGATTGCTGATAAGAAAGAAGAAAATCCTGCTCCTGCAATGCCTGCTGGTGGTATGGGTGGCATGGGCGGTATGATGTAATACTGCGGATTGTTTCTTAATATATGATGGCGTTGTCGCGTATGTGGCTGCGCCATCTTTTTGTATATAATAAAGTTGTTTAGCTAAAACTTGTTACATTTTACAAAATAGACTATTTTTGTAATCGTAATTTATGAACTCTATTATTTTTAAACCAATTATAAATTCATTAACATGATGAAAATTTTTAAACACATCGCACTGATGATAATTGCTTCGTTGGTGATATCATGCTCTAAGTATGATATAAACACCGAATTGCTCATTGTTGGTGGAGGTGCAAGCGGTACAGCTGCGGGTATTCAGGCTGCTCGCATGAATGTAAATGCTGTAATTGTGGAAGAATCTACATGGCTTGGTGGTATGCTCACCGGCGCAGGTGTTAGCTGTATTGATGGTAACAAACGCATGCCGTCTGGCTTTTTCGGTGAGTTCCGCGACAGTCTTGTCGCTATTTATGGTGGCGATCAAAACATGAATACAAACTGGGTAGCAGCGTATTCATTTGAGCCTTCTGTGGCAAATGCACTTTTGCAGCGACTTGCTGGGCGAGAATCCGACCATCTGAAAATCCTTTTTGAATCACGTCTTGTCGATGTGCAAAAAGTTGAAACCGGATGGGTGGCTGTTGTAACTAATGCTTCCGGCAAAAATGTGACTATTCATGCCAAAATACTCCTTGATGGCACTGAATTTGGCGATGTAGCTAAGTTGGTGGGCGTCGGATATGATCTTGGTATGGAAAATGGTAAAATTACTGGTGAAGATATTGCTCCCGATTCCGCTTACAACATTGTGCAGGATATGACTATGGTAGCCATTCTTAAAGACTATGGCGAGGATGCCGATATGACCATTCCTATGCCGGAGGGCTATGACAAAATGACTTTCAAATGCACTTGTGCCAATGACTTGTGTCCGGAACCCATCCCCGGAAAACAATATCATTCACTTGAACACATGATGAATTATGGCAAGTTGCAGAATGGCAAATATATGATTAACTGGCCTAACGATGGTAATGATTTTTATGCAAATATTGTGGATATGACTCGTGAACAGCGCGATTCTGTACTTGCTATTGCACGTAACCATACATTGCAGTATGTATATTTCCTTCAGAATCAGCTCGGCTTGAAAAATCTTGGACTTGCTGACGACGAATTCCCTACATCTGATAAGTTGCCGTTTATCCCTTATGTGCGTGAATCTCGTCGAATTCATGGTCTTGTGCGTTTCAACGTAAACGATATTTCTTATCCTTTTGACCGTCCGTTGCCTCTGTATCGCACCGGTATAGCTGTTGGTGATTATCCTGTCGATCACCATCATAGCTCGTATAATGGACCTGAAGATATACCTATGCTTTATTTCCACAAAGTCCCTTCTTGGTGTCTTCCAATGGGTACTCTCATCCCGAAGGATGTAGATGATATGCTTGTGGCAGAGAAATCAATTTCAGTGTCTAACATAGCTAACGGTAGTACTCGTCTGCAACCTATCACTACTCAAATAGGGCAAGTCGCAGGTGTAATTGCGGCACTGGCACTTAAAAATCACACTTCCGTGAAAAATGTTTCTGTGCGCGATGTGCAAAATGAACTTCTCGCCCGTGGCGGATATATCATGCCATATCTTGATGTTCCGAAGTCCGATGAACGTTTTATTCCATACCAAAAAATCGGTGCTACAGGTATTCTTAAAGGAGAAGGAAAAAGTATTAATTGGGCGAATGAAACATGGTTGCATGCCGATTCTACTCTAATGGCTAATGCTATTGATGGTTTCTATGAATTATATCCTCAGGCGGTTGGTATTGTTGAAGGCGAAATGCCTGTTACTGTAGCTCAAGCAGCGGCCCTGATTGCTAAGGCTGCAGGTGTCGATACTGTTGAGATATCGTCGGAAAACGGATTTACATCAACCGATCCATCGGCTCCAATCATGCGTGGTGAGTTTGCCGTGGTTGTTGATAAAATGCTTGATCCGTTTAATGCCTTCCCGGTAGATATTGAAGGCAAATTCTTGTCTGAAAAATAATGTTTGGATCGGATTTATAAAAAAAACTCCTGAAATTTTTTCAGGAGTTTTTTTGTCCCGGAATTATTGACAAATGAGTATATATTTGTTATATTTGTATAGAAATTAGCAGGTTAGTCGTATGAAAAAAATACACACATACTGTGGGACACTTTTTGGGACACTATTCTGGGTCGTTAAATTATTTATACATTCTTTATTTTAATTAGAAATTTCATTAATTATTATTATATTTGCATAATTATTGCTATTGATAAAGGTGTGTTTTTAACTATTTTTACTTAATTTTCAAACAATTTTATCATTTGCGAAATAATCAATAAATATTAAATAAAAACAGTAATTAATTCATTTTAAGCATGAAAAAATTTCTCACGAACAAACTCAGGGCTTTAGCCGTGATGGTTTGCTTTGTAACGGGAATTGCTGCGTTTGCAGATGTTAACGTTACAGGAACAGTGAGTGACTCCAAAGGAGAAGTGCTGCCAGGTGCTACTGTACAGTTAAAAGGTAGTTCCAATGTCATGACGGCGTCCGACATGGATGGCGCTTTTTCGCTGAAGGTTCCCTCGCTTAAATCTACTCTCATTGTTACTTATGTGGGTTACAAAACTCAGGAAGTTGCCCTTAATGGTAAGAGTGAAGTCAATGTTGTTCTTAATGAAGATTCGGAACTTCTCGACGAACTCGTAGTCGTTGGTTATGGCGTTCAGAAAAAAATCACGCTCACTGGTTCGGTTGCTGCTATTTCCGGCAAAGAACTTATGAAGGCGCCACAGCAGAATGTTTCCAACTTGCTCACCGGTAAGGCCGCCGGTCTCACGGCTGTGCAAAGTACTGGTAAACCGGGCGAGGATGGTTCTCGAATCAATGTCCGTGGTATAAATGACTTTGCCGGAAGCGGTCCTCTCGTACTTGTCGATGGAGTGAATATGCCGATGGACTACGTAAACCCGCAGGATATAGAAAGCGTTTCTGTGCTTAAGGATGCTTCTGCTGCCATTTATGGTGTACAAGGTGCTAATGGTGTAATTCTTATTACAACAAAAGCGGGAGCTGAGGGTAAAACTAAAATTTCTTATGATGGTAATTTCCAGTTTGTGCAGAATACACGCTTCCCTGAGTATCTCGATGCTAAGGAGTATATGTATTATCACAACAAAGCTCGTGCTATGGATGGACTTTCTCCTATATTCACATCTGAATTCCAACAGCAAATTCTAAATGGAAATAATGACCCCGATTCTTATCTTGGGGAAACAGACTGGATTAAGGAAACTTTCCAAACAGGGTTTTCTCAGACGCATAATATTTCAGCCCAAGGTGGTACTAATCGTGCTCGGTATTATGCTTCGCTCGGTATTATGGACCAGAATGGTTCTATGAAGAATACTAATTTCAAGCGTTACACTTTCCGTGCAAATGTTGATGCTAATGTGGCTAAAAACCTCAGTTTTAATATGAATATTAGTGGTTTGCGTCGTCAAAAGGATGACCCGTCAGTTGATTTTACGCAAACATCCGAATCTAATCCTGCTCGTGAAGCTGCTGGTATTCTTCCTGTTCTCAAGAAAGAATACAAAGGTTATCCCGTGGCCTGGTATGTAGGTGGTATGACATATAATCCGGTTGTTGCTCTGTACAATACGGGTAATTCCAAAGTTACTGTGAATGAAATTCACGGAAATTTACGTCTTGAATACGATTTTAAGGATATTCATCCATGGTTACAAGGTCTGAAAGTATCAGTTTTTGGTAACTATAATTATTCTCACGCCAATAGTGCATATTTTACAGATGCTCCGTATGTTATGGTTGTTAATTCTACTTTTAGTGAACCGACCCTTCAAGTTAAAGGTGGATATGGAGGTGGAGATGAAGCAACAAACAAATCTTTTCTCCGTGCATCATCTGAATCTGAAAGTTGGAAAATACAACCTCAACTAAATTATAACCGTAATTTTGGAAAACATGGAGTAAATCTTGTTTTGCTCTATGAGGCTCAGAAATACATCGGATACAATTTCCAAACCGTTGCTCGTGGTTTTATTGCTAACGATCCAATCGATGTTTCTCTTGCTGCTGAAATTGTACCAAATTCCACAGTGGGTTCTCACTCTAACACTGCTCAGGTGTCTTATGCCGGTCGTTTTAACTATGATTTTGCTGAAAAATATCTTTTGGAATTTGCGTTCCGTTACGATGGCTCCTATAAATTCGCTCCTGAAAACCGTTGGGGTTTCTTCCCATCCGTTTCTGCAGGTTGGGTAATGTCAAGTGAGCCTTTTATCAAAAATAATGTTCCATGGATTTCGTTCTTGAAATTACGCGCAAGTTGGGGACAGTCCGGAAAGGATAATATTACCCCATATATGTTTAATTCGACTTTCAATATGACAAGTACTACGTCGGCTGTATATAATGGGAATCCTTACAAATTATTCTATACTGCTAACCAATATGTATATCGTGATTTAAAATGGCAATCTACAAATACGTGGAATATCGGTCTTGATTTTGATATTCTTAACTATAAACTTGGTGCAGAAATCGATATGTTCTATCAATATACCGACGATATTATAGAATCTCTTGCAGGTTATTATCCGTCTTCGCTCGGTGGATATTATCCATCTATGAGAAACTCCGGCTCTGTTGAAAACCGTGGTATAGATTTTACTCTCAAGCATCAGCTTCAAGTGGGTAAAGACTTTAGTTATCGTATTCGTGGTATTTTTGGTTTTGCTCGTAATAGAGTGTTGAGTAGGGTACATACTGATGATTCTCCGAGCTATCGCGCTATTATTGGTGAGTCCTTAGGTGCTCGTTATGGTCTTATCGCTACCGGTTTGTTCCAAACACAGGAACAACTCGATAATGCTCCGGCGTCTCCTTCTACTTCAGGTGTGCTTCGTTTAGGCGATATTATGTACAAAGATACCAATGGTGACGGTATTATTTCTTACAAAGGTACTAATTCTGATTATGTAAAAATCGGTTACGGTTCTCTTCCGGAAATATCATTCTCTTTAAATATGGATTTCTCTTATAAAGATTTCTATTTAAACATGCTTTGGCAGGGCGTTGGTCACGTAGATTATGAGTTGCTTGGTTCTTGGGGTATTGCTTCTTCGGCTTCTACTCCTTACACATTTGCATTTTATGGCAATGGTAATGCTCCTAAATATTTGATTGAAAATGCCTGGACTCCTGAAAACACCGGTGCTCGTTATCCGCGTCTTTCTACTGTTGACAATGGTAACAATGGTGTTCGTTCTACATTCTGGCTTGTCAATGGTGAATATGTTCGTTTGAAAAGTCTCACCCTTGGTTACAATGTACCGGAAAAGGTGCTGAAGAAAACCCCGTTTAGCAACATTAACGTGTTTGTTTCCGGTACAAATCTTCTTACTTTCAGCCATAATAAATATGCCGACCCCGAATCTCCTTCTGTAAGTGCCGGATATTATCCGCAACCTCGCACGTGGAATATCGGTCTTAATGTTTCATTCTAATAGAAAGGACTATAATAATGAAAAATAAAATTAAATATTCTATATGCGCAGCTTTAGTGGCTTTGGTTGGGCTTTCATCATGTAATGATGTTCTTGATATTAACTCAACAAATACTTTCTCCGACCAAGCTGTTTGGAGTTCTGAATCTACTGCAGATTTGTATGTAGTGGCTTCTTATAATAATCTTCAGGATTTCATGGTTGTTGGTGGCGGATTGTTTGACACTTATGCAGATCTTTTAAAGAGTACTAACTGGGATGCTCGTGCTTCTCGCTATAATAAGGTGGTACTTCGTCGTGATGGTATTCAAAAGGGTAGTGCCGGTCCGTTCGGATGTTGGGGGTTATATACCGACCGCATTCGTCGTGCCAATGTGTGCTATCTTGATATAGACCGTTATGGGAAAAAATTTGGAGATGAATGGTGCGACATTCGTAAAGCGGAAGTTCGTTTCTGTAATGCTATCACATATTGGTATCTTGCTCGTGTTTATGGTGGAGTAGTGCTTCGTACCCCTTGGTCTGGCAAGTATGGTATGTCTGACGGTATGTATGAAGAGGATATTCATCTGAAACGTTCTACAGAGGAAGAAACCTACAAATTTATTCTCGATGAATTGCAGTTTGCTGCTGAAAATCTTCCCGACGAATGGGAAGACAAATGGTTAGGTCGTGCTACGAAAAAGATTGCATACGCTTTTATTTCTCGTATAGCACTCTATGCCCATGAATGGCAAATGGCTGCCGATGCGGCTGAGAAGGTAAAAGAGATGGGTGCATCTTTGGTTCCTAATTATGCTGATTTATTTGTTGCGGACAAATTAAAAAATAATAGAAGTGAGGTTATCAGTGTTGTGGAATTTTTGGAAAAAGATAAAACTCACAGCTATGACGTACTTATGCGTCCTGCGTATGATGGCAATATTACACAATCTCAAATGACAGCTGAGTGTGTTCCTACTGCCGAATTTGCCGATGCATTCGAATGGAAAGATGGTTCGGAATTCAGTTGGGACAATTGGAATAAATCGCATTCTGACCCTTATACCGATCGTGAACCGCGTTTTCATGCTACTATCCTTTATAATGGTGCTAATTGGGAAGGTAGAACGATAGAAACCTTCGTCGGACAAGGTTGTCCTGATGGTACTGACCACTATGTAGAATATCAATCTACTCAATGTACTTATGGTTATACCTGCACAGGTTACTATATGCGTAAATATCTTCAGGAAGGTTATGCTAATTATAGAGCTGACGGAAGTTATACTCCGGAATTGATTTTACGTTATGCCGAAGTTCTGCTCAATAAAGCAGAGGCTTATGCAATGTTAAACTATAGTGCCAATGCACAGAAAGCTCTTGATGCTCTCAATGAAGTTCGTGAACGTGTGCAACTCCCGAAAAAGACTTTGACTGATGCTCCCGACTTGGAGTCATTCATGCAGATTCTCCGTAAAGAGCGCATTTGTGAGCTTGGTGGTGAGAATTTCCGTTATTGGGATCTCCGTCGTTGGAAACTTAGTGAAGAAGTGCTTAATAATAAAAATATGCATGGTACTAAGATTACAATGAAGTGGGATGGCTCTTATGAATATGAATATGTGGATGTAGATGCTGGCGAAAAGAGGTCATTTGAAAAACGTGATTATTATTTCTCTCTTCCTACAGATGAAATTACAAATAATAAGTTGGCTTACGATAATCCTGATTGGTAATATTAATATATTGTGAATATGAAGTTTTTTAGTAAATTAATTATATGTGCAGCTGTTTTGATGCCTTTTGCTCAAAGCTGTAAGTCGCCTGATGCCGACTATGTGCACACGCGCAACACAATATCTTCTATACAGATAACTATGGCACCGAAAGTGCAGGGTATATCTGGTATCATCGAAGAATATTGTAAGGGCGACAATCCGGAAAATGGTGATAAACCTGTCAATTTGAAGGAAGTCCTCGACGAAGATGGAAATGTGGTTGAATATAAAGAACTCGTTTATGGTGTTGATTACACTCAGGAACAAATTGAAGGTGGTTTCGGCATTGTGCGTTTTGAGCTCACGCCGGCTCAATGGAAACTATATGATGTAACGAATGTTTTTATTACATCTTCTCTTGATTTGGATGTGATTTGTGAAGAGGGGTTCGTCGGTCGTCATGATCTCACTTATGATCCGGAAAATAATAAATATGGTAAAACATTTACCATGCGCTCCGGTGTAGGTACTAAACGTCAATATCGCATTTATGCTATCGAAGTAGATAATAATTAATATGTAAGAAAATGAAAAATATTAAATCATATCTATTTGCCTCTATTGCAGCTATTGCTTCGTTTTCATTTGCTACATCTTGCGGTGATTCGGTTATTGAGCAAATGAAAAATGCTGATGAGGCTATGATGTTGTATGAATTTTCTCTTGTCGATTCTCTTGGGAAAGTTTATAAATCAAATTTTGATGGTACTAATACCAACATCAGTGTAAAAATTAAGTTACGCGACTCTATAATGCTAACTAATGCGTCTGCTCGGTGTTTCTTGTCGTATGGTGCTACTATTTCGCCTAATCCATCTGAGCCGAGGGACTATACTGTGCCGGGTGGTGTGAATTTTACCGTAACATCTGCATCTGGTAAAAATAAAACTGTATATAATATCACATGGGAAAAGAGTAAGGTTTTGCCTTATGGTGAAGGTTTCTCTGGCATTGAAAAATTGTTTAATAAAACTTTCCCTGAACTCGGTTACCCCGGTGGTATTTATTTTGAAGGCTGCCCTTACAATAGGGTTGAATATGGCGATATGATGGCTTATGTAGCTTTCTGCGGGCCTAATCATATTGCTCTGTATAGTAGAGCTTATGGTTGGGGGTATGACAATCAGGAAGGTACTACGTATCCTGCTAATGAGGAATTAGCTATTCGAGTTTTCAATAAGGAAACCGGAGAAGAGGATGCGTTCTTGAATCTTGGTGAAAGCATGGGTAGCTACATAGTTGATGTTAAAAAAATTCTTGCTATAACTTCAGATGATAAGGGTAATATGGTTGCAGTTACAGGCTTGTATCCTGATCGTCAAGAACTTTTCTATTGGACCGATCCTAATGCTGCTCCGATTTCTTTAGGTACTGCACCTCTTTGTCTGGATTTCCGTCAAACTCTCGATAATGGTCAAAAGAAATTTCTTGATATGTACGCCAATCCACAGATTCGTGGCGATGTTACTAAGAACGCTACATTCACTATGGGTGGATTGCGGACTGGTAGTGAAACTGCTCGTGCAGAACGTGGTCAGCATTATATAATGAAAATTGTAAATGGAAGACTTTCTTCTCAATATGATTTGATATATACACGTGTTCAGTCTGCCGGATTTGGTGGTGGATATGGTCAGGCTGATCCGTTGTATCCATATTGGCAAATGATTTCACCGTATGATGCTTCCGATACTACGGATTATGTTTTAAGCTATACAGAAGGTGTTCGTTTTCCGTCTGCCGATGTCGCTAATCAGGAAACAGCACGTGTGCGTGGATTGGGTAATGATTTGAGTATCAAATATGAGATGGAGAACAATGTGCTTAATACACGCCAGATTATTAATGATGGAGCTGATACATGGTGGTCTAAACTCGGGATGTATCCGTTGAATGTCGGTGTTCGTGTGCCGGTAGCTAATGCTATGATTATCAATGGTAAAAAGTATGTTTTGCTTTCTACTCAGTATGATTGGAATTCAGCGTTTGTTATAACTGATGAAACTATGACTGCAAAGAGTGTAACGGACGACCATATTTTTGTTGATCCTATAGGTGTCGCTCGTTCTACTACATTCGGGTGCTGGAGTGATTGGTATTATGATGAAGACGAAGATGAATGTTATATTACAGTATGGTTTGAACGAGCTGGTTTGCATTCATATAAAGTTACTTGTCAGAAAATTAGCTAATATTCTTATAATCAGTTAATTATATTAATAATGAAAAGTGTGTCAATAGTTTGAAAATCAATCTGTTGGCACACTTGTTTTTTTAATTCAATTTCTAAATCATTATGAAAAAAATTGTTGTATCTATTTTAACCATGCTTTCGCTGCTCTTTGCAGTATCTTGTTCTAAACCTGTTGCTGAAAAACCAAAATACCTTTGGATGTCAGCAGATGCTAATTTCAAACGTTTCCTCACAAAAGACTCTGTAACCCATTATCTTTTAAAAGCGAAGGAAACAGGTTTCAATGCTGTTGTAGTTGACGTAAAAGCTCTCAATGGGCATGTGCTTTATAATAGTGAAATCCTTCCTCAGCTTACATCTTACCGAGGTGTAACCTCTGAAGGCCGTGATTGGGATTACTTACAGTTCTTTATTGATGAAGCACATAGATTGGGAATGAAAGTAACTGCTTCTGCTGTGATTATGCCGCTCGGGCAACCATACAGAGGGTGGAATAACGGTATCGTTTATGATGATTCTGTTCGTTGGGCCGGAAAAACTTGTATCGAACGGTTAGATAACGATAAGTATCTTGATATTAAATACGATCCAACAAAGGTAGGTTCTTTCCTTAATCCTGCTATTAAGGAAAACTGTGAGTTTGCAGTCGAATTCATGAAAGAAATTGTTACCAAGTATGAGGTTGATGGTGTGGCGCTTGATTATTGCCGTTTTGCTGATGCGAGCAGTGATTTCTCTGATGCATCTAAAGTAGCATTTGAGGAATATCTCGGAGAAACTGTGGAGAATTTCCCGAATGATATATTCACATTTGATGAAAAAGGTGAAAAAGTGCCGGGTAAGTTCTATAAACAATGGTGGGCTTGGCGAGCCAAACTTATCTCTGATTTGGTTAAAACTATCTCTACTGAGGTGAAAGCTATTCGTCCGGGAATTATTGTTGAATATTGGGCTGCATCTTGGATTCACGCTTTGTATCAGACCGGTCAAAATTGGGCATCTCCTAACGCCGATTTTGCACTTGATTATCCTGAATGGGGTTCTGAAGAATATAAAGCTACGGGTTTTGCTCCATATCTCGACCATTTTCAACTTGGTGCATATCTTGAAAAAGTATGGGGTGCAGATGATAATGAATCTATCGAGTATGCAATAAATCGTGCTAATAAACTTGTGGGTGATGATTGCCTTATGTTGGGAACAATATATGGTGAAAATCATCGTGACCTGTTTGCCGATGCGGTTTATCTCTGCCTTTCACGTTCGGCAGGTCTTATGGTATTCGATTTGTATCAAGTACAAAAATACGACCTTTGGGCTAAAATCAAAGAAGGTATTGATAGAGCAGAAAATGAAGCAAAATAACTTATTAAATCGGATGGGGAAATACCCCCATCCGATTTTTACCTATCTACTTCTATTTTGATATATTGAAAAATAATAGTAGTTTTGTACCATGAAATCTACAAAATATATATTGGCATTGATTATTTCCGTAATCATGGTATTTGTATCTGTTTTACAGTATCACCACCATGATACATGCGGACATATGTGTATCTCAATATATAGTACTCATAACCATGAACACACACATTCTCATCAGCATTCTTTGCCTCTGGACCATGAACAGCATTGTGCCGCTAAAATATCGACAATGGAAATTTGCGATAAAGCCGCTATTAAGTGTCCGTCTATTACTCAGATGATGTTGTTGTGGGTATTTACCGAGTTATCTTCAAATAATTATCTGAATTTTAAATTATTTATAATTGATGCCTTAAGGGCATTTAACGATAGGATATATGTAGTACCACTCCTAACAGGGATATCATTCCGAGCTCCTCCGTTGATATTTGATTGAGAATAAGAATCATTTTATTAACGGAAAATCAGTATAAACATGAATTTTAAATATATAGCATTTGTCGCGTATGTGACAGCAATGCTGCTTTTGCCGTCGTGTGTCTCACATAATGAAAATGGTCATGACCACCACGAGCATGAATATAATCATAAACACAATCATGAACACAGTCATGACCACGACCATGTACGCTGTGAGGAGCATGATAACGATGATGATGATGATGAGCAGGTTTTATCGGATGTTATCGTATTTGCCCCTGAAAGGGCAGCGAAATATGGTGTTGAGACAATGTTAGCGAAGCGCACGCAGTTGTCATCAGCGATTAGAGTATCCGGAGAAATACAATCGGCTCCAGGTGAATCATATACAGTGGCTGCACCATCGTCAGGAATAGTAAAAATAGCAAAGGGAATATCTCAAGGTTCACACGTAGGAGCTGGAGTGGGTATTTGTACTGTTTCAGCTAAGAATATGACTGGTGGAGATGCCAATGAACAAGCTAAAATTGACTATGAAGCTGCTAAACGCGAATTGGAGAGATTGAAGCCGTTATATGAAGATAAGATAGTTACTCAAAGAGAGTATAATGCCGCACTACAAGTTTATGAGACTGCCAAAAATGCGTATTTGCCGAATTCTCAACAAGCTGTGTTAGCTCGTACATCAATTGCAGGAGTTATCACAGACTTGTTTGTTGTTGATGGGCAATATGTTGAAGCCGGTGCACCAATAGCGGAAATAAACAGGAATTCACGTATAGTATTGCGTGCCGACCTTCCGGAGCGTCTTAAATCAACATATTCAACAATTAAAACTGCAAACGTTGTGCTCGCTGATGGTACAATAGTGTCGATGGCTGCTTTAAATGGCAAAAGAGTATCGTCACCGGTCGCTATGACTGTGAAGTCGGGATATCTGCCTGTATATTTCGAAGTAGATAATGATGGGTCTTTATCGGTTGGCTCCTTTGTGGAAATATATCTGATTTCAGAATCTGAAAATTATGGCATCCAACTTCCTGTTGAATCTGTTGTAGAGGAGTTAGGTAACTATTATGTGTATGTTCGTCTTGATGATGACTGTTACGATAAACGCAAAGTGGAATTAGGTGCGAGTGATGGAAAAATTGTGCAATTATTGCACGGATTAAATGAAGGCGAAGATGTCGTAGTGAAAGGCTCTACATACATTCGGCTTGCAGGAAATTCGTCTGCTATACCCGACGGTTGCGAACATCATCATCATTAAATTTGACAGATTATGCTTAATAGGATAATTAGAATGTCATTACGCAATAGAGCAATCGTGCTTATTGCTACCGGTATAATTTTATGCGCCGGTGTTATGACGGCTTTACGCTCAGAGATTGATGTTTTTCCGGATTTGAATGCTCCAACTGTTGTTGTAATGTCCGAGGCTCCGGGATATTCTACTGATGAAATCGAAAAAACAGTTTTATTTCCGATAGAAACAGCTGTTAATGGTGCGACCGGTGTGCGCAGGGTTCGTTCTTCTGCGTCTAATGGCTTTGGTGTTGTGTGGGTTGAATTTGATTGGAATACCGATATATATCTTGCTCGTCAGATAGTGAGTGAAAAGCTTGGCACATTGGATGACGAACTTCCTCAAAATATTAAGCGTCCGGTGCTTGGTCCACAGTCGTCAATTCTAGGTGAGGTATTAATTATCGGGCTTACTTCTGATTCAATATCATTGATGCAGTTACGTTCATTTGCCGACCAATCGCTGCGTCGTATGCTGTTGAGCGTACCTGGGGTGTCGCAAGTCTCTGTAATGGGAGGAGATGTAAAGCAGTACCATGTACAAATCAATACCGAGAAGATGAAACATTTTAATGTTTCCATCGGAGAGGTTATTGCTGCTATTGAATCAATGAATAACAATGTGGGTGGCAGCTCAATATACGAATATGGTAACGAATACATAATTAAGGGAAATATTCGCACATCAGATATGAATCAACTTGGGTTATGTGTAATCAGATCTGATGAAAACGGAGTCGTAACACTTAATGATATTGGAGAAATTGTTGCCGGAATGAAAACCCCGTTATTGGGAGTTGCTTCGGTCGATGATACACCGGCGGTGTTACTGACTATTACTAAACAGCCCAATGTTGATACAAATAGACTGACGAAAAAAATAGAGGCGTGTATCAATAGTATTGAAGGTAACATGGGAAATATCATACAATTTCATACAGATATTTTCCGCCAATCTGATTTTATTAACAATTCGATTAGTAATATTCAGCATTCCCTTATTGAAGGTGCGATATTTGTGATTGTTGTGTTGTTTTTCTTTTTGATGAATGTGAGAACAACTGTTATTTCGCTTGTTGTATTGCCTTTGTCAGTTCTTGTTACATTGTTAATTCTACATTTTTGTGGTTACAGCCTAAATACTATGAGTCTCGGAGGTATTGCCATTGCTATGGGAGCATTGGTTGATGATGCCATTGTAGATGTGGAAAATGTGTATAAACGGTTGCGTCAGAATAAAGGATTGCCTGAAAAAGAACGGTTGTCATCTATAGATGTGGTATTTAGAGCTTCTGCTGAGGTCAGAATGCCTATTTTCAATTCATCGTTGATAATAATGGCAAGTTTCCTCCCATTGTTTTTTCTTACAGGTATTGAGGGGAGATTGTTGATACCATTGGGTGTCTCATTCATTGTGGCCCTGATAGCTTCCACCGTTGTCGCTTTAACAGTTACACCGGTAATGTGTAGCTATCTTCTAAAAGAAAATGATAACTCGGTGACTGAAGAACCGAAGCTAATTGTTGCCCTAAAAAAAACATATACAAATGTATTGGAAAGGGTTTTAACTCGCCCGATAACTATTCTTGGCGTAATTATTGCTCTTTTTGTCGTGGCTTGTGTGGGATTTCTTACATTGGGAAGAAGCTTTCTCCCTTCATTCAACGAGGGATCATTTACGATCAATGTTGCGACATTACCGGGCGTGTCTCTTGACGTTTCCAATGAGATAGGAAAACGAGCGGAGGAGGCTATTATGTCGATTCCTGAAATAAAAAAAGTGGCTCGAAAGACTGGTCGCGCGGAATTGGATGAACATTCGCGTGGTGTTAATGCATCTGAATTTGAAGCTCCGTATGTACTTTCAGGACGTTCGCGTTCAAAGATTATGGAGGAACTGCGTGATAAACTCACAGATATACCGGGAACTAATATTGAAATAGGACAACCGATTTCGCATAGAATTGATGCAATGTTGTCCGGGACTGAATCTCAGATAGCTGTCAAAATATTTGGAGATGATTTAATTACATTGTATAATTTGGGGACTCAAATTCAGTCTGTTATGCAGAATGTACCTGGTGTTATAGATATTAATGTTGAGCAACAAGTTATGCGACCTGAATTAAAAATTACTCCGAAACGGGAACTGATGGCTCGCTATGGAGTTACAATGTCAGATTTTCGTGAATTTCTTGAAGTCGCTTTTGCAGGAAAAGAGGTATCGCATGCCTATGACGATGGATTTCCTGTTCCAATAGTTGTACAAATTGCGAATAGTGAGACATCTCGTATTGAAGATATTAAAAATTTATCAATAGATAGCTCGTATGGTAAAATTCCACTACATAACATAGCAGATATACGTACTGATTTAGGTCCCAATTCTATTAATAGGGAAAATGTGAGCCGTCGCATTGTGGTATCAGCGAATGTGTCGGATGGGAATCTTGTAGGAACGGTAAATGCAATAAAGAACGCAATTGCAGAGAATGTAAAACTCCCGGATGGATATAATATTGCATACGGGGGACAGTTTGAAAGTGAGGAAACAGCGTCGAAGACGTTAATGTGGATGTCGTTATTATCGCTATTGATTGTGTTTGTATTGCTATATCAGGAATTTAAGAGTGTGAGAGAGTCTCTTGTTATTTTAGTAAATCTGCCATTGGCGATGTGTGGAGGAGTGATTATATTGTTATTGACTGGTTCTGAATTGAATATCCCGGCAATTATTGGATTTATTTCACTACTTGGTATAACTACGCGTAATGGAATGTTGCTTATATCCAGATATAATCATTTAAAAGAGGAGGCACCGGAAATGACAAAACGAATGAGAATAATATCAGGGTCGGCAGATAGGTTAAGCCCTATATTGATGACTGCACTCACTACTGCATTGGCACTTATCCCATTAGTGATAAAAGCTGGTGCACCAGGTAACGAAATACAAAGTCCTATGGCTATTGTAATTCTTGGAGGTTTGGTTACATCTACTGTTTTGAATGTGTTTGTGGTGCCGGTGTTATATTCATTTATAAATAAGAACAAGGAATAAATATGAATAATATACGATTTATGGTAGCTGCAATCGCTACTGTATTAGCTCAGTGCTTGTGTGCGGTTAATTATGCCGAATTTTTGTTGCAGATTGACGAAAATAACACTGAACTTAAAGCTATGAGTGTTAGAAATATGTCAGATTTAGACGAACTTCGAGCAGAAAATTCTCTTAAGGGACCAGAAGTTGATTTCTCGTATATGTTCGGTGACCATGCGGTAGGGAATAAGATGGAGATAGGAGCCTCGCAGTCGTTCGAGTGGCTTGGTGTGTATCATTCTCGAAATAAAGTTATCAATACACGGCATGAATCATTAGATTATCAATATGAGGCATTGCGTCGCGATATTCATACGCGAGTGCTCTCTCTCTGTGCAGAAATTGTATGGACAAGCAAGCAGTTAGATTTGTATTCCAGCATTTTGTCGGATATAGATTCATTAACAGTAGCATATAGTAAGGCATTTGAATATGGGGAGGTGTCAATATTAGATATTAATAAGCTGAAAATTGAAAGGGTATCGGCATTAAGAAGTATTCGAGTTCTTGAAGCGCGTCGTGCGGAACTACAAGTAAATCTTACCGCAGCGAATGGTGGAATTCCGATATCGGTGGATGTGTTTGACGAATATCCTTTGTTGCAATTGCCATCATCGCTTGACGAGTATATAGCTTATGCTACAGAGAAAGATCCGATGGCATTATATTATAAGAAACAAAGTATGGCTGATGAATATGAGATTTCTGCAGCGAAACGCTCTTTAATGCCATCATTCTCTATCGGATATAAATACATGAATGAACTTGGCGATAAGTTTAATGGAATAACTGCCGGTATATCGTTGCCGCTTTATTCAGGAAATAGTGTTAAGGCAGCGCGTGGGCGAAAAACTGCAAATAATATTGAAGCAGAATTGTGGAGCAAAACTGTCGCCGAGAATCTTGCGAAAGAATATGCAACGGCCAAATCACTTGCCGACGAACTTGTTACATACGATACGGCTCTATCAGGAGATAATATCCGTTTGCTGCACAAGGCCCTAAACGCGGGACAAATATCACTTGTGGAATATTTGCTTGAGAAACGGTTTTATATTGATGCCCTAATAGAGCGTTTGGAGGTAGAATATTTGTATATTCAGTCGCTAAATAGTATCAATCGATATAATTACTAATCTATATCGTCGTCATCCCAATCAAGGGAGTCATAGTCATACATCTCGGATGTAAATTCCAACAAGTCGCGTGCTTCTTTCTTAGTAGGACGTCCGGTTCCTTTCTGTCGGTCAATAAATCCGCTTATACGGGACATCTCGAGTAAATCATATTGGCTTTTTGGTGTCAGATTATTAAGGTATTCAGGAACGAGCTTTGCGCCAATGCGGTTTTCGGTCAATGCGATTACCTCAAGCGTGAGAGTTATAGGTGGTTTTCTGACGGAAATTATGTCACCGGGTTTTATTGTGCGCGAAGGTTTAACAGAAACGTTTCCAATCTCCACGCGTCCTTTTTTGCATGCATCTGTGGCAATGGTACGAGTTTTAAACACTCGGGTTGCCCACAACCACTTGTCAACTCTCTCTTCTGTTTTACTCATTTATGGGTGTGTTGTTATTAAAGTTATTCATGGCGAAAGTAATACCACTCAGACAAAATGCCTTAATGGCTTCAACAGCTATATTTAACCGTTGGGGCAGGATATCTTCCTGTTGAGGCAGGAAATGACCTAATACAAATTCAACTTGCATACCACGAGGGTAGTCATTTCCAATACCGAAGCGAAGGCGAGCATAATTTGTAGTGCCTATTTTTGATGCTATATCTTTTAATCCATTGTGACCGGCATCGCTACCTTTACCTTTTAATCTAAGGACGCCAAATGGAAGAGCAAGGTCGTCAACAACCACAAGCACTTGTTCGAGTGGAATGTTTTCTTTTTTTATCCAATAGGCTACTGCATCACCACTGAGATTCATATATGTGGAGGGTTTCAGAAGTACTACTTGCTTGTTTTTTATTCGGCCTTCACATATATCACCATAGCGTTGAGTAGTAAAAGTAATGTTGGATGCCTCAGCAAAGGCATCCAACACTCTAAATCCTATGTTGTGGCGGGTGTATCGGTATTCAGTACCAATATTTCCCAAACCAACTATCAAATATTTCATTTAATGAATATTCAGATTGAATGGGCTTATGCTTTAGCTTGAGCACCGCGAGCAGCACGGGTCAATTGAACTGCACAAACTACAGCATTTTTAGCATTGACTAATTCAAGACCTTCGTAGTGGAGGTCGCCAATTTGAATAGTTTTTCCAAGTTCAAGATTATCAACGTTGATAATAACCTTTTCAGGTATATTTGTGTAGATAGCTTTAACTTTGATTTTTTTCATGCTAAGACTCAACTTACCACCGGCTCTAACACCAGCAGCGTGACCTTCGAGTTTAACAGGCACTTCCATAACAACAGGTTTCTTATCGGAAACTTCAAGGAAATCAATGTGAAGAATCTTATCGGTAACAGGTTGAAATTGAAGATCTTTAAGCACTGCTTTTTTTGCTTTACCATTGATGGTAAGGTCTATTTCGAAGATTTCGGGTGTGTAGATAAGTTTACGAACATCAGCTTCGTTTACAATAATGTCAGTAACAATTACACCTTTTTTTCCGTCGGCAGTAGTTTCAATCAATTTTTCACCTGGAGCTAATGTTCCGGAGAAAGGGAGGTCAACAACTTCGCCACCATTGACTATAGCCGGGATTTTGCCTTCGTTACGAAGGGCTTTGGTTGCTTTTTTGCCGAGATCTGTACGCGGTTCGGCGGTTAATGCAAATTTTTTCATTGTTTTGAAAAATTAATGTGTTACTCAAAATTAAGTTATATTTTGCTTAATTTCCCATCACACGGATGTTTATAGAAAGCATGCAAAGGTAGTGAGTTTTTAGTTGAAAAACAAGTGTTTTTGACACTTTTTTAATCTTTTATTTTCAATATCAACTTCGTCAACCTTTATCAGATTTAAAATTTTCTAAAAGTCAATCCAAATTAGGAAAAGACAAGGTAAACGAGTGTCCCAAAAGTGTCCCACGAGTGCGTTTTTTTTACACATAATTTTGATTGATGTGGTGGTTTGTTTCAAATTATTCTATTTGTGTTTTGAATTAAAGATTTATTGGGTGTTTTTTGTTAATTTGTTATTTTGATGCTGCCCCAGAAGGTATGTCCCGCGAGAGTGTCCCAGGGTTGTGTAAAAGTTTTTCAAGTTTATTTCATATCAGTTTTTTTTTGGAGTTAAACAATTAAATTACTACCGCACATAAATTATCTCCACACGACGTTCATTGCAAATATACAATATTATATGGCTGTTGTCAAGTATGTAGTGCCATTTTTTTAATGTTTATGAATAGAATCTACAAGAGGGATTGTTATCTGCGGCAGAAGTTGGTAAAACCACAGAACTCACACATATTGGAGTCGGAACATTGTTTGAACGGGATGTCGGGATTAAATATTTCATCAATCATTTGTTCCAATCGTTGCAAGAATTCTTCTTTGTACTCTAAATGGTTGGTAATAGGATTTTTGTTTATCTTTAAAGTAAATTCTTCAGAATTAGCACGATTTCTCCCAAAGAAATCTTTTACTTTGTATATAATCGGGCGTAGGGGTTGGTCGGGCTTGCTTTCACAATAATTATGAAAACAAGCGTATAGCATTAACTGAAATATGCCTTGAACTGTATATAATTTTTCGGATGGAGTAAACAGATATTCTATTGAATCGGCATTAAGCATGTCGGAACCGGTTTTGTAGTCAATTACGCGAATGGTGCCGTCTGGCAGCATATCCAATCGGTCGATGTATTGTTTGAAATTAATACCTTTTCCCGGAGCAAACTCCCAAAAACCCTTTTCTTCTGCTTCGGCGCTAATAAGAGTGATAGGTGCGCGTTTAACGTCATACCTTAGAATTTCACCGATATATTTTTTCATGATGGTTGTGATTATTAAGGCTTCTCCGGTAGG
>JAFLTZ010000109.1 GCA_022509045.1 Muribaculaceae bacterium | reverse complement strand
TTATACCTGTTAAAAGTATTGAAGCGATGTATGCTCAAATAAATATTAGTTTTGCATTGAAAATCAGCTGATATATTATTAAGATTTAAAAATTATATTAAAATGAAAAAAATTAATTTATTTATTGCAACATCGATTTTCGTTGTTATATCAATTTGCTTGACTTCATCTTGTAGTCAAAACTTTAATAATTGTATGAATGAGGTAATAAAGAACGAAAATCATTAAATTTTTGGCTATATATCTATGGATGAGAATATAGATTTAAATAAATATAAGCCTAATCGACCAGAGCCAAAACCATGGCCAACATGGCGCTATGTGATTTTGATAATTTACTTAATAATTCTTTCATATCGACATTATAATGAAATTTCTGATTTTCTCGGAATAATTTTAGTTTTCGGTATATTTGTTTTAACAGTTATTGACGAGTATTTATTGAAATTATATAAATATCCACGATTTCAATATTATATTGATCCACTTCTCTCGTTGTATTTAATATATTCAATTTGTAAGCAAGTGTGGTTCTCATAAAATATATATTTAAGTAGAATTATGATGAAAATAAATCCGCATAAATGGTACAACATATATAATCAAGCTACCGCTAGAGTTGTTTTGCTATATATTGCTATGTTTGTGTTTTTGGCACTTGTGATATTTGGGGTGTCAAGTTTTCCGGCATGGCTAAATTGGACAAACTGGATAGCGTTGAATATTCTATACATATTTAATTTGTATGTATGGCGAAAGTCGCGTCCTGACGGTGTACACTCAAATGCGATTGTGATAGTGGGTATAATTATGCTGTTGTTATTTTGGGTGTATGTGGGATTTGTGAATTTCATGCTTCTTTATAACGGTTGATTAATCAGAAATTCTAAATGTGTCGGAATCGGAGTCAAATTTAATGGCTCCGATTCGTGTCATATTACGCAACTCGTTTATTATATCTTTTTTTGGGTAGGATAGTGTAGAAATTATTTCCTCAGGAGTCTTAGGGGTGTATTTAAGTGTGTGCAATATCCCGCTTTTAATAGAATAGTGTTCATTCTGGTCATTTAATTGCTTCCGCGCCACACACAAATCGCAATGACCACATTCGCAAGCCGAGTCCTCTCCAAAATACTGCAGCATAATCTTTTCGCGACATGCGGAATCACCGGTGCTTGTAAATGCATATTGCATCATAGCATTCATTCGTTTTTCAATTACAGTTCGGCGTTCTTCGTAGGCTGAACGATGAATTAACACATACTTAGGTTCTTCTCGAGAGGTCGTATATAGGATATATGGCGTTCTTTTGCGAGGAATATAGTGAATTATATGTTTCTTTGACAGCTCAATAAGGGTGTCATATATTTGTTGTTGCGTATATCCTGTAATATACGAAATATATTGCTCATTGATGTTAACATAATCGGCGAACAATCCTGTATATTGGCGTAATATCGTGGTGAAGATATCTTCAAGGTTCGGATTAGATGTAGGGATATCGTATAACTCATTTTTATTTACTATAATCATTATACGCGATTGAGTTTCCACTTCTTCGATATAATCTATATA
The DNA here is from genome assembly GCA_022509045.1 of Muribaculaceae bacterium. Taxonomy (GTDB): domain Bacteria; phylum Bacteroidota; class Bacteroidia; order Bacteroidales; family Muribaculaceae; genus JAFLTZ01. The sequence goes on along the minus strand of JAFLTZ010000109.1, from coordinate 3,322 downwards.
CCCGGAGCGAGAAAGTATTTTAAGTGCATTTTCAGTTGAACTTAGCGGAAAATTATTCTGTTTGCAGAACAAAGTAAAATTAAAATCATATAGTTGATTATATCCACCACCTATAGGCACATTCAGGTAGTTTCCAAGTTGTTCGTAAATATACTTAATGTGCGTCTTATCGGGAAACATATCTGTGATTCGTTTTTTCATGACACCTTTATCAGGATTTGATGCTATTAGCAGTGCATACGATGTTTTTCCATCTCTCCCTGCTCTCCCTGCTTCTTGGTAATATTCTTCCAAAGATGATGGCACATCTATGTGAATAACTAATCTCACATCCGGTTTGTCAATACCCATACCAAATGCATTTGTTGCCACAATTACACGTACCTCATTATTAATCCACTTGTTCTGCTTGTCGTTTTTCTCCTCAATTGTTAAACCTGCGTGGTAGTTTGTTGCAGAAATTCCTTGCGACACAAGATATTGAGCCACTTCGGAAGTTTTCTTTCTGCTCCTTACGTATATTATTGCACTTCCGGGAGTTCGCTTTAATGCGGTAATGGCATATTCTATCTTGTTCTCGTTGTTTCTGACAATATATTTTATATTGTCCCTACGAAAGCTTTTGCGGAATATTGCATAATCTTTAAGTTCAAGCTGTATGGCTATATCATTTACAACTTCTTTTGTGGCACTTGCGGTTAATGCTAATGTAGGTACAGCAGGTAGTATTGATTTTAATCTTTTAATATTTAGGAATGAAGGTCGAAAGTCATAACCCCATTGTGATATGCAATGAGCTTCGTCAACAACTATCTGTGTGATTTCCATGTTTTTAATACTTTCAAGAAATCCTTTTGAAAGAATCCGTTCCGGGGATACATACAAGAACCTTACGTTACCATTCACACATTTCTCAATAGCCCTTTTGAATTCTGCGTATGTGAGTCCCGAATGTAGGTAAATAGCCTTAATTCCTTTTCGTACCAATGCATCACATTGGTCTTTCATAAGGGATATAATAGGTGTAATTACTAACGTGATACCTTGATGTCCCATTACGCCCGGTACTTGAAAAGTAAGTGATTTTCCTCCACCGGTTGGCATCAGTCCGATAGTATCGACACCTTTAAGTACAGAATCGATGATATCTTCCTGGAGAGGACGAAATGTTTCGTATCCCCAGTATTTTTTCAGAGCCTCATGCTTTGTTAATGATTTCTCCGACCTCAACTGTTGAATTAGTTATTAGCCATTTGAATTTCCTTGATTTGCAATTGAACCATGCTATTGCCTCTATGTTTGTTCTCTTCAATAGTATAGCATATATCAAATGCCTCACCAGCCTTGATTCGATTGAAATATTTGCTCATATTGAAAGCAATGCCATTCATCACATTTCCGCAACTGTCATCAACTATTTCAAGCTTAATATGCTCAAGTTTTCGGCCCACAAGTTTGCTTGTGCCATAGTCATGAACTCTTTTTGTGAAAAATACAGGGACAGGATTCCCGGCACCAAACGGATTGAAAAGTTTCAGATACTGCAAGAATGCAGGTGTTATTTCTGCAAACTGAAGAATGCTGTCAATTGTAACAGTGGGGGTCAGTTGCGTCGGTTCAATGTTGGCTTTTACATATTCCTCAAATCTGCGAGTAAACTCCGGTATATTTTCCTCCTTTAACGACAGCCCCACGGCATAGGTGTGACCTCCAAAGTTCTCGAGCAAATCGCGAGCATTTTCTACAGCCTTATACACATCAAACCCTTGAACACTTCGCGAGGAGCCGGTGGCTATGCCATCTGAGTAGGTGAGCACTACCGACGGTTTATAGTATAACTCTGTCAATCGCGATGCTACAATTCCGATGATTCCTTTATGCCAATTTTTGTTGTATATCACTATTGACTTATTCTTTGACAAATCAGCACCACCATCTGTAATAATATTGTTTGCTTCTTCGGTGATACGCTTGTCAAGCTCTTTTCTGTCCTGATTGTATTGGTCTATATTTTTCGCCAAAGAAAGTGCTTCCGCAGCATCGCGTGTTACTAATAGTTCTACCGCCTCCATACCGCTTTGCATCCTTCCCGACGCATTAATCCTCGGACCTATTTTAAACACAACATCGCTGATGGTAATTTCTTTATGCACGAGGTTGCATATTTTAATTATAGCTCTAAGTCCAAGGTTAGGGTTGTGGTTTAATCTTTTTAGTCCGTAATGCGCCAATATGCGATTTTCTCCGGTTATTGGAACTATATCAGCTGCGATGCTGACAGCTACCAAATCGAGGAGACTTTCAAGTTCGTTACTGCTATCCAGTCCATTACTCAATGCAAATGCTTGCATAAGTTTAAATCCCACACCGCATCCCGATAAATGAGGATATGGATATGTGTTGTCGGGCATCTTAGGATTTAATATCGCCACTGCCGGAGGAAGTTCATTGTCGGGGACATGGTGGTCGCAGATGATGAAATCAATACCCAACTCTTTGGCATATTTGATTTCTTCAACTGCTTTAATCCCGCAATCCAATACGATTATTAATTTAACATCGTTGCTTTTAGCGTATTCGATGCTTTTTAATGATATACCATATCCTTCCTCATATCTTGTGGGAATATAGTATTCAAGATTTGAATAATAGTTTTGCAGATATTTATATACTAAGGCTACGGCTGTTATCCCATCAACATCATAGTCTCCATACACCATTATCCGCTCTTTTTTTCCTAAAGCCTTGTTGAGCCTACTTACAGCTGCATCCATTCCGTTCATCAGAAATGGGTCAAGCAAATCTGATAACGATGGATAAAAGAAGCGTTTGGCATCCTCAAGAGAGGTTATACCACGCTCTATGAGCAGTTCATTTACAGCACGGCAATCGATGGGACCCGCCGCCAATTCCTGCGCAATTTGTTCTTCTTCTGATGTAAGTGGCACATAATTCCATTTTCGTGTCATTTATGTTGTTTTTATTTTTATCATATCGGAGACCCGTAACAATACGAGTCGATGCAAGCAGGTCCGGTATTGCGTTTGTCTTCTTATCATACATAGATATAAATATGTGCAGATATAAAAATATGATGCATATTAATATCTTGTAAACGAAGATAATATATTCAGCTTTCAGAAAGGACCTTTTTCCGCATTTTAATTTTTGCAAAATTAATAAAAAATATTGTATTTTTTAGAGTTTTTAAATGAAAAAAATAATAATAAATATGTAAAAGAAGTATAATAAAATATTTTTATCATTCTTGTATCTGTTAATCGTAAGAAGAACAGAACATAGAAGTTGCAGAAGCCATGAA
>JAFLTZ010000108.1 GCA_022509045.1 Muribaculaceae bacterium | reverse complement strand
GCCGACAAAGCAAATCACCTTTATTACCAATGGCTTTATCGCGTGCCATTGCCACAATTATAGTAAGATTGTCAATTGTTTGCATATTCAAATGATTATACGGCTACAATGCCCTTTATATGAGGATGGGGGTTATAATCTGAAAGAGTAAAATCTGTGAATTTAAAATCTTCAATACGTTTTACGTCAGGATTCAGCGTCATTGTGGGGAGTTTTCGCGGATCTCTTTTCAATTGCTCTGCCACCTGGTCAAAATGATTATGATAGATATGCGCATCACCAAGAGTATGCACAAAATCGCCCGCTTCCAAATCTGTAACCTGCGCCACCATCATAAGTAATAATGCATATGACGCTATATTAAACGGCACACCAAGGAATATGTCAGCGCTGCGTTGGTATAATTGGAGACTCAAACGATTACCAGCCACATAAAATTGATAAAATGCGTGACACGGCGGAAGATGCATCTCCGGGATATCACCGACATTCCATGCACTCACAATTATACGTCGAGAATCAGGATTATTCTTAATTGCATTTATAGCCTCCGCCAACTGGTCGATTTCATTACCTTTACAATCGCGCCAAGCTCTCCATTGTTTACCATATATAGGACCCAATTCGCCATCTTCACCAGCCCATTCATTCCATATCCGCACTCCGTTTTCCTGCAAATATTTAACATTTGTATCTCCTGCAATAAACCACAGCAATTCATGGATTATCGATTTCAAGTGCAGCTTTTTTGTAGTGAGCAAAGGGAAGCCATCTGCTAAATTAAACCGCATTTGGTAGCCGAAAAGGCTTCTTGTTCCGGTTCCGGTTCGGTCAGATTTATCCACACCGTGCTCCATCACCGCCTTAATTAAATCAAGATATTGTTTCATCTATTCATTTGCTTTATTTTTTTACAAATTTACTCTTTTTTACCGGATATCAAAAATAATGATAAAAATTGTAGGAAACATTTGGTAGTGAGATATATTATTTTTAATTTTGCAGTCCGATTATGTCCGAAAAAATGAAAAATCACGCCATAATTCAGCTTTTGGCCGAGCTATAATTGTGAGTGTGAGGGATTTAATTAACAGTTAAAACGAATTTAAAAGTGGATACTTTAAGTTACAAAACTATTTCTGCCACACCTGCTACAGCAAAAAAAGAGTGGGTTGTGGTTGATGCTACCGACCAAGTATTAGGTCGTCTTTCTGCAAAAGTTGCGAAATTGCTACGCGGAAAGTATAAACCGAGCTACACTCCGAACATGGATTGCGGAGACAATGTAATCATTATCAATGCCGAGAAAGTGTCACTCACCGGCAAAAAATGGACCGATCGCGTATATTTACGCTACACAGGCTATCCCGGCGGTCAAAGAGAATTTACACCACGCACACTTTTGGAAAAATCATACAACAAGAGTGTCAAGTCGGGTAAACACCCACTATATATAAAGGTGGTAAAAGGGATGCTCCCAAAAACAAAACTTGGAAGCAAACTTATCAACAATCTTTATGTGTATAATGGTTCAGAGCACCCACACGCTGCTCAAAATCCGAAAGTAATTGATATCAATAAACTTAAATAATAGAGAAGAGAACGTATGGAACAAGTTAATGCAGTAGGACGCCGCAAAGCAGCAGTAGCTCGCGTATTCGTATCAGAAGGAGCCGGCGAAATCACCATCAACAAAAGAGCACTCGAAGTGTATTTCCCATCTTCGATTCTCCAATTTATCGTACGCCAACCACTTGCCAAACTTGAGGTAGTGGGTAAATATAACATTAAGGTTAACTTGAAAGGTGGCGGTTATAAAGGTCAGGCAGAAGCTCTTCGCCTTGCAATAGCACGCGCACTCGTAAAGATTAATCCTGAAGATAAACCGGCGTTGCGTGCTGAAGGCTTTATGACCCGTGACCCACGTGCAGTAGAACGTAAAAAACCGGGGCGTCCAAAAGCTCGCAAAAGATTCCAATTCAGCAAACGTTAATATCTTATTCATATTGTCGTTTGTTTACTCCCCCTCTTTCCGGTGCGCTTAGTTAACGAAGCATTCGCAAGGGAGAGTGTGTTTAGTATCCAAACTGTGAAGATTCGGCAGAGAACCGACTACCTCGCAGTTGATTAAGTAGAACGTAAACAAAAAAATTTAAAACAAAAATGGCAACACCAACATTTGACCAATTACTTGAAGCAGGATGCCACTTTGGCCACTTAAAACGTAAATGGAATCCTGCAATGGCTCCTTACATCTTCATGGAGCGTAACGGTATCCACATTGTAGATTTATATAAGACCGCAGCTAAGCTGGAAGAAGCATCAGCAGCGCTCAAAAATATTGCAAAAGCCGGTAAGAAAGTGCTTTTCGTAGCAACAAAAAAACAGGCAAAGCAAGTCGTAGCCGATAAAGCTGCCTCAGTTAACATGCCGTATGTTATCGAACGTTGGCCGGGAGGTATGCTCACCAACTTCCCTACAATTCGCAAAGCAGTGAAAAAGATGGGACAAATCGACAAGATGAGCAAAGACGGAACATTTGATAACTTGTCGAAACGCGAAAAACTGCAAATAGCTCGTCAGCGTGCTAAATTGGAAAAGAACCTTGGCAGTATTGCTGATCTTAATCGTCTTCCTTCTGCATTGTTCGTTGTTGACGTAATGAAAGAACACATTGCAGTAGCAGAAGCCAACAGATTGGGTATTCCGGTATTTGCAATTGTTGATACTAACTCTGATCCGAGCAACGTGGATTTCGTAATTCCGGCAAACGATGATGCATCAAAATCAATCGAACTTATCCTCGACACAGTATGTGCAGCAATGACAGAAGGTCTCGAAGAACGTAAGGTTGAGAAAGTGGATGCAGTAGCAGCCGCTGAAAACGAAGAAGTTGCTCCCGCACCAAAGAAAGAACGAGTAAGAGTAGGACGCCGTAAAGCGGCATCTAAAGAAGCTCCCGCGGCAAAAGAAGAAACAGCACCGGCAGCTGAATAAAACTCCCTCTAAATATAGGTGGCTCTTTCTTCGTTCATCGGACACAAAGTTCGAAACGAGAAGCCACCTTTAGTTTATATTATTATAGTAATTAATTTAAAAACCATATATAAGAAAGGAATACAACTATGGCTGTAAGTATGGCTGACATCAGCAAACTGCGCAAAATGACAGGTGCCGGTATGATGGATTGCAAAAAAGCTCTTGAAGAAACAAACAACGACATCACGGCAGCAATCGAAATCATTCGTAAAAAAGGTCAAGCAGTAGCTGCAAAACGCGAAGACCGTGATGCTGCCGAAGGATGCTGTCTCGGTGTAGCAAACGGAGATTTCGCTGCAATTCTCGCATTGAAATGTGAAACAGACTTTGTTGCAAAAAACGAAGGTTTCGTATCACTCACTAAAAAGCTTCTCAACGCAGCAGTAGCTGCAAAAGCTAAATCAATTGAAGAAATCAAAGAACTCACAATCGATGGTCAGAAAGTGAGCGACCTCATTGTAGAAGAAATCGGTAAAACAGGCGAAAAGATGGAGCTTGGAGCATACGAGTATATCGAAGCACCATCAACAGTGGCATATAACCATTTCGGTAACAAACTTGCAGCAATCGTTGGTCTTAACAAGGCAGATGCAGATGCTCAAGTGGCTCATGAAGTAGCAATGCAAGTTGCATCAATGAATCCGATTGCAGTAAACCGCGAAAGTGTTCCGGCAAATATAGTAGAATCGGAACGTGCAGTGGCAATTGAAAAGACCAAAGAAGAACAAGTTAAGAAAGCAGTAGAAGCGGCTTTGAAAAAAGCAGGTTTCAACTTATATATCTCCGAAAGCGAAGAGAACCTGAACGAAGGTATAATGAAAGGTTATATCACCGAAGCTCAAGCACAGGAAATCCGTGATCTTAAAGAGAAAGTATCTGCTGAAAAAGCAGCTAACCTCCCGGCACAAATGGTTGAAAACATTGCTAACGGTCGTGTTAACAAATTCTACAAAACAGCATGTTTGATGGAACAAGAATTTGTAAAAGACCCGACAATGACGATTGCGCAATTCTTAGACAAGTCACAAAAAGGGCTTGAAGCAATCGCATTGAAACGAGTAAATCTTAACCAAGACTAAAATAATAACTAAATACGTTTAGATGCCCGGTGAACGAAGATTCATCGGGTATCTTATTTATTGGAAAAACTTTTTCAACAACCACAGATAGCTGTGTTATAATCGGACGCCACATATCAACGTCCAATATCATAGGCGTAAGGCCATTAATCATTGCTCAACCTACTCTGATAGGCCTGTGAGAGCCTCAAATCGTGGATAGAGTAACAGATGTAGGCTCTCACGTTTTTATACCTAAACTATTAACAAAAGAATACAATCAGCCTAACAAGCAAATAAACATTTTTCACACTTAAAATTGGGTGCGACATTAAATTTGTCGCATCTATTTTTTGTAACTTTGCAAAATATGAGGTCATGTCCGCACCTTCATATTGAAAAATAAAGTTTTATGCGCAGTCTGTTATATATAGTTATTTTTTGTATCCTGGTGGGATGTAGCTATTCAAGTTCTCAACCAAAAGTTCTTGATGAGGCTCAACGTCTAATGGAAAGTGACCCATCCGCAGCTTTGTCAAAACTCAACAGTTTGGATGTTTCAGAATTACATGATTCTGCAACAATGGCAAAATGGGCACTCCTTTATAGTGAAGCCATGATAATAAATCGTTATACTGCGCCCACTGATACCATCATCAATATTGCTATCGATTACTACGGCTATCATAACTTAACTGAAAAATATCAGAAAGCCCTGCGGTTAAAAGCATTGAACCATGCTACTAATGAAACTGATGCACTTGCAACAGCCCTCTATCTTCAAAAAGAAAAAGAATTCTTCCTTTATAAAGCGAGAATAAAACAAGAGCAAATGTTATTCATAGGAATAATAATATTACTGTTTGCTAT
>JAFLTZ010000107.1 GCA_022509045.1 Muribaculaceae bacterium | reverse complement strand
GTTACACCACCGAAATCATATTCTTCGATTTTATTGAATTTATTCCAGGGGGATACTGTCTTAAATGTATCAACCGCGCCTTTGGGTACATACAATGTGGGGGTGTAATAAGTAAAAACTCCGTCATCACATATTATCGGATTCTGCGTGTTATAATATACTGAAGTCAATGCTTCGCAATTTTTAAAAACTAAAGTGCCAATTGAAATTACAGACTTTGGTATGTTAATAGATGTCAAACTTTTACATTCATAAAAAGCACTCATTTCGATATTTTCAATTGATTCAGGAATCACGATTGATTTCAAGTTTGAACAACCGGAAAATGTACTCAGTGCAATATCTGTTAGTGAGTTGGAAAGTTCAACAGAACTCAATCCGGTACAATTTGAAAAGGCAGATTCACCCATTTCAATTACAGAATCAGGGATTTTAACTGACGTCAGCGCGGTACATTTTGAAAAAGCAGTACGTCCGATAGACGTTAAGGTGTGTGGTAGTTCTATTGAAATTACATTGGAACAGCCACTAAAAGCCGCATTCCCGATAGAAGTGACTGAATTCCCAATAATAAGATTTTTCAAAGAAGAACAGCTCCTGAAAGCCTCAAAGCCTATAGTTTTAACAGAATTACCGATTACAGCAGATGTTAAATTATAACAATTATAAAATACGGCAGAACCGATAATTTCAACAGCGTCAGGTATTTCTATTGAAGATAGGTTGAAGCAGTTCAGAAAAGCCTCGTCGCCGATTTCAATTACAGAATCAGGAATTTTAACTGAAGTCAGTGAAGTACATCTGTAGAACGCACCACCACCGATATATGTAACCGAGTTGGGAATGTCTATTGAGACCAAGTCAGGGCAAAGCCAGAAAGACAGCTTACCTATTCCGATTAGTTTGTATTCGACGTCTCCATCTTTTGGATTAGAAGGGAGAATTAAATTACCGGAAATAACGGTTCCTGCATTAGTACCGGTGCCTTCACGAGTTATGCATGTTTTAGCATCTTCATCGACTACCGTGAAGTTGATTGTTTGCCCGTCGCAGGTGTAGGTGAAGTCGCGAGCATGCAGCTGCATCAACTGTGGCAAAATCATGCATAACGTAATAAATATTACTACCTTTTTCATTTTTTATATTTTTAATTACTTGTTATAATAATTATTTGGATTATGGCTTATTTGCTTATTCAACCTTGAAATTGATTTTGGAATATACATCTTTGTAAATCGGGTTCAGTTCCTGTTTGAAGCGATACTCACGATATCGTTCAGGAGGTCCTAACAGAGGTTCTATTCTCCCATAGCGTATCCTTACACCATTCATTACACAATATACTTTGTCAGACCCTCTTTCAATATACAACTGTATCTTTCTCGTGAAATAGTATAAACTGCATCTTGTTCTTCCGGTTATACGAAACGTTAAAATATAATCATATTTACCATGTTTTTTATTACGTACCACCTGCACATCGGAGATTCTACCTATCAAATTATCTGAAGAATTATCATGTATTATAGCTTCCCCATTGTGTGCAAATATATCGTACTCCGGATAATAATTATAATCAACATCCGATGCATTAAAATACACCCGTCTGGGACTGAATCTTGCGTAAAAACTAAGAGAATCGAGAGCCTGCCGGGCCTCTATTGCAGCAATTGAATCGGACCTTCCTTCGTATTGTTTCGGATAATAATCATAATTCCCATGCAGCCATGTGTCGCGTACATTCTTCGAACAGCCTTGCAGTCCAAGAACAAGGAATGCACAGATTGAATTGATGATAAATTTCTTCATAATAACTACAAATTTAACGGTATATTCTTTTAGTGATGCTTTTTCTGATGTTTATTTTGTATTTAGTTTTCATGGGATGACCGGCGAAAATAGGGTGTTATATTATAATGAGATTTTACCGGGCATCCCTATACAGAACGCCACGGATGGGATTTTCACTATGTCTGTCAAATATCATCATATGTTAAATATTGCATAATCGGCACGAATATAGTCATTTTTTTTTTTTTGCACGGCATTTTGATAAAAATATTCAATATTAAGAATATTTAACATTTGTGTATTTTTTGATATTCCGAAAAAACGGGAAAGGGCGATATGGGAGAGAGTGGGTGTAGGGTGATATTAACATATTAATAAATAAGGCGGAGAAATATCCGCCTTATTTATTGTTATTTTTGAGATAGGAAACGGTGCATATTTTCAGCGGCACGTTTGCCATCGCCCATGGCGAGAATTACGGTGGCTCCACCTCGAACAATATCGCCACCGGCGAAGATGAAAGGATTTGATGACTGCATAGATGTGTCGTCAACCACGATGGTGTGTCGTTTAGACATTTCGAGGTCGTTGACGGATTCGGGTATAATCGGATTCGGAGAAACTCCGACACTGACAATGACAAGGTCAACGGGAATTTCTTCAAATGCGCCATCAATGGGAACCGGAGAGCGTCGCCCTGATTCGTCGGGCTGACCAAGTTCCATTTTTTGCAATTTCATGACAGCCACTCTGCCATTGTCATCACCGATATATTTCACCGGGTTGTGGAGGGTGAGAAATTCAACGCCTTCTTCTTTAGCATGCTTTATTTCTTCCTTTCGAGCGGGCATTTCGTCTTCGGTTCGTCGGTAAATAATCATGGCTCTGTCGGCACCCATACGCAGCGCGGTACGTACGGAGTCCATCGCAGTGTTACCGCCACCAATAACGGCAACAACTTTACCACCAAGTACCGGGGTGTCATGGTCCGGGAGTCCGGCCCCCATGAGGTTGATACGAGTAAGGTATTCGTTGCTCGACATGACACCGTTGAGATTTTCTCCGGGAATATTCATAAAACGAGGGAGTCCGGCGCCGGATGCAACATAAATGGCTTTGTAGCCGTCGGCTTTAAGGTCGTCGATGGAAACAGTTTTGCCAATGATGGTGTTTTTTACAAATTTGACACCCATAGACTGTAGAGCAGAGATTTCTTCATCGACAATAGCATTTGGCAAACGGAACTCAGGGATTCCATATTTAAGAACCCCACCGATTTCATGGAGCGCCTCAAACACAGTGACGTCGTAGCCGAGTTTAACCATATCGCCGGCGAATGAAAGTCCGCTCGGTCCACTTCCGGCAACAGCAATTTTGATTCCGTTGCGATTCTCTAATTCTTGCATCGGTTTGTCTCCGCTAAGTCGCGAAGAATCGGCGGCAAATCGTTCAAGATATCCAATGGCAACGGGTTGACTGTTCATTTTGAGGTGAATACATTTGCTTTCACACTGTTTTTCCTGCGGGCAGACCCTTCCGCACACAGCAGGAAGAGTGCTTGTGCGATTTATAACGCGAATAGCTTCGGAGAAGTCTCCGCGTTCGATGTTTTTTATAAAGCCCGGAATATCAATAGAAACCGGGCACCCGGTGACGCACTGAGGATTAGGGCAATCGAGGCATCGAAAAGCCTCATTACGAGCCATTTCGACCGTTAATCCCTGATTGACCTCTTCCAACCGATGTGTTACTCGATAGGAAGGACTTAGTTCCGGCATTTTTACTCTTTGAACAGCGACACGCTCTTTGGCAGAGGCTTTAGCTCTCAGCTGTTGCCTCCATTCTGCATCGCGATTTGATATGTAGTCAATATCCATTGTTGTAATCAATTATAAGCTTTAAGTCGGAGAAGCAGTTCATCGAAATCCACTTCGTGAGCATTGAATTCCGGTCCGTCAACGCATACAAACTTTGTGGCCCCGCCAACTGATATTCGGCAAGCGCCGCACATTCCGGTTCCATCAACCATGATTGTATTAAGAGAGCACACGGTGGGAATATCGTATTTTTTAGTGAGCATCGATACGAATTTCATCATAATAGCCGGGCCGATAGTTACTACCAAATCGACCTGTTCGCGATTTATGACTTGCTCAACGCCGAAGGTGACAAGCCCTTTATTTCCATAGGACCCATCGTCGGTCATGATAATTACTTCATCGGAATATCTGCGCACTTCATTTTCAAGAATAATCAGGTCCTTTGTTCTGGCAGCGAGTACACTAATTACTTTGTTGCCGGCGGCTTTCATTGCTTTGATGATGGGTAGAAGCGGTGCGACACCCACACCTCCGCCGCAGCATACAACAGTGCCAAACCGGCCGATGTGTGTGGCTTTTCCGAGCGGACCGACGACATCGGTGAAAGATTCGCCAGGCCGTAGTGCGCAAATTTTGCGAGTGCTGTTGCCAACGGCTTGCACAACAAGAGTAATTGTGCCGCGGTCGGTGTCGGCATCAGCTATGGTGAGAGGGATTCTTTCGCCATTATCACCAACTCTCACAATAACAAAATGCCCGGCGCGTCGAGCTTTAGCTATGCGTGGTGCCTCAACTACGAGCTTTACGACATTGTCGGAGAAATATGATTTTTCTAAAATTTTATACATATAAGAAATGTTGAAATCGAAAAACAGAAATAATGTACAAAAGTAATAAATTATGTGAGTTCAATCAAGCAGAACAAAAAAAAGCAGGCGTAATCACTACGCCTGCCACCCATAAAATTTATTCTATGAAAAATTACTGTTATTTTTTTTCATCAGTATTAGTTCCAGACAGTTTCTCTTTCAGCGCGGCAAGAGATTCGAGGTCGCCAAGAGTGGTTTTCTCGATAGCCGGAGCTGATTGAGCCTTAGGAGAATCTTCTTTCGGAGCTTTTTTAGCCACTTTCTTAGCTTCAGCTTTAGCTTCATCTTCGAAAATTCGGCTGTGAGAAAGAATGATTCGTTTAGCATCTTTGTTGAACTCGATAACCTTGAAATTGAGTTTTTCGTCGGCCTTAGCTTGAGAGCCATCCTCTTTAACAAGGTGTTTCGGAGTAGCGAAACCTTCAACACCATAAGGAAGAGCGACAACAGCGCCTTTGTCGAGCATCTCGGTGATTGTACCTTCGTGGATGCTGTTAGGAGTGAATATAGTTTCGAATACGTCCCAAGGATTTTCTTCAAGTTGTTTGTGTCCGAGGCTCAAGCGACGATTTTCTTTGTCGATTTCGAGCACTTGAACATCGATGTCGGCACCGATTTGAGTAAACTCGCTCGGGTGCTTG
>JAFLTZ010000106.1 GCA_022509045.1 Muribaculaceae bacterium | reverse complement strand
GCCAACAACGACTGGACGATGAACACATTTGGCATTTTTGTTGACAAGAAACAAAAAAACGACAACCGGGGAATAACATTGAATATCATTTATAACTTTCAGCCCTACAAGAGTAAGTATAAAGGGAATTTCGCGTCAGAAGATGAAATGAAAAGACTCTGAGACGGGCAAAAGTTTATAAACAAATTTTAGGATAAGGGTGGCTATGTCGGGAGAATATGATATAGCCTCTTTTTTTATGGCTAAATAAGGATTCACATATTATCAAATTTCCGTATATTTGCCATCGTAAGTACAATTTAAACGGAATATGATAGAACTACGAAATGCTACTCTTAACGATATACCAGTTATATTGAATATCTGTGATGATGCTCGGGCGTTTCAGCGAGAACAGGGGTTTATGCAATGGGGCGATGGGTATCCTTCATCGGAAGTTATTGAAGCTGACATTCATGCGTCTAAAGGTTTTTTAATACTTCTCGATAATGCAATTGTAGGATATTGTGTTATTGATTTGAGTCGTGATATCGAGTATGACTTGCATCCGGAGATATGGGAATCGGATGGGGATTATGCAGCCGTTCATAGACTTGCTTTGTCGCAAAATGCAAGAAATAAAAGATTAGGACATCAAATTTTTGCCACTATCGAACAATACGTATCAAGTAAGGGAATCAAGATATTCAAAGTTGATACGGGAGTAGAAAATATTCGTATGCAACGTATTATGGATACATCCGGATATAAGAATCTCGGCATTCACAATTTCAAATGGGGAATACGAATTGCATACGAAAAAGTATTACAGAAATAAAAAGCATCAATACATATGAACTACAGAATAATCATAACTACACTTATTTGTTTATTTATTACACTCAACTCTACAGCAATAAACATCGAAGATGGCGCGGTGTACCGCATACACAACGTAAATACACAGAAATGGATGTCGATATCATCTACCGGGGCAATCGGAGCCGATGGCGATGAAAATGATTTAAAGCAACAATGGTATATCAGCGCAAACAGTGATAATTCCGGATATTACTTGCGAAATGTGTCGTCGGGAGCATATCTCACAAGTCCTCTTACCACATATACGCAATGGACTATGACGTACCCAACAACACCTGATGACAAAACTATGCTGATGATAATAGAGGATTATAATGGGAACATCACATTACGCGCAACATCGCATAGTGCCAGTTACTCTTATGCTCACAATCAAAGTAGCGGCAGTACGATTGTGTGTTGGACACGCGATGGGAGCCTAAGTTCACAATGGCAATTTGTCAAAGTAAATAAGACGCAGCAGGAAATAGATGATATACTCAAGTCGTTTGAAAAAATTTCCGACGAAATTTCAAAGAACGATGAATATCAAACATACCTCGACAATCTATTCAAAGATAAATCGTGCACTCAGCTATTAACCGGCAGCAATCTGGAAAATAATTCAAATTACACATCTCTTCCTCCAACACTCCGCAGGATGGTGGATAAAATAGCGTCGGACGATTGGGCCGAGAGTAATATTTATAATAATAAGACTGCCGAATGGAATGACAAGTATGCTCGCAAATATCGTGTTCAGAATTACGAGCCGTACTCGGAAGGCTCTACCGCAGCTGCTATGGCAGGTATCCAGGCATATACGAACATGAATAATCCGACCGGGATAGTTGGCGATGCCGGAGACTTGATATACGTAATGGTGGAGACTGACATACCGGAGGGTTCTACATTGTACATAAACGGAGCTACCGGGGTTGACATGTATAATTCAACTACATCCGGAACAAAGTTGCACAAGGGATTGAACACGCTACTATGCACAGATGACAATTCTCATTTCTTTGTGTATTATACAGTGAATACGGTGTCGATATCGACAGGTGAAACGCGTTATCAACCCAAAGAGCAATATAATCTGAAGAAGTTCGCACCTATCAAGATACATATTGAGGGGGGACGCCTTAACGGTTTTTTCAATCACATAGGAGATGCTCTATATGCCAACGATACGCAACAGGATTTTGAATATACAGTGCAACGTGCCACTCATCCCATGTATGATTTCGTTGGGAAATATGTAATCTTACATCTACACCTTAACGATACACCCAGTCATCCGGGAGAAGCAAATCAAAAAGGAGTTCTCAGTGCATTACTGACAAATAAGAGTGTCGGAACTGACAGAGAATATGACCCGGTGAAGATTATGAAGGCATGGGACAACATGTGTTTCGCGGAACGGATACTTATGGGAATACAGAGTGATGAAGATATAAAATCGGAATATAACCGAGGGTTCTACGAATCGATAACGAACGATGACTATAGTTTCACATTTAACGGGAAAACATATAACGGCAGTCCCAATTTCCACTACAATGAATACTTCAATAACCGTATGATGGGGATATCGCAACAGGGAGATTTGTTTATGAACGCTACATCGTGGAGAACAGCATATAACGTCAGCACTATCGATGCGATATTGACGCTGTTCTGTGCAGGAGACATTTGGGGACCGGCACACGAGTACGGACATATAAACCAAGGTCCGATGAATCTTGCCGGCACCACAGAAGAATCAAACAACATATTTTCCAACGTTGCTTTATTTTACACAAACAGGAGCACATCGCGGTGTGACTTCATATCGAATCAACTTAAATTGTTTCTGCGTGGGAAGACATTTCTTGAACATGGCACATGGGGAACAACCCGAATGTTTTGGCAACTATGGTGTTACTACCATGCGACCGGTCATAATAAGAAATTTTATCCACGTTTATATGAATTACTCCGGAGATATCCTATAACAAAGACAACAATACCCGGTGTTCATAATGAGCTGTATGACAAGTTGCATTTTGCGAAAATGTGTTGCATTGCCGCACAAGAGGACCTTACGGATTTCTTTACAGCATGGGGATTTTTTGTTCCATTAGACGGGTATGCCATCGATGACTATAGCCAATACAATGCAGTGCTATCACAAAAAGATATTGATGCCGTCAAAGCAGAGATTGCAGCATACGGATTTCCAAAGAATGATGCTATCATATTGATAGATGACCGCCCCGGGTCGGCAAACCCGACACACGGCGAATTCAACAAAGAACTTGCCGGAGAATTAGGCGGACTTCAATCTTTCAACAACAAAGATGTGCCGTCGGGCAGATATACCTATATGGTATCGGGGAGCACCATAGAGATAACAAAGAGTGAAGATGCAGCCATTGGAGTTGGATTCCTTGTATTTGATGAAGCAGGCAATCTCCTTGCATTTTCCAATTCATATTCCTTTGAGGTGAATCAAGAGATAGTAGAAGCATTAATGTCGCGCAAGGCACACATAGTAGCAATCGGTGCCGACTCTAACCAAACTACGATTCCAGTGGTAAATACAGCGTTGGGCGGCAGTATTGAGGAGA
This sequence comes from Muribaculaceae bacterium, assembly GCA_022509045.1. Taxonomy (GTDB): domain Bacteria; phylum Bacteroidota; class Bacteroidia; order Bacteroidales; family Muribaculaceae; genus JAFLTZ01. Next base: position 1,744 of record JAFLTZ010000106.1, on the reverse strand, counting down.
AGATAGATTTACTTAAGCGTATCATATCGCTATATGAGGAGGAAATTAAGATAATAGACGAGACCGGCACAAAGGTGGGCTACTATTACGAATCGGAGACTGAAAATTTAGTCGATTATCATAAGGAGGCTTTGAATTTACTTGATTCTATCAATAATTCAAGCAATGCATCTGTGTTTGAGGGGATATTAACCGAGCAGATTATTAAGATGCAGAATTACTATAATGCCCTCATAACTAACGCACGCGCACGTATCAGTGTGGTTGAGGGAAACACATATACATTTACCAATAAGAATTATCCCACAAAAGTATTGGCAGGCAATAACCAAACGTGCATTTCCGCTGTTATAGATACGAATATGGCAATCCCATTTAACCAGCAATGGATATTTGAGGCAGTGCCCGGAAGTGAAAATGAGTATTATATCCGAAATGCAGAGACCGATTTATATATAGGCTACACATCGGCATATAACACCGCTATCCCATTAACCGAAACGCCACAATACAAATATACCCTTATTGACAAGGGATATGGAGTGTATGCCGTAGCGCAAAACGGAGCGACAGGCAACTGCTTGCATCACGCTGCCGGAGGCGCAATAGTACGTTGGTCGGACTCCGCCCCCTCACTTTGGTATATCACGATGATTAATACTGAGGAATATATGAGCAGCCGTGCCGAGCTTTACGGACTTATTCAAGATATGAATGCGTTGCTCGATAAAGCAGGTAAAGTTCAGGATGCCGAGTCGCGGGAACTGGATTATTCCCAAGTATATGACAAAGAAGATGTAATATACAGTAACGCGCCCTACACGAAATTAAACAACAACGATTGTTTTAAATCGTGGAGTGTGCTGTTTGACACCAAAGCGAGCGGCGAACCAAATATCGACACTTATTTCCACTCAGACTATAGCGGTGACAATAGTACAGACGGGCTTGACCACTATATACGCTTTTATGTGCCAAATGGCGATGAGAGTTTCCGTCATTTCAAGTTCAGCTACACCACAAGAAATATCGCCAACACGGGGACAAACCCTCGTGCATACCGCATAGATACCTCAATTGACGGCAATACGTGGATAGCGGTCTATACCAAGTCGGGAGCTTCAACAGGACAAGGTGTGACTGAGACCACGAGTGAAATCAATGCGCCCAAAGGGACAAAATATATACGATTCATGGTGACACAGTCGGGCGGGAGTGCCGGAGGTCATCCGTATTTCGTCATATCTGACGCGCACATATATAATCGCACCGATGAAATAACGTGTATTCCGGACAATAACATGTATCCAAATTTAACACCGGCTACGATGAAGAATGCAGCATTAAAGAGGAATGACGGTGATGAAGCGTACCACTTACCGTCAACAACGATAGCTGAACTTCAAAAACTTATTGCAGAATTGCGCAAAGCATACTCTGACCTTTACGAGCAAATGAACAGCCATATCGGTATTCGCAATATTGTTGATGATAGTACAAACAATAATACTGAATATTACAATCTGAACGGAATACGCATCACCAATCCGGAACATGGCATTTTCATTAAACGCGACGGCAATAAAGTGTCCAAAGTTCCTATCCGGTAATAAATTCGGTGGTGTACGAAGTGACGATGGATATCCGTCGGTCGCCAACCTGTAGTTATCGTTCCGAGTAGTGTCCCAAAAGTGTCCCACGAGTGTGTTTTTTTTACACGTAATTTTTGATGTCTGTTATGATT
>JAFLTZ010000105.1 GCA_022509045.1 Muribaculaceae bacterium | reverse complement strand
TAACAAAAAGAAAGCTACTAAATAAAATTAAAGTATGGCAAAAAAGACAGTCGCATCTAAAAAGAGAAATGTCAAAGTTGATGCTGCAGGGCAGCTTCATGTGCATTCTTCTTTCAACAACATCATCGTATGCCTTGCCAATAGCGAAGGTCAAGTTATTTCTTGGTCAAGCGCAGGCAAAATGGGTTTCCGCGGTTCAAAAAAGAACACCCCTTATGCAGCTCAGATGGCAGCACAAGATTGCGCCAAAGTTGCTTACGACTTAGGTCTTCGTAAAGTGAAAGCCTATGTGAAGGGTCCGGGTAATGGCCGCGAGTCAGCTATTCGCACCATTGCAGGAGCAGGTATTGACGTTACAGAAATTATCGACGTTACTCCGCTTCCACACAATGGTTGTCGTCCTCCAAAACGCAGAAGAGTGTAATAGAATCGTACAGAATTACCGTGTAATTCGCAATTTCATTAAACTTTTCATTATTTATTATTTTTTTCACATTGCGCCAAGTGAATAGACTGCAATTCTTCCACCTCTCTGCAGTCGCGGCTGCACTTGACAATGGATTATCAAAACTTTAATTAAAACAGTATTTAAAAATGGCAAGATATACCGGTCCAAAGACCAAAATCGCCCGTAAATTCGGAGAACCAATTTTCGGTGAAGATAAGGTACTCGCTAAAAAGAATTATCCTCCCGGTCAACACGGGGTTAACAAAAGAAGAAAAACATCGGAATATGGTATTCAGCTTCGTGAAAAGCAAAAAGCTAAATACACCTATGGAGTTCTTGAAAAACAATTCCGTAACCTCTTTGAAAAAGCATCTTCTCTCAAGGGTATTACCGGTCAGATTCTTCTTCAATTGCTCGAAGCTCGTCTCGACAATGTTGTATATCGTTTGGGTATTGCTCCAACCCGTGCAGCAGCTCGTCAGATAGTGCTCCACCGCCATATCACAGTTAATGGGAAAGTGGTAAATATCCCTTCATATTCTGTGCAACCGGGTGATGTAGTTGCAGTTCGCGAAAAATCTAAATCACTTGAAGTTATTGCTGATAATTTGGCAGGTTTCAACCATAGCAAATATCCTTGGCTTGAGTGGGATGAATCTATTAAAGGAGGCAAATTATTGCACAATCCTGAACGCGAAGATATTCCGGAGAATATCAAAGAGCAATTGATCGTTGAATTGTATTCTAAATAATAAATTTTTATAGATCCATGGCTATATTAGCATTTCAAAAACCCGACAGAGTTTTAATGCTCGAAGCAACCGATTCATTTGGCAAATTTGAATTTCGTCCACTTGAACCCGGTTATGGTGTTACGGTAGGTAATGCCTTGCGTAGAGTTCTCGTTAATTCTCTTGAAGGATACGCTATATCATCTGTACGCTTCGACGGCGTAAGTCACGAGTTTTCTACCATATCGGGCGTTATGGAAGATGTTACCAATATCATCCTTAACCTTAAGAAGATTCGTCTCAAACGTGTTGTCGATGACACTGACTCGGAAAAGGCAACCGTGAAAGTTAGTGGTGCTCAAGAAGTGTTCACTGCGGACGATCTTGGTAAAGTCCTTTCAGGTTTTAAGGTCCTAAATCCAGAGTTGGTGATTTGTCATTTGGATCCATCTGCCAATTTCCAGTTAGAGTTCACAATCAATAAAGGTCGCGGTTATGTTGTAGCAGAGGAGAATGATGTAGATCGCTCAAATCCGAGCACCATTGCAATCGACTCAATATATACTCCGATTAAGAATGTGAAATATTTCGTGGAACCCTATCGTGTTGAACAAAAAACTGACTACGAAAAATTGATAATCGAAGTCACAACCGATGGCTCTATAAATCCGAAAGATGCGCTTACTGAAGCTGCTAAAATCCTGATATATCATTTTATGCTGTTCTCCGATGAGAAAATCTCTGTAGAGTCCGGTGAAAATGAAAACGAGGAAGAATTTGATGAAGAAGTACTTCATATGAGACAACTTCTAAAATCAAAACTCGTTGATATGGACCTTTCTGTTAGAGCACTTAACTGCCTCAAATCCGCTGAAGTTGAGACTCTTGGCGAATTGGTAGTGTTCAACAAGAACGACCTGTTGAAATTCCGTAATTTTGGTAAAAAATCGCTTACAGAGCTTGATGACTTGCTCGCGAGCCTTAACCTATCTTTCGGAATGGACATCTCCAAGTACAAATTAGATAAAGAGTAAATAACACGATGAGACATAATAAAAAATTCAATCATCTCGGTCGCAAAAAAGCTCACCGCGACGCCTTGTTGGCAAATTTGACAATCTCTCTTATCCTTCATAAGAGAATTTTCACAACACTTCCAAAGGCCAAAGCACTTCGCATATATGCCGAGCCGATTATCAACAGAGCTAAAGAAGATAACACATCAAATCGTCGTCTTGTATTTAGCTATCTTCAGAGCAAAGAAGCCGTTAAAGAGCTTTTCGGTGATATCGCAGTAAAAATTGCAGAACGTCCCGGAGGTTACACTCGTATCCTTAAAACCGGTAATCGTCTTGGTGACAATGCACAAATGTGCTTGATTGAGCTCGTTGACTACAACGAAAATATGCTCAAAGCACCGGCTGTCAAGAAGACTACTCGCACTCGTCGCTCACGCAAGTCTGCTCCAAAAGCAACTGCAGAAGCTGCAAGCGCGGAAGTCACTGAATCTACTGCAGAGTAATAGTTAGTAAACTAACTACTAAATCTTATATTCGCGACTTCTCGTTGGCTATTCCACGAGAAGTCGTTGGTACATCTTTAGAATATTTTACTTTGTTAATTTTAATATATTTATTATGAAAATTTCAAACATTAAAGGACGTCAGATTCTTGATTCTCGAGGTAATCCAACTGTTGAAGTTGATGTAATTCTTGAAAACGGCATTGTCGGTCGTGCTGCTGTGCCATCAGGAGCATCAACCGGCGAAAATGAAGCTATTGAACTTCGCGATGGTGATAAATCTAAATATCTTGGCAAAGGAGTTTTGAAAGCAGTAGAAAATGTAAACACAGTTATTGCTCCGGCTCTAAAAGGTAAATGCATTTACGACCAACGAGGAATCGACCAACTCATGATTGACCTTGATGGAACATTCAATAAAGGCAAATTAGGTGCCAATGCTATTCTTGGCGTTTCTCTCGCTGCTGCCAAAGCTGCTGCGCAATCATTAAATATGCCACTTTATCGTTATATTGGTGGATGCAACACATACGTTCTTCCTGTACCGATGATGAACATTATTAATGGTGGCGCTCACTCTGATGCTCCTATCGCATTCCAAGAATTCATGATTCGCCCGGTAGGCGCTGCTTCATTTACAGAAGGTATCCGTATGGGTACAGAGGTATTCCACGCTCTCAAAGGTGTGCTCAAAGCACGTGGTCTCAGCACAGCTGTAGGTGATGAAGGCGGTTTTGCTCCTAATTTGGATTCTATTGAAGATGCTCTAAATTGTATTATTACAGCTATCAAGAATGCAGGTTATCAACCGGCTAAAGATGTAACTATTGCTCTTGACTGTGCTTCTTCTGAATTCTATAAAAACGGCATATATGACTACACGTGGAAACAAGCTGATGGTCCTAAATATACCTCACAAGAGCAAGCTCAGTTCCTCGCAAAATTAGTTGCTGAATATCCAATTGATTCTATCGAAGACGGTATGGATCAAAACGACTGGGAAGGTTGGAAAGCTCTTACAGACCTTATCGGTGATAAATGTCAGCTCGTAGGTGATGACCTTTTTGTTACAAATATCAAATATCTCGAAAAAGGTATTGCTTCTGGTTGTGCTAATGCAATCCTTGTAAAAGTAAATCAGATTGGTACTCTAACTGAAACTCTTCTTGCTGTTGAAATGGCACAGCGTAATGGTTATGCTGCTGTTATTTCTCACCGTTCAGGTGAAACGGAAGATGCAACAATTGCTGATATAGCTGTTGCAACAAATGCAGGACAGATTAAGACAGGTTCTGCTTCACGTTCTGACCGTATGGCTAAATATAACCAACTTATTCGTATTGAAGAAGAGCTTGGCGCAGAGGCTAAATATGGTATCAAGAAGATTAAATAGTCGTATTTAGATTATAGAGCTAATAAAAAACACCTCCCATATCTAGGAGGTGTTTTTTTATGTATGATATTAACAACTATTCTAAAATGCGCCAAACACGTATGCCTGTGCATGATTTAATTAATCGAAGATACTCCCATAAACTGTTTTCTGTAATACCCACTTTCATGCTCCCCATTGAGGCGTGTAGCAAATGAGGTACGCCATCTACAAACTTGATTATACCTACATGTGAGGCATCAAGTCCATCAATTTTAGTCAATAAGGCAATCATGTCTCCATCTTTCAGATTTGCCACCACCGCCTTGTTGCGTAATGTATTTTTGTCAACCATCGGATAACGGTGGGAGCGATATCCCATCTCCATATTTTTGATTCCTTCAAAATTATCATCCTTATCCACTAATGCGGGATATGCATCACGATGAGAACTCATGAAATCGAGAGTTTTAACCACATATTTTATATTTGGAAAATCATTGGTTGTTTCTTTGATATTACCGCGTGCACCGTTATTAATTATCCAATCACTTATATAATGAAGGCGCGACGCATACCCGTTCATTTCACCACCGCGATATCTCAAATTCTCAAGATTATTCGCAAAATCACGCCACGATTTTCTTTGTGATAGCGTTGTGCGGGTCAATGCAGCACACGTCTCCATGAATGTCGTACAGTCAAGTTCGTCAATGTTGATTGTTAAGTATTCATCATCGCCTTCGAGTGTTTTTGCCACATAAGGTGTATTTATTAACGATTCTCCGTAAAATAACATGAGTTGTCCGGGCGTTTTGTATTCAGAAATCAACCCCTGTTCGAGTAAAGATTGTATTTTTATTGTGTCATTGTCGCAATGAAATCTCATCATGTTTGGATGTGCAGCATCGCATATTGCAACCGTAAACACAGATAAAATTATAGAAATTAAAAAATATCGCATATGTGTATGTTGTTTATGCAAACTATACTTATGAATTACTTGAACAAAGTTACAAATAATACTTTAAATCCCAATGACTTTTTAATGTTAATGTGATAGAATGAAGATTGCTCAAAAAAAGTGAGTTTTTATTTTGTTTGTAAATTCTGTTATAACAGATGGTTAGCAATTATAGGATAAAAAATAACAAAAAAAATTGCAAAAATATTTGTGTAGGAAAAAAAGACGCAGTAATTTTGCAGTCGCTTTCG
>JAFLTZ010000104.1 GCA_022509045.1 Muribaculaceae bacterium | reverse complement strand
ACTTACACACAGAGGCGGTCAGATGGCAGTGACTCTTGCGGATGTAACAATAACAAGAAAGAAAAAAAATCCGAGAGACATATATGAATCGGTCGCAACCAAGACATTAACATCTGAAGAATTCGAAAAACAAGGAATTACGAGTTATGAAGAAGCATTAAGAAAAATTGCTGGTATTCAAGTCAGGGATGGAGATGTTATCTATCGTGGAAACTCATTAGTTTTCTATGTTGATAATATGGTATGGGAGAGTGTGACTTCAACTTCAAAGAGTAGCAGTATTCCTTTAAGTACATACAAACAAAGACAGGTTTATACCCAACAATATGGAAACGGATTTGCTACGAGTCATGGAAGGTCTGCAATCGGGATTACATCATCTCGAGCTGCAACATTTTCTCGGTTATCCGAGTTTGAAGCATCTTATCCATTTAATATAATGGAGAGAATAGACTTCTTGCAACCGGGTATGGCTTTAATAATAAGTCAGGCAGCAGGAAATGCCGGTGCTTTGGTATTTCATACCAAATCCGGTAATTTCTCCGATTGGGAACGACCACCATATCTGCAACTTAAAGACCCATTAGGCTATCAAGAGCCAAAGGATTTTTATAATCCTAAGTATATGCCCGATTCTGAACCTGTATTTGGCAGCACAATCTATTGGAATCCATGCGTGTTAGTTCATGAAAATACAGAATTGGAGATTACGGTACCAACACCAAATACACAGATTTCGGTAAATATCGAGGGTTTCGATGCGTATAGCACCACTATACATCAATCTATACAGAAATAGATATGGGATATATCAAAGATAAGTTAGGCTCGGATATCCGAGCCTAACACAAGAATTAGCAATAAAATGTGTCGGTATCCTCTTCTTCGCCTTCACCTTCACCTTCACAGTCTGTATCATCTGAACTTTCTATAGGTGAGTCGCAACCCGTACTATCAGGAATTGTACCAGTACATTCATCAATTGCTAATGATGTAGCGACGCATACATAAACTGACTCTTGACAGTTTGCTCCTTGTTGTGTCTCATCACAGCATACAGGTGTGTTTGACTTAGTATGTATGCAGTTACCCTCTGAATAATTGCAACCAGGGCCTTCAGTCTCTACACAGATGTCGTTTGAAACACATAAACATACAGTATTATAAGTTGCATCTATACATCCTGTCATTACGACGCAGGTAAACAACCCTCGCGTTTTTGTATCGCAATCTTGTTGAGTGTCGTATGGATTAGTTACACAGTGAACTCTTGTGTCAAATTCATCATGGATAGCGATATCATTCCCCACAGTTTTTGGATTTACAATTAAATCCTCTTTTTTAATTTTTTTCATAATAATTTAAGTTTTAATTAGTTATTAAATAAGTTAGTATTTATATCATTCGAAATCAAATTTCTTGCCAATAGACTTTTTAATGCTTTGGAAAGCATGTAATAGACAATGGCTTCATATAGATTTGGATTATTGGTAAAGTACCGGTTCATTCGCATGTGAATAAGCGAACTAATTACCGCAGTTTTATCAGATATAGCGATTAAATTATCTCCATTGTATTTATTATCCTGACTCTTTCGGCGGATAATACTTAGAGAATTATCGTAAGGCAAAATATCTTCAATTTTCTTCCGCATATCGCGATATATTTCATTTACTGATTTGGAATTGATTTTACCACTGAAATTATCGTAAATCCGAGATATAATTTTCTCCTGTTCGTTAATATTCTCTGAATATGAATACAGCAGACAATTACATAATGCAATAGCAGTGAGAATCCTATCGGTATCATTACCCCCGGTATCGTGTGCTACAATTTCAGCGATAAGTTTACTGTCATCGCAGAAAAAATGCTCGCAATTGATAATGTCATTACCGCCATAACGCTCTGCCTCACGTACGTATGTATCAATAGTAATCTTGTTTATAAAGCCGTCATTGATATATCGTTTCAGTTTATTATTCAGAGATGTGATAATATCGCCATACGAGTTTTTATCAATTAAATGCAGGCGGAGACGTAAATGAAATCCCGGATCATTGTATCTGATGAAAAACCATTCATCAATGATTCGTTTTCTTTTCATACTCTTCACAAATGGCAATATCACCTTTGCCAACACCTTGTTAGCTACATTGAAATGGAGGTATATTTTGAAATACAACCATTCGTCGCCAGGGTAAAAATTCCGCTTTATCATTATGTTATCTTTTGCTTTCATACATCGGAATCAATATTTCATTAAGTTTTTTAAAATTATTATTCTGCAAAGTCTCGTTATCGGCAGGCAAAAATTCCTCAACAGTGATGCTGTCGCGGTGTTTTACAGCGCTAAAAAAAGCCTCAATACTAATATCATTATTGCAATCGATATATAAAGTATTGTCGCCATCAACATACAGTATTTTTTGTGAAATCTTATTACAGTTGCAGTACTCCTTGAATTTATCGATACTTAAAGAATTTTTATGTTTGATATCAGATAAATTAAGTTTCCAGTGCTGACGTGCAAAAATCAGATTTTTATATCTTATACGTGGGAAGTGATTCAAAATCTGTTCCAACCCACCCCACGAAAAAGATATAGACGGCAACATATCGGCAGTCTGTAAATGGCACAGAAATCTGTATATCGCAGAAGTACGGTTCTCAAAATTATGCGCTGTCGTCATTCTCGGCTCAATCACGATCCCCAAAGATTTGGAGGTAAGAGTGATTTTTCCATACCTTACAGAAACCATTATATCAGAAATCGGAATAGAAATACCTTGCGAATGAGGTGGAACAATATAATCAATCGTGTATTTTCGGAATTGAGGACGTTGTAATATATTCCCTGTACGGTTATGCGAAATGTGGGAAATCTCAGCGATACCACGTGAAGATGCTTTTGATTGTTCAAATTCAGCAATTCTATTTACCATAGAATGAATTTCCGGATTACCTATTGCAAATCGAGCCAACAAATTAGCCGAAGAACGACCTAAAAACTTAATATCTTCCAAGATATCGCCATATTGATTTTCACCGATAATATTAAATGAAGCGGCAAAAGTATATGGCATGGATGTCGTGGATTGCTGATGGAATTTGCTTAGAACCTCATTAGTAATTTCAATTTCTTCACAATGAGAATCTGAATCAATAATCCGTTGGAGTAAATATTGCTGGAATGGATTCAAAACAACATTTATATTCCTGGCAACCGACTTTTTCGTTTCATGAGCGGTAGCCTTTGCAAGAATTGAAGAAACATTGTCAGGTTTATCAAATCCGATACCTATTTCAGGGTCAAGTGCTTCAAGAAGCGGTATAGTTTTCTGCTCATAACGTGCTTCATATCTGTTGGCAAAATCCTGAAGTTTTGAATCCCGATATGCGACAGGATTAATGCTGCGTAGAATGTTGAAAGCAGATTCCAATAAAGAAACATCGTTTTTTGAAATAGAAATGGCGTTGTCATATATGTATGAATCAATGTGAAATACATACTTGCGTTCTATTTTTATCCCGAAATCTTGTATTGAGCGATATATACTATCAATAATCTCTTTGCGCTTCTTAAAATTATCGAATTCGTTCAAAGTGTTAATAGACACATAAAGTTGCTCTATAAACTCTTTTGTCTTGGAGTCAGATAGGTATTTTGAAATATCATATATTGTCTGAAAATAACTGTTGCCGACTGAATTAGGGTGCAATTCACACAGGATAATCTGCTTATTGCACAATGAACGTATATATTCGTTAAAATCGGATGTCTCTATTTCAAATTTCGATTTTACGAAATTCATCAAATCATTATATGAAGTCGGAATTGATAATTTTTGGATAATCGAATCCAATAAAAAGTTACGATGAATTTCTGTAAGCGAAGCATCGACATTGTCGTTATGCACATAGTAGCGATAACAGTTATCCACTTTATAAATAGTTTGATTTCTGACGTATGATAAATGCGGATAGATGTTAATATCATTACCAATCAATTTTTGAACTAATATACAAAGAAATTGCATATCATATTGAAAATGATAGCGAGAGGAAACCTCGGTGCAAAGATTAGTTTTGTCACCAATATGGGCAACTGTACATGAGGCAAAAGCTCCAAACGGCGTGCATCGGGTGGACATTCTCGATAAATACTTGATTAATGAATTTCTAATTTTTAGAGATTCAGTGTAGGTAACTCTATGAGATAAATATTTATCAAGTCCATCATAGAGGTCAGGCGAAGCATAAAATACAGCTTCCTTAAAGCTATCAGATGTAAAAATCGAATCAAGATATTCTGAATTATATAATGCTTTATCAATTACATTATATTTCAAGTTAGGGAACCGACAGACTGCTCCACCCAATGGATGTAAAGAAAACTTATTCATATAGTAAAATGGAATTAAGAATATTATCGGATTTCATCAACATTAATGCACAACCGGCATTACCTTCAAGGATGTAAGTATTGTTTTTCCATCCTTTGGATGAGGCATCGTAAGAAGGGAAATTTACTTGACAGTCAGTTACAACGCAGTGATTAAGAGTGATATTCTTCCAAAAATCATAAGCATTGTAGAATATTGGATTATTAGTGAGATCGTATATTCTTGAAAAATACTGAGCCACACCTGACGAACCGTGGCATATGCCTGAATCATAAACAGCGTTTTTAGAAGGAGATAATCGATTTTTAGCTGCGAATTCCGCAACTCCTAACGCTGTGGAAAATGCGCACTTATTGTGTGTTACATTTGAAATATGTAACAGTGCTGTTGAAATTCCCAAATCTCCGTAGCACCATGCGAGACGGCTTTTGTTCAGTGGTGCACATTCTTTAGGAAATGTCGGGAAAAATGATCCATAGTAAAATTGATTAATCCTTTGTGATAAAAGATAATTGGTTATACCATCAAGAAGTTTGAGAATGCGATCGTTAAGGGATGCATCATTGGAATTTTTGTAAATACGTGTTAATAAAATTGCTACACTTGACAATCCGTGAGATAATGAAATATTGTATTCTTTGCTTTTTTCATTGTTGTCAAATTTCCATTTAATGTACTCTTTATCCCCTGTTTTACCAATAATAGCAGTTCGTTCCAAGTTGTCAATATACCTGTATATACATTCTTTTGCAGTTTTATTATTTTTGCGGGCCCTGATTTCAAAATAATACCCTAAACCGGAAGCACCATGCAAAAAATCTAAATTGGAGTTTGTAAGGAAATTTTGTAAACAGATTGACAAATAGTTATCAATATCAGATAGATAATTATTCGCCCCGGAAACGTATTTACTATTTTCCAAAATGTGCAATCCAATTCCAAAACCGGCAATTCCTCCACAGTACGTGGGGATATATTGTGTGGAACGATATGTGTCAAAAAGTTTTTGCAAAAGTTCGTCAGCAGTTTTTGCATAGGAAGGATTAATCTTGGAATATTCATAAAGATAAATTATTTTTCCAAAATCTCCAGATAAAAGACCGCAAGTAAGGTAGCTTTTATTACGCAATTCTATTGCAATTTGTTGAGCTACATTTTCAAGAATAAATTCAGTTTTCATAACAATTGAATAAATATCAAGAACTATCTTTATTAAATTTCAAAAAGGAGCATTATATTATGTATAATGATTTGAAAGAATAAAAGGTTCACTATTTAATATTTTTTAATAGTGTTGCAGGTTTTGTTAAAAACAGTAAAATATCTTTAGCGTTTTGATTCTATGATTTGATTTTGTATTTTTGTATGAAAATATAATAGATGGCAACGGAATTTAAACAATATGAGAAATTCAGCGATTATTAAAATAATTATCTCTACGGTAGCGATATTTGCATCGATTGCCGGAAAGGCTGCT
>JAFLTZ010000103.1 GCA_022509045.1 Muribaculaceae bacterium | reverse complement strand
CTGAAAACGGATGTCATTCCGATTTTTTTTCCTAATAATCCTGGCATTTCTCTTTGTTTTAATTAAATGATTTAAATCTGATAGAAAATGTGAACTAAAAACTTAATACTTAGGCTTTGATTTCTACATCGACACCGCTTGGCAACTCGAGACGCATGAGTGCATCGATAGTTTTAGCAGTGGAGCTGTAGATGTCAATAAGTCTTTTGTAGGAAGATAATTGAAATTGTTCACGACTTTTCTTGTTTACGAAAGTTGAACGATTGACAGTAAAGATTCTTTTGTGAGTAGGAAGAGGAACAGGACCGCTCACTACAGCACCGGTAGATTTCACTGTTTTTACAATCGTTTCAGCCGACTTGTCAACCAAGTTGTGATCGTAAGATTTCAGTTTGATTCTAATTTTTTGACTCATATTGTTATTGAAAATTGATTTACTTGAGTAGATCTACACGTCCTTCACATTCGGTGAGCACAGCTTTAGCAATAGAGTTGCTGACTTCGGCATAATGCGAGAATGTCATAGTGCTTGTAGCACGCCCAGAAGTGATAGTACGTAAAGCAGTAACATATCCGAACATTTCGGCAAGAGGAGATTTTGCTTTCACCACGCGAGCACCGGAACGTGAAGTTTCCATACCTTCGACCTGACCACGACGTTTGTTAAGGTCGGAGATAACATCACCCATGCTTTCTTCGGGAGTAACGACCTCAATCTTCATAATAGGTTCGAGAAGAACCGGACCTGCTTTTTCACATGCTTTCTTGAAAGCTTGGATAGCACAGAGTTCGAAAGAAAGTTGGTCGGAGTCAACCGGGTGGAAAGAGCCATCGATAACCGTTACTTTTAGTTGTTCAACCGGGAAACCGGCGAGAACGCCGTTGCGCATAGCATTTACGAAGCCTTTTTGGATAGATGGTATGAATTCTTTAGGGATGTTACCACCTTTAACTTCGTCAACGAATTGGAGGTTACCTTCGAAACCTTCATCAACCGGTTCTACGCGAACAATAATATCGGCAAATTTACCACGACCACCGGTTTGTTTCTTGAATACTTCACGGAGTTCAACCGGTTTAGTGATAGATTCTTTATATGTAACTTGCGGACGACCTTGATTACATTCAACTTTGAATTCGCGACGGAGACGGTCGATGATAATATCGAGGTGAAGCTCACCCATACCTGAGATAACGGTTTGACCTGTTTCTTCGTTTGTCTGTACGCGGAATGTCGGGTCTTCTTCGGCAAGTTTTTGAAGGCCTACGCCGAGTTTGTCGAGGTCTTTTTGAGTTTTAGGTTCAACAGCAATACCGATAACCGGATCCGGGAAGTCGATAGATTCAAGAACGATTGGAGCATCTTCGGCGCAGAGAGTATCACCAGTGCGAATATCTTTGAAACCGACACCTGCACCAATATCACCGCAACCAATGGTTTCCATCGGGTTTTGCTTATTGGAGTGCATCTGGAACAGGCGGCTGATGCGTTCTTTTTTACCGGAACGTGTGTTAAGGACGTAGCTACCTGCATCAACTTGACCTGAGTACACGCGGAAGAAACAGAGACGACCTACATAAGGGTCTGTGGCAATCTTGAATGCGAGAGCACACATAGGTTCTTCGAAGAGAGGTTTGCGAGTAACGATTTCGTCGTTATTATCAACTGCATGGCCTACTACTTCAGGAGTATCTTCAGGAGAAGGGAGATAAGCGCAAACGGCATCGAGGAGACGTTGCACGCCTTTGTTTTTGAATGAAGAACCGCAAATCATAGGCACAATTTCCATCTTGAGAGTGGCGGTGCGGATAGCAGAGCGGATTTCTTCTTCGGTTATTGTAGCAGGATCGTCGAAATATTTTTCCATGAAAGTTTCGTCGTATTCTGCAATTGTTTCGAGCATTTTGTCGCGCCATTCGTTGGCTTCATCCACGAGCCCAGCCGGGATATCTTCAACGGAGAAGTCGGCACCCATAGTTTCATCGTGCCATATAAGAGCTTTCATGATAACGAGGTCAACTACGCCTTTGAAAGTTTCTTCGGCACCGATAGGGATTTGAATCGGGCAAGGGTTAGCGCCGAGGACTTCGCGCAACTGGCGAACGACCTCGAAGAAATTAGCGCCGGAGCGGTCCATTTTGTTAACATAACCGATTCGCGGCACATTGTATTTGTCGGCTTGACGCCAAACGGTTTCTGATTGAGGTTCAACACCACCGACGGCGCAGAAAGTAGCGACAGCGCCATCGAGGACACGGAGTGAGCGTTCAACTTCGACAGTGAAATCGACGTGCCCCGGGGTGTCAATCAGGTTTATTTTAAATTTTTTATCGTCATAATTCCAGAAAGTGGTAGTCGCAGCAGAAGTGATTGTGATACCACGTTCCTGTTCTTGTTCCATCCAGTCCATTGTTGCGGCTCCGTCGTGAACTTCGCCGATTTTATGAGTAAGACCTGTATAGAAGAGGATTCGTTCAGAAGTAGTGGTTTTACCGGCATCGATGTGAGCCATAATACCAATATTTCTGGTAAATTTTAAGAGTTCGTCTTTTTTATTAGCCATTGTTATAACCTAAGAATATTAGAATCTGAAATGAGCAAATGCGCGGTTAGCTTCAGCCATTCTGTGCATATCTTCTTTACGTTTGAATGCGCCACCTTGTTGGTTGAATGCGTCAACTATTTCGGCAGCGAGTTTATCTGCCATAGTTTTACCGCCGCGTTTGCGAGCGAAATTTATAAGATTCTTCATGGAAATAGACTCTTTTCGATCCGGACGTATTTCAGTTGGGACTTGGAAAGTAGCACCACCGATACGGCGAGATTTCACCTCGACTTGAGGAGTGACGTTGTCGAGTGCGAGTTTCCAAATTTCGAGAGCCGATTTGTCCTCGTTAGGAAGTTTAGCTTTAACATTGTCGAGGGCGGTATAGAATATTTGGTATGAAGTATTCTTTTTACCATCATACATAAGGTGATTGACGAATTTAGAGACTTTCACGTCGCCGAACACCGGATCGGGAAGTACCACCCGTTTTTTTGGTTTTGCTTTTCTCATTGTTTAAATAAATTTGCGTTTTTGTCCGCATGGCTGTTACACACTTCAATAATGCACTCAAGCATTATTTACTCAACCGTAAAATCAACCTAATCTGCAACAAAAACAAATTTTCGAAAAATGATTACTTGTTTTTTTTGAAGAAACCGGAGGAGTTATTATTTTTTCTTAGCAGGAGCTGCACCCGGTTTAGGGCGTTTAGCGCCATATTTGCTACGGCGTTGAGTGCGACCGTTCACACCGGCGGTATCGAGTGTACCGCGGACGATGTGATATCTCACACCCGGGAGGTCTTTAACACGACCACCGCGAACCATAACAATAGAGTGCTCTTGCAAGTTGTGACCTTCTCCCGGAATGTAAGAGTTAACTTCTTTGCCGTTAGTGAGTCTCACACGTGCAACCTTTCTCATAGCTGAGTTAGGTTTTTTAGGAGTAGTGGTATATACTCTGACGCATACACCTCGACGTTGCGGGCAAGAATCCAAAGCCGGCGATTTACTCTTGTCTTCCAAAGAAACTCGACCTTTTCTTACTAATTGCTGAATTGTTGGCATCTTAGTTTTTTTTGAATAAAAATTGTTTAACTATAATTAACACATTAATAATTGCGCGGCATAAATATCGCAAAACTATCACTAACACAGGGCATTAGCGACAATTTGGCGACACATATTCGCGAAAAACTTTGCAAAGATAGCAATTAATCAGGGATTTACAAAACTTTTTTTTACTTTTTTTTCAAATGGCAATGATGAAAGGCAAAAAAAGCGAATCACGAGAGCGAATTCCGGGAATAACGGAGGCTATAAATACAATATGTCAAAGAACTCAATAAATGGTGGAGTTTGCGTAAAAAAATGCTTAATTCAAGCCGGCGATTTTCGGTTCAAGGTCGCTGCAGATGCTCAGGCCTATTGCCCGAGATATGATGATGTCGTCGTGTTCACCATTAGCAGCACCCATAGGCGCACCAAATCGCCGCGTTTTGTATTCGTAGTGTCGTGCTTCGTTAACAAACTCCAATGCACGTTCACGATAGGTGCCGTCGCGCACTCGTGCGATGAGCCGGTTGATGATTTTTTCTTTTGATTCTCTATTCATGTGGAATCCCGGCGAGAAGTTACCTTTTCCGTCGTTACGATGATAAACGTTGCGGTAATATCTGTGAAGTTCGTCGAGCAGGAATTTTCCGTTTGTGGAGTTAAATCCTGATTCGAGTGAGTTTGACTCCATAGCGAGAAGTCCTATACAATAGTATTGTGCGATTTGAGCGGCTTTCCAGGCAAGGAGGTCGTAATCGAGATGTCCTCTCCACTGAGCCACGAGCTCCGGGCGGAGTGGATTTTTACGGTCGAAAACGGAAATGACAGTGTAGTCGGAGGAAGCAGCTCTTCCGCCGATGTCAACACTGATAATGTAACGTTTTTCGACATTGTTATCTTTATCGGGGTGCTTCCACACCACAAGAGGTGCTCTTGCACCGGCTACGACACCCGGCGGAGCGTGGACGAAACGGATGTCGGTGAGTGCGGCATCTCCTTTAAGTCCTTTGGCATCGAGGTCGCCATAGTCGGGGGGCATGAGGGAATTGTCGTCGGCAATAATCCGTTGTTCCATATTATCGAGATCGGAATCGGTGAACACAGCGCGATTGGAGGCGGCAAATGCTTCCTGCGGAGTAGTAGGATATTCCGCCATCATAAATATGTGTTCACGAAATTCTTTTCGCTTGTGCTTATACCAATTAATTTGCTCGACACTAAGGTTATATTTGGTGAATATTTCATGTTCGTATTCGTCGAGAGAGTCGATAAAATGTTGTATATCGACATCTTTAGGAATCGGCAAGCGATGATACGGGATTTCGTACCAAGGGATAAAAACCGAGACTTTATTACTTAGTTTGGCTGAAGCATTAATCCATTCGCCGTGAAAGTAGTTCCCGGTGCCGTTGGCTGTGGATTCGAGAACCATAACAGACTTGTCACCTTGATTCGGGAGTCCATTGCAAAGCGAACGCATAACATCATCGGGCGATGTTTTCGGGGTGGAGCGCCAGTATGCCACTTCCGTAGCGTGAATCATTGTAACAGGCATACCCCGTGCTGCGTTAGGATTGTTGGCGGAAGCTGCAATAATTTTGTTTCCGGATGATAACGGTTCGCCAAGCAGATATGTGTTTTGAGCAACTTTTTTGAGTGACGGAGGTTTACGTGCGTTCCGTTTTCGGCGGGCTGCCGGGGATTCATTATCCGACTCCGGAGGGTCGCAATAGCCGCCATTGTATAGTGAATCGACCAATGTCGGTTGAGCCAAGAAGTCCCGGTAAGAGTTAAGTATATTACCGACGATAGTGTGTGAGTTGCCACAAATGGCGAGATTTACATTTTGCTGATGATACAGGATGTGCCAGAGCATATATGCATTAATAACTGTAGTGCAACCGCATTGCCGTGCTTTAAGGACAATAATGTGGATAGGTTTACCACTGAGGCGGAGTTTTTCGCACTCACCGATAATGCGTACCTGCGGAGTGTTAAGCCTGAAAGGTATTGCACGATTAGTGAGTTTGTCAATAATTGTGAGGTTACGTTGACACCAATACGGGAAATCGTGTCGTTCTCTCAATCGGGAGATTTGTTCAGAGGACATATTAGGGCGTAGCATTTCGTCGTTCAGGACGGAACGCGGGAAGCCTTCAATAGCCGGGTTTTGGAGTTTTTCTGCGATATGTGTGGAAACAAAAAAGTCGGGCTGAAGAATAGATCTAATATTCATAATTTAGATTAAGGGATAGCGTGTTTTTATATTTTTTGCAAATATACAATATTATTTGGCGGTTGTCAAGTGATTGGCGGTGTTTTAACGTTTGTGCACGGAAATATACATAT
>JAFLTZ010000102.1 GCA_022509045.1 Muribaculaceae bacterium | reverse complement strand
TAAGTTGGTCGCTCGGAGCAATATATCCATTACCACCAAGCACTTTACGAGGAACTATAGAAAACAGAGTGGCTGCACCTAAGGTCTGTAAAAATTTTCTACGATTCAGAGTCATTGTACATCGCTATTTTGCGTATGAGGTATTTACAAACGGTGCTCTGAGAAGATAATCAACGCTTTCGTCAACAGTTCGCATGATATCGCCATAGGATGAGCCTTCTGCCTCGACAATGATATTTTCCACGCCTGCATCTGATGCGTTGTTAAAAATGGCATCGAAACCGACCATGCCGCTTTGTCCCACTTCAAGTTTGTCTTTGATATGAAGTAATTTAAATCTTCCGGGATATTTCTTAAAATATTCCACAGCGCTTGCCTTGCCCATCATTGACCAATAGACGTCAAGTTGGAAAAATACCAAATCCGGGTTAGTATTATTAATCAGATAATCATACATTACCTCATCGTCCACTTTGCCAAACTCATGTGCGTGATTGTGATAGCCGAATTTAATGCCATTCTCAGCACAGAGTGTACCAATTTGATTGAAATAGGCGCATAAATTATCAAGTTTCTCTTTGCTGTCGGGGACTAACATCCATGGGAATACTATATATTCCACTCCGGCGGCCTTGTGGTCGGCTACGCATTGTTTCCACCACTCCATAGCTTCCGTAAAATCACCGGCAGCAAGTTCTTCGGGAGAAAGTAAACGCGATGTATGCGAAGAAATAAGCTGTAATCCTGAATTATCGAGCATCTGTTTAAATTCTTCGGGAGTCATCCCATAAAATTTACCATCACCATAACCAGCAGCTTCCACTGATGTATAGCCCATTGCTGCAATTGAGTCTAACATTGGAGCTATGCTTTCTCCGTTATTCAAATGGCGGCCAAGAGGCTCACGTACCGAGTATAATTGCAGTCCCACTTCTTTTGGTGTAGCCTTAGGAGCCAACGTATTCATTCCCATAGTAGTGAGATAGTCAATACAGTCCTTCGCAGTTCCAAGAATATCTCCGTAACTTGACGTACCGATTTCAACTATGTTATATTTCACACCGCCAATTTCAGCATTATCGTATATGGCATCAAATCCTACCATACCGCTTTGTCCTAACTCATGCAGGTCTTTTACATGCAGCATTGCAAATCGTCCCGGATATTTTTTAAAATAATCTACCGGAGCCGCACCTCCAAGCACTACCTGTATCAAATCCATTTGTATGAACACCTTGTCGGAGTCGGTATTTTCAATGATGTAATCAAGCATACGTACATCTTCCACTTTCTCAAATTCATGTGTATGATTATGATAGCCGAACTTTACTCCTTGCTCATTACATTTCTCACCAATATCATTAAGATAGTTGCAGAATGTTTGCAACTCCGCTTTTGTTGCCGGTAATTTTGACCATGGATATACAATGTATTCCATTCCGGCTGCTTTATGGTCGGCAATTGCTTTATCCCACCATGACATAACATCGGAGTATTCACCTGAAATATATTGTTCATCAGAAAGCAATTTTCCGGTGTGTGAAGAAAGGGGAATCAAATTGTATTGCACACATGCTGCTTTATATTCCTCGGGAGTCATCCCATAGAACTTTTCGCCATCATATCCGGCTGCTTCCACCGAAGTATATCCCATAGCAGATAGTGTGTCAAGTATGGGGTGAATAGTTTTACCTTCATCAAGAAGCGCTTGTATAGGTTCTCTCACTGAATACAGCTGTATTCCCACGTCGGTGAGTCCTTTTTGACTGTGTGTGTTCCCTGTGCATGCTACTATAAAAAGCAATACCGGCACACTCAATAATTTTACTAATTTCATAATTTCAATTATATAAGATATCCCGACTTGGGAGTCGTACACCTTACAAGTCGGGATATTATTTAATAAAATAAATTTTTAATCAAGTATCTTCACACGAATGTTACGGAACCATACATCATCGCCATGGTCTTGGAATCCGATGTAACCTTCATGTTCGTCTCCACCCACATTGTTGAGAAGTTCGAAAGCGAGAGGCCATTTTTCCTGGCTAAATTTACTTGCTTGAAGCATATCTGTCCATTGTGGAGTCCAAAGATGATATTCGAGCACGTTTTCACCATTTTGACCATGAACGACAGTGCCTTTATATACCATGATTTTTGCCGTATTCCATTCCCCGTAAGGATTCTGATTTTGAGGAACAGCCGGAATCATATCATAAAGGGAAGCCGACTGACGATTACCATCTACACCAAGTTTTGCGTCCGGGTGATTCGCGTTGTCGAGTACCTGATATTCAGGCGCTGAAATAAAGATGGGTTCAAGACGCATTCCGTCATCATATTTTTTATTAACCTCTCTGGCAAGGTAGAATATACCTGAATTACCGCCTTTTGAGACTTTCCATTCAAGTTCAAGCTCAAAGTTTTTAAATTTTTTAGCGAATACGATATCTCCACCTGTTTCGGTTTGAGCTTCACCACCACCGGAACCGATAAATTTAATTGCACCATCTTCCACAATCCAGCGTGCAGGAACTGTATCACGTCCATAACCACGCCAGCCGTTGAGGTCTGTACCGTTAAATATCACATAATATCCGTCTTCATCCTGAGCAAATTGAGTAAGGTCGATTTGTTCTTTTTCAATTACCTCATATTCAGGAACTTCTTGTGGCTCTGCATTTTTGTTGGCTTTGTTGCCATTGCATGCAACCAAAGCTACAGCAGCACATACAAATAACGCTATTTTTTTCATTGTTATTAATTTTATATTATTGATTATGATTATACGTTTGGCATTGCCGGAAGGTTCCAACCTTCGCGATAATTATGTTTAATAAGTTCAGCAGCAAATTGGCGTGCATTCACCGGATCTGTCATTGTCTTGTTGAAAGTTGGATGACCATCCTTAATTGTGAATCCATCAGCAATTGTAGTACGAATTGTGGCATCTGCCGGAATGTTTGTAAATTGCATGTTTTTGCCATCCCATTCGAGTTCTTGATTCAAGCCTTGAAGACGTACGGCAAGAACACCCATAACAACCATTTCGTTAAATGGCCCTGCTTCACTGAAATCAGAAGCCGAAAGCACACGATTTTCGGGACTCTCTTTACAAGCACGCACCCAATCCATTTCATGAGATTCTGTGATGACACGACATCTTTCCGGCACTTCCGGATTACGTCCTGAGAGAAGATATGGGTCACGACCGTAGCAACCACAAATGAGAATATCTTTAGTTCCGTAGAATATACATCCACCACCTGCGTTATTCAAATTTACTCCTGCCGGCAGTCCTGCGGGTCTTTCGGGAAGCAAACCGCCATCATACCAATGGACTTCAACCTCCGGCATTGCCACCTTAGGCATGTTGTCGCGTGCCGGGAACACAAATTTTACATGCTGTGCTTGTGGGCAAGAATCAGTGAGAAGCAATGTGGAACTTCCTTGCACTTTTGATGGATATTTAAGATTCAAACCTTTGAATACCGGATGAAGAACATGGCATGCCATATCGCCGAGAGCACCTGTACCAAAATCCCACCATCCACGGAAATTCCATGGTGTATATATCGAATTATACGGACGGAATGGAGCCGGACCGATAAATGCATCCCAGTTAAGAGTATCGGGCACAGCCATATCATTTTCGGGGCGGGCGAGTCCTTGCGGCCATATAGGACGATCGGTGAAAGTATCAACACGTGTCACTTCGCCAATTTCACCGTTCCATATCCAGTTACAAATTTTGCGAACGCCTTCCGCCGATGCGCCTTGATTACCCATCTGAGTAGCTACTTGTTTTTGCTTAGCAAGATTAGTGAGCAAACGCGATTCGTACACTGAATGTGTGAGTGGTTTCTCACAATATACATGTTTTCCTGCCGTCATGGCATCGGCCGCTATTATAGCGTGTGTGTGGTCAGCTGTAGCCACCACTACTGCGTCAGCATCTTTGAGCATTGCATCATACATACGACGATAGTCGTTGAAACGCTTTGCTTGCGGATATTCTTCGAACACATGAGCAGCATATTTCCAATCCACATCACAAAGTCCGATGATATTTTGACTGCTTACACCACGAAGTACACTCGCTCCGCGTCCACCAATACCCACTCCAAGGATATTGAGCTTATCACTGGGGGCTGTGCGCCCTACTTTTTTACCAAGTACAGCATTCGGGACCACCGAGAATCCAACTGCTGCAAGAGCGCCCTTCTTGATGAAGTTGCGGCGCGACATTCCATCTTTCATCTTTATATCTGTTTTTGAAGTTTATAATTATTTAAGCTAACTATTATTGTGACAACAAATATAATGCAATCAGTTGATAAAAGCAAATTTTAATGTAACCAATTACAAATTTAATATATAAAACATCCCCGGTGTCGCAAAACACCGGGGATAATATAGAAGTTTTTAGATAATCAAGGATTATTCGTAGCAAGTCAAGCGGAAGGTAGCGAGACCTTCGAGACTATACCAAATAGCAAGATTTGCTTCGCGAGTTTCTTCATCGTAAGTCCAGCACGCGCAACCTCCATAGCCATAAGCCATGGCACCACCACCTGTTGTTGTTGAATCAAATGCTAACTCAGCACGAATAAAGTCGTGGTTAAGGATGCTTTCGGTATCGAACTCTTTAAAGTCTGCAGAAGTAAATTTAGCTTTCTGACGCCAATCGTAGCCGGAGAGGGCCAACATATATTGTTTGCCATTAATTGTCATAGCAGATACGAACGGACGACGAGCACCGCCTTTACCATGGCTTTTACCATCACCAGCCCACCATTTGTCAGCACCGCCTGCAACGGCAGTAAAGGGAACTGCATTAAGATTAATGGTAGAAGTATAGAGTTCTCCGCCAGTGGCTCTACAGTAGCCAACTTTTGGAATACCACCTTCGTTATATCCAACTGCGTATGAGCCTGTAATGAGATCTGCATCATAGAAAGCAATCATTTGGAAGTAACCAGAAACCATCACATCGTGATATGTAGAAATGGTAGTATAATCAGTATCCATAACACCACCGTTAACAGGAACCACGATATGGTCTCCGGTGGCAGTAAACTTGGGTGAATAGCTAATCAACGCTTTAGTAGTGATATCACCTGCAACCTGAATGAATTTGCTGCAGTCGGCATTATGACTATTAGTATATACAGGCTCAGGAAGCGTTCCAAGATGAATAGGTGTGGCATCAATAGCAGTCCAATAATAAACATCACTTTGGGCCCCATTTTCACCACCTGTACAAGCTATAAGGTGACCCTTAACATCGTTACAGATATTAACAATTTTGTCAACGGTCAATGAACCAAGATTGAGAGTGGCTGTTTTATCTTCAATCAATGTTTCAGGGTCAAAAATCTTGATTGCCAAACTTGGATTTGGCGCAATGGATACACCATTGTCAATACCCCAAGCATAAGAACGAGAGAAGCCTACGAGTTTCTTACCACAGTATGCGGGCCAATAAATCAAACCTCCGTTTGGAGAAGTCTCTGTTTGTGATGCGGCGAGTCCATCCATGGGATAACCGAGTTCAGAAACCACCTTTTCAGCAAGAAGCTGTGCAGTTGTGAATCCTTCACCCTCAGGCACAAAGTCACTTGGGCCATACCCGGAGAATGTATATGTACGTTGGCGTTTACCGTTACCTGAAGTAATAGTATATTTCACTTCCTTGGTGAAATCCTGCATTTCAGCAGGATCAGGCGCGCACGTTGCACCCATAGGAAGATAAAATACGGGATACGCATGCTTCAAAACAGAATCTGCATCAAGCAACGGATTAACGAGAACAGTGATATCATCTCCATTGATGCGAGTACTGAATGATTGACCGGCAGTATTTTTGATTAAAATCTTACCATCAATCTCTACGCTATTCAGTTCTTTGTCATAGTCGTAGTCATTACATGATGTGGTGCCAGCCACAGCAAGTGCGCCCACAATAGTCATAAATATTGATTTATATAGTTTCATTGTCTTGAATTTTTAAAGGTTACGAGGGAGGTTGCACTCCTAAATCAT
>JAFLTZ010000101.1 GCA_022509045.1 Muribaculaceae bacterium | reverse complement strand
CCTCCAAATTAGAAGTGTGGTATACGGTTCCACGCTTCTTTTAATTTTAATGAGACCTTGGAATCGGGTCAAAGAAAAAGATAAATAAATTTATGTTTAATCCTACACAACCATTTCAATACTCTATTGATGTTGCCGCTTCTCTTTATAGGACAAAGAGTTGCCAAAGCGAAATCACTAAGGAAATTCAAAGTTCAGTTGAAAAATTCTTCGCTGAGAATAACCTATCATACGATTATTTTGTTAGAGACATGGGCTATCTTAAGATGGGTATATATCATTCTAATATACAAGACATAACAACTGTTATTGATGGGAAGGGGGATATTACTGGGATTCACTTAAATATGAACCAACCTTATTCCGAAGAATTGCTTAAAGAAGCATATTATGAAAAAGCCCTTTTTAATGCGGCAGTTTTTGTTATGATATGGTTAACGGATGTCAATAATGCAACATTAAATTTTATTTCATTGGAAGACTATAAAAAAATGGATAATCCTCACTATCGTCAATTTCAAAACCGGATGAACTATTTGGATAACCTGATTAATGAGAATGGTGGTGTAAATTGGAATGATTAAAAATATAATAATATTATGACTGATAATTTTTTTGGATACGGGTCGGCAAGTGCAGATTTTGATAAAAGAAGACACATTAATGTCATCTTTCAAATTCTACTTATGTATAAGTTAAAGCAAAATCAAGCCTGGATAGTTCCTAAATTACAATATGCATTACGTCTACCCACGCAACAAGCCGCTGAATATATATGTAATGAAATTTTGTCTTATGACGAACATAACTATCTAAATCTATTAAGAGAAAGATATAATGTTTCTGTGAGTGATTTTACTAAAATTTTAAGTGGCTACGGTTGCACCTTACCTGAAAACAAAACGCCTGCCGGTTATAGCACAAGACAAAATCAAGAGTTATTGATTCAGATGTTAAATTCGCGGTATTATATGCAACCACAAGACATAAATGCATTCATGTATATCAACGGGGTTATAGCCCAATGGGCTGCTGGTATGCGTGGCATAAATATGACTCAGTCGCTATTCAGCAAATACGATAATCTTTGGCGACGAGCATTATCGATATATCCCACCAACTATCACCTCAAAAAAATTGAAGATTATATAATTTCAAACTTATAACAACATGACACTTGAACAAGCTATTGCAGAATACCGACAATTAAAAATAACCGAAGGTATGTGCCAAGCCATAGGCCGAGGCACGGAGGCTCACACAAATGATACGATATCATTTTTTAATAGAGTTAATAACGAACTACCTTCTATTAGAAAACAAACAACAACCGATTTTTTTTATGCTTGTCTCCTTTTTTCTGAAATGAGCATGAGAAAAATAGGTGGTGATATGGTTCCAATACTCGCGTACTATTACGGTACTAAAGCCATTTCCCAAAACAATATTCCAGAGAATAGCCATATCGACGCACGAAGATTAAGACTTTTTACCCTTTTCCAGAATCTGGATAAGTTCAATAGATTTATAACTTTTGCTCAAGCCCCATTAAGTGGATATGAAGGTTCACTGAACGAAGAGGAATTTTTTGATTTTCTAATTATGTCAGATGCATATTTAGTTTGGGATTCCGATAATAGTAGTAATCTTTTAAACACTATTAAAAGATTAACAACTCAACATGAGGCTAATCATCCGCACTATAATAAAAACACAATAATATCAGAAGGAGCAAAAGCGCACAACGCATTATTTAACATCGTTTCTATGACTCTTTCCCCAAGATAAACTGTTGTCTTTTTGCAACAGAGATAATAAGGTTAATGTTTTTGTGATTTTTGTTTTAATTGTGTGTATATTTGCATGAATCTAATGTGTTAAATATGGCTAAAGCAAAACAGAATAAAAAATCACAGTTTGCAGCATTACAAGCCGGTGTTGTTGAATATTTTGTCAATCACAGTAATATCCCTGTAAACTATAAACAAGTGTCGGCTGCAGTGGGTGCTGATTCTCCGGTAACTCGTGCGCTGGTTGTACAGATTTTGGAGGAACTTGCCATTGATGGATTTCTTACGGAAGTCACTCCCGGAAAATTCAAATCAAAAGTGCGTATGTCGGTAGCAAGCGGTGTGTTTGTGCGACGGAGCAATGGCAAGAATTCAGTTTTACTCGATGATTCGGGAGATACGGTTTATGTTGCCGAGCGCAATTCAATGCATGCACTTAATGGCGATAAAGTGAAAGTGCATCTGTCGGCCAAGCGAAAAGGATATGAACCGGAAGCCGAAGTCATCGAAATTGTTGAGCGCAAAGATCAAGTGTTTGTGGGAACATTAGTGGTAGAAAAATATTTTGCAAAACTCGAAACCGATAGCAAATTTCTTGCTACTGATATATTTATTCCTCGCAATAAACTCAATGGAGGCAAATCGGGAGACAAAGCGGTGGTGCGAATCACGGATTGGTATGACGACAGCAACAGCCCGGAAGGACAAGTGATTGATATCCTGGGGGAAACCGGTGACAACGATGCCGAAATTCATGCTATTCTTGCTGAATTCGGGTTGCCGTATAAATATCCCGAAAATGTTGAAGCTGCAGCAAATAAGATTGATGCCGGTATCACATCTGAAGAGATAGCGTCACGGTGTGATATGCGTGGTGTGACAACTTTCACTATCGACCCTCGCGATGCAAAGGATTTCGATGATGCGCTCTCTATTCGCCACCTGCCAAATGGTAATGTGGAGGTTGGTGTGCATATTGCCGATGTCACGCACTATGTGAAGCCGGGCTCTATCATTGACCAAGAAGCGCAATCGCGTGCCACAAGTGTTTATCTTGTTGACAGAACGATACCGATGCTACCGGAGCATCTTTCAAATGGTATTTGTTCATTGCGCCCGGATGAAGAGAAACTTACATTCTCTTGCATTTTTGAAATGGATGCCGAGGCAAATGTATTGAAAAAGAATATTTGTCGCACTGTGATAAAGTCGGATAGACGTTTCACCTACGAAGAGGCGCAAGAGGTTATTGAAACAGGCAAGGGTGATTTTGTTGACGAAATACTCGAGCTCGACCGTCTCGCCAAGATTTTGCGCCAAAAACGTTATGATGAGGGTTCCGTGGATTTTGCGCGAGTGGAAGTGCGATTTGATATAGATGAAACGGGACGTCCGATTTCGGTGTATTACAAAGAATCGAAAGATGCCAATAAATTAATCGAGGAATTCATGTTGCTCGCCAATCGCACTGTGGCTGAATATGTTGGCAAACCGGATAAAGGGAAAAAGACGAAAACTTTTGTATATCGTATCCACGACTTGCCTGACCCGGAAAAAATGCAAAACCTTGCTATCATTGCTCACAGATTCGGGCATAGAGTAAAGGTAGAGGGCTCGGCTAATGATGTTAATAAGTCACTCAATAAATTGCTGTTGAGTATAAAGGGTGCCGGCGAAGAGAATCTGATATCCACCCTCGCAGTGCGCTCGATGGCAAAAGCGGTATATTCTACAGTGAATATCGGTCATTACGGATTGGGATTTGACTACTATACTCATTTCACATCTCCTATACGTCGTTATCCTGATATGATGGTGCATCGCTTGCTCGACAAATATTTGCATGGGGGACGGAGTGCAAATCAAGACCTCCTTGAAAACGAATGTAAGCACTCCAGTGAAATGGAGCAACTCGCCGCCAATGCCGAGCGTGCTTCTATAAAATATAAACAGGTGGAATATTTAGGCGAGCGTTTAGGTCAAGTTTTTACGGGAGTAATTTCGGGTGTCACCGAGTGGGGGCTGTATGTGGAGCTTGAGGAAAATATGTGTGAGGGATTGGTTCCTATCCGCGACCTTGCTGACGATTATTATGAATTTGACGAGAAGAATTATTGTCTCATCGGAGAGAAATCGCGTCATCGCTACACTCTTGGCGATAAGGTGAAAATACAGGTGGCACGTGCAGACCTCATGAAAAAGCAACTCGATTTTGCTTTAATTGACGACGAGCACCCGGCCGACCCTAATCTCACGAAAGGCAAAATGATTACACATAAATCAAAAACTCGCCAAAAGCTAAGCCGCATGCGTGATAACTACGAAAAAAAATCTATTGCCCCGCCTTCCAAGAAAAAAAATTCCAAGAAAAATTCCAAATCGCGGAAACATTGACTAATTTAGCACTCGAAAAGTTCAATAATATAAAAACAATGAAATTTAGAGCTCTATTCCTTTATCTTTTGGTGACACTATTGTCGCCGTCAACGTCTTGCTTCGCACAAAATAATGATTCTTTGGTGCAAAATCCGGATATGCCTGTTCAAGGCGATACGATTCCGGTTTTCAGCAATTCGATGCGAAGATCTATAAAAACTGTTGTTGTCCTCCCGGTTCAATATTTTGATGTTGACCTTGCCGACCAAACATATCCTGTGATATATTTACTCAATGGATATGGTGGTGGATACAGGACATGGCCATCACAGAAAGATCTTGATGCTATTGCATCCGATATGGGTATAATTTTTGTATGTCCTGACGGACAGAACTCTTGGTATTGGGACTCTCCGATTGACAAGAGTATGCAGTTTGAAACATTTATCATTAAAGAGCTTGTTCCATTCGTAGATTCAAACTATCGCACCATCGCTTCAAATAAAATGCGTGCTATTACAGGTTTGAGCATGGGTGGACACGGTTCTATGTATCTTGCCATGCGTCATCCCGACGTGTTCGCTTTAGCAGGCTCAATGAGTGGGGGTGTAGATATTCGACCATTCCCGGAAAATTGGGATATGAAAGCTCGACTTGGTGAATTTTCCGACAATCCGGAACGTTGGTATGAATACTCTGCTATGTGTCAGATATCAAATATCAAAAATGGCGACCTGAAAATCATAATCGATTGTGGCGTTGACGACTTTTTTGCACAAGTTAATCGCAACTTCCATAAAGCCTTGCTCGATGCCGGTATCGACCATGACTACATTGAACGCCCGGGCGTTCACAATTGGCCTTATTGGAAAAATGCTATTGATTACCAATTGTTATTCTTCCAGAAGGGATTTGAGAACAATGAGGCTCAATAATAATGATTAATTTTTGAGGATATTTTTTACACATCCTCTGGGACACTTTTTATTGCAATGAAAAAGAGTAACTTATATACTGCCACGGGCGATGATGGGACAACATCGCTTGTGGCGGGACAAAGAGTAAGCAAGGCTGATGACCGTCTCGAAGCTTACGGGACTATTGACGAACTGAATTCCTTTATCGGTGTATTGGTTGCAACACCCGGAATCAATTCCGAAAGTGTAGAGTTTCTAACGATAATACAAAACAAACTATTTAATATCGGAGCATATCTTGCCACAGATAATTCCGAATCAACTCCGGAAGCAGATTGTCAGACCGCTGTTACTTATGGTATTACCCCCGAGAACGTATTACAAATAGAAACGCAAATTGACATCCTCGATGGAGCAGTTCCTCCATTGAATAACTTTTTACTCCCCGGTGGGACACTTACTTCTGCCCAGGCACATGTGTGTCGTACAGTAGCACGCAGAGCCGAAAGACGAATTATTCAGCTGTCGCACACACACAATATCGCTCCACACGTACTCAAATATATTAACCGATTGAGCGACTACTTTTTTGCGCTATCACGATTCCTTAACCACTCCGCGGGTGTACAGGAAATTTTTTGGCAAAAAGATTGATTTTTTACCGAAAAATACTACTTTTGCAACACTTTTATCAAAAAATAATTACGAATCTAATAATTAATTCGAAATATGTATTGGACACTTGAATTAGCATCTAAATTGGAAGACGCCCCATGGCCTGCAACTAAAGAAGAGCTCATCGACTATGCAATGCGTTCTGGAGCACCGCTTGAAGTTATCGAAAACCTCCAGGAAATGGAAGATGAAGGTGACACATACGAATGCATCGAAGACATCTGGCCCGATTACCCCTCCAAAGAAGATTTCTTCTTTAACGAGGATGAATACTAACTGAAAATCAATCAGTTAAACAACTCACAATCAGTAGATTATAAGAAAATCCATCTCC
>JAFLTZ010000100.1 GCA_022509045.1 Muribaculaceae bacterium | reverse complement strand
CCGATAGCAGGGCACCACGAGATGGTAAATTTATTGAAAGGATAGGTTCATATAACCCGAATACTAATCCTGCTACAATAAGTTTAAATTTCGAAAGAGCTTTGTATTGGGTTAACAATGGTGCACAACCAACCGACACCGTAAGGTCAATTCTTTCTCGCGAAGGAGTCCTTATGATGAAACACCTTCAAGGTGGAGTTAAGAAAGGCGCATTCACTGAAGAAGAAGCTATGCGTCGTTTCGAAGCTTGGAAGAAACAAAAAGATGCATCTATCACTGCTCTTAAGAACAAAGACGAGCAAAGCCGTCGTGATGCTGCAAAAGCACGTTTGGAAGCAGAAGTAGCTAAAAACAAAGAAAAAGCCGCTGAAGTAGCTAAGAAAAAAGCTGAAAAAGCCGCTGCTGAAGCTGCTGCCAATGCAGAAGAAGCTGCGCCTGAAGCTCCGGCTGAAGAAACTCCCGCTACAGAAGAAGCTCCTGCCGAATAATTGCAGTATTTTAAATATTTTTCCTCAAAACAAAACACAACATCGCTTTCCGGAATATCCGGGAAGCGATGCTTGCTCTTAACCCACAAAAAATGTGTCGTGAATACCACGACACACATATTTTGCACCTTATATTATTTCAATTGAAATTTATATGAGCTTTTAATATCCGCAGACGAAGCAGCCGCATGCACAACAAATTCGCCCGGCTCAGCAATCCATTCATGCTTGGCATCATCAAAAAATTTAAGGTCGTCAACCGAAATAGTAAACGGCACAACCCTCGTTTCGCCCGGAGAAAGACTGACCTTAGCAAAACTTTTCAATTCCTTAACCGGACGGAGTACAGAACATTTTGAATCAGATATATACAATTGTACAACCTCAGCACCTTCACGATTGCCGGTATTAGTAATTGGAATTGAGACCGTAATTTGTTCATCGACCGTCATCGTCTTTCTATCAGCAGTTAACTTTCCATATTCAAAGGTAGTATAGCTAAGACCATAACCAAACGGAAACAACGGTTTGATTTTTTTTGTATCATTCCAACGATACCCTACGAGAATACCCTCATTGTAAGTCATATCAATCTGATTACTATTTTCACGGTTCAGAACGCCCGGGTATCCCGTAGGTCCATATGCATGAGCACCAACCTTGTCGAGCGACATAGGGAACGTCATCGGCAACTTCCCGGAAGGATTAACCTTTCCAAAAATCACATCAGCAAGCGCATTCCCCGCTTCCGACCCAATATACCATCCTTGAATAATACCGGGCACCTTATCAATCCACGGCATTTCAACCGCATTACCCGATATATTGACGAAAACTATATTCTGATTAACTGCTGCAATAGCCTCCACCACTTTATCCTGTTCATACGGCAATGCCAATTGTTTTCTATCAACACCCTCACAATCTTGAAAATCACTCTTGTTAAGACCTCCAAAGAAAATCACATAATCGGCTTCACGCGCAGCATCCACAGCATCTTCAATGAGTTGTTCAGCTGTTCGGCTCTCCGAAAGATCATTGCGAGCCACAACCTTATTATACTCTCCGGTAGGATCTCCCACATAACCACGCTGATATTCAACAATGACATCACTCCCTTCAAGTGCTGCCACAATACCCTCAAGAGGAAGTACTTCACGTTGCGCTTTTAACGATGAACTACCACCACCAATAGTCATCATTTTGATAGCATTCTCTCCTACCACAAGAATTTTACCACCCTTGTCAGTAGGCAACGGCAGTATATTATTTCTATTTTGAAGCAATACGATACCCTCACCGGCTATACGACGTGCAGCGGCATAATGTTCATCGCTACAGATAGAACCAAAAGGACGGTTAGCCGACATTTCTGTGCGCATAATCAATCGCAAAATACGACGCACCTTATCATCAAGCTCCTCCGTACCGAGTTCCCCATTTTGGATTTTCTCTAAATATGGTTTAGCCAGGAAATAATAATCATAGGCATTTGAGCGAGTTTGGTCATTCAATCCATTAGTCCATGTGCCATATTCGAGGTCAAGGCCATTTTTCACAGCTCCATCAGTGTCATACACTGCGCCCCAATCACTTATAGCTACACCATCAAACCCCCATTCACCCTTGAGTATATCCATAAGAATGCGTTTATTATCTGTGAGATGATGGCCGTTATACAGATTATAACCGGGCATAATGGACCATGTACCTCCCTCGACAACAGCAGCTTTGAATGCCGGAAGATATATTTCGTAGAGCGCACGGTCATCAACAATTGAATTCGTAGTATAACGATTCCATTCATGGTTGTTTACACAAAAATGTTTAACACATGTTGCCACACCATTCTGCTGAACACCTTTTATATATGGAACCACCATTTTCGATGCCAAATATGGGTCCTCTCCCATATACTCAAAATTTCGACCGTTCAACGGAGTACGATTTATATTGACACCCGGACCGAGGAGCACCGTTTTTTTACGGAAACGAGCCTCCTCGCCAATTGACTTGCCGTAGAGATAGGACATTTCCGGATTCCAAGTAGCAGCAAGACACGTTAATGCCGGGAAAGCGACTATTGAATCATTCGTTTGACCGGCCTGATCCCACTGGTCCCAAAGAACATCAGGACGCACGCCATGAGGTCCGTCGGTACACCACACCTCAGGAATTCCCAATCGAGGGACACCCGGTGATGAGAATTTTGACTGAGCATGCACCATATTGATTTTCTCCTGAAGTGTCATGCGCGAAATGGCATCCTCAACACGCGCCTCAACGGGTGCATTAGTATCAAGATAAACCGGAGTGTTAGAATATGCTGACAGCGCTCCACACAATGCCAGCAAAACAGAGATTGAAAAAAAGGATTTTTTCATATACTCAACAAGAACAAATAAATTATCAAAGGAATATAAAGCAACAAATAGCACACTCACAGCTTATATGGCATGAGTGTGCTAAATATCCGATATAAAAGAGTGAAGATTATTTCAAAGCATCCTTCACTGCTTCGTTTGGCATCATTTCTTCTTTAAAAGTGTATGCGCCTGTTTTAGGCGATTTCACCATCTTGATAACTTTGCTATAAGTACGACCTTCACCTTTTTGGAGGGTTGCTACTACTTTCTTTGCCATAGTTCAGAATGTTATTTAATTTCCTTGTGAACGGTAACACGTTTCAGGATGGGGTTATACTTTTTAAGTTCCAATCTCTCGGTGGTATTCTTTCTGTTTTTAGTGGTAATGTAACGAGAAGTACCGGGCATACCACTTGCTTTGTGTTCGGTACATTCAAGAATTACTTGTACTCTATTACCTTTAGCTTTTTTTGCCATAATAGTATTACTCTTCTACTGTTTTAATGGATGTTAAATACCCTTTGCTTGCAGCCTGCTTCATAGCAGCATCAAGCCCGAGTTTATTGATAAGGCGCAAACCTGCTGCTGAGATAGTAAGACGAATCCAAACCTGTTGCTCTACCCAAAAGAATTTTTTAGTGAACAGATTTACGTCAAATTTACGTTTAGTCCTTCTCTTTGAGTGCGATACATTGTTACCAATCATCGCAGTTTTGCCTGTAATTTGACAAATTTTTGACATATCTATCTAAGTTTTTATTATTTTCCTAATTGTTCTCCTCAAAACAGTGTGCAAAGTTATTAATTAATTGCGACAAAAACAAATATTTGCCAAAAATATTTTAGTGTTAAATATAATTATTCAGATTTAAATAAAAATACTGCGAATTTTGCCTACATGAGTTCTTCTATTAGGGAAATTATGGCAACAGTGGTGGCTCGTTCAATAACTCGATTGCGATTGCCCGGGAATCTAAAACATTGTGACTTTATACCGAGAGGTGTTTTCACGGCAATCCACACAGTGCCTACCGGTTTTTCAGAAGAACCTCCTGATGGGCCGGCAACACCGGATGTGGCAATAGCACATTGAGTGTTCAATACATTGCACGCACCAATAGCCATTGCTTCAACAACAGGTTGTGAAACGGCACCATTATGATAAATTACCATTGACGGCACGCCCAAAAGATCCGATTTGATTTGATTAGAATACGCCACTACTCCACCATTAAAGTAATCGCTACAACCGGCAACTGTGGTAATGCGATGGGCAATATTTCCTCCTGTACAGCTTTCGGCAGTGGCAAGTGAATACCCATGTTTATTAAGCAAATCACCCAAAATCTGTTCAATAGACTTATCCTCGTAACATATAATGTTTTTGCCAAGTATGCGTGTCAACAATTCAGACAATTCGTCAAGAGTTGATTTTAACTTAACTTCGTCAGAGTATATACCTGTAAGTCTTAATCGTATAACTCCGGGAGTAGGCAAATATGCCAATTTAACATATTGTGGTAGAGAATTCTCGAAATCCGTTAGTCTCGTAGCAAGACCAGATTCCGTGTTATTAACAACTATAAATGTGCGGTGCTCCAAGTATTCATCATTAGAAAAATGTTTTGCAAGCATCGGAATAACAACATTCTGCATCATAGTCTCGGTTTCAAACGGCACACCAGGCAATGCTATAAGGATTTTTCCATTTTTATTAAACATCATAATCGGAGCCGTTCCTACTGTATTCTGAATAACGGTACATGAAGATGGCACATCGGCCTGCGCTGCCGTAAGATCATTAATCTTAAAACCCAGTTTCTCTACCACTCGGAGCACATTTTTTTCTGTTTCCGAATCGCGAACAAGTGTACCACCAAATATCTGCATCAATGTGGTTTTTGTAATATCGTCTTTTGTAGGTCCAAGACCACCGGTAGTAAGCACCAAATCAGATTCATCCAATGCCGCTTCAACAGCATTTTTAATCTGAACTGAATCGTCGGCAACAGTGCGCACACACCTCACTTTCCATCCAAGTGAATTAATCTGCTTTGCAAGCCATCCGGAGTTGGTATCAACAACTTGACCAATAAGAATTTCATCGCCAATAACCACAATAGAGACAGTAATCATAACAGAGAGCAATTTTATATTTCTACCCGAGCAAACGGAGCTTTCTCAAGGGAACAGAAATCATTATTTCTATATTTGAAAAGTCCGGCAATGGCAATCATGGCAGCATTGTCGGTTGTAAAAGAACGTTTTGGGATAAACGCTTTCAGATTATTCTTTTTACAATATTCAGCAACGGCACCGCGAACACCGGAATTAGCCGATACTCCACCAGCAATTGCAACGGTTTTTATTCCGGTGTCTATAACTGTCTTATGGAGCTTATCCATAAGGATAGTTATAATAGAATGCTGCAAGGATGCAGCCAAGTCAGCCATATTATTCACCACAAAAGCATCATCTTCTTTTAAATTATCCCTTAAAGTGTATAAAAATGATGTTTTTAAACCACTAAAGCTATAATCTAATCCCGGAATATGCGGTTTTGAAAATTTAAATCTGTTTGGATTACCAACAGCTGCAAGTCTGTCGATATGAGGTCCGCCCGGATATGGAAGCCCCATAACCTTGGCACATTTATCGAAGGCCTCTCCGGCAGCATCGTCAATAGTCTTGCCCAGTATAATCATATTATCCGGCGACTCCACTTTAATAATTTGAGAATTTCCACCGGAAATAAGCAAACAAAGGAAAGGGAATTCAGGCACCTCTACATTATCATCATCGATAATGAAATGCGACAATACATGACCATGAAGATGATTGACATCCACCATCGGTATATTCATTGCAATAGCAAGCCCTTTCGCAAATGACGTACCTACCAATAGAGACCCTAACAGACCCGGACCACGAGTATAAGCTATTGCAGAGATTTGCTCCTTTGATATGGAAGCCTGGCGTATAGCCTCACTCACAACGGGAACAATATTTTGTTGATGTGCCCGAGAGGCAAGTTCAGGGACTACACCCCCATAAAGCTCATGAACTTTCTGGCTCGCAATAACATTCGACAGCAACTTTCCGTTGCCATCAACTATGGCAGCCGATGTGTCGTCGCATGATGACTCAATGCCTAATATGTATATATCGTTTTCAATCATAATCGTAGATTTAAGAAGAAAGCGCAACTCACGAATATCGAAAGCTGCGCATGTATTCCTTTGTAGCGGGATCGAGAATTGAACTCGAGACCTCCGGGTTATGAATCCGACGCT
>JAFLTZ010000010.1 GCA_022509045.1 Muribaculaceae bacterium | reverse complement strand
GAGAATTTTCCAACTCTTAAAAACTTCCTTAAAGTAGCACAAAAACTTAAAGTAGATCTCGTTTTTGAAATCAAAGGACATCAAACTCCGGAGCGTGAGCGCGAAGTGGCACGTGCGTGTGTTGAAATGATTGATAAAATGGGACTTTCACCGCGCACACAATATATTTCATTTTCAAAAGTCGTTTGCGAGGAACTTGCTAAAATTACCGACCGCCCGGTCTCATTCCTTTGGGGCGAGCAATGGACTCCTGAAGAAGCTAAATCTGCCGGTTGTGCCGGTTGCGATTATAGTTACCCGGCGTGGGATAAATTTCCGGATTACTATCAAAAGTGCCGTGATTTAGGTCTTATAACAAATATTTGGACTGTTGATAGCGAATTGGGAATGCGTCAGGCCATTGATAAGGGTTTTGATTATCTCACTACTAATTATCCTGAAATGGCTCAAAAGCTTATAGCAAAGAAATATTCTCCTAAAAATCTCAAATACCGCAATTTGCCGAAACCCACAAAGGTGGTAGCTCATCGTGGCTATTGGAATGCCCCCGGTTCTGCGCAGAATTCTATTCGTTCGTTAATCAAGGCAGATTCTATTGGGGCTGATGGCTCTGAATTTGATGTTTGGATGTGTAAAGATGGTGTAGTTGTGCTTAACCACGATGCTGATATCAATGGCATAGATATACAGAGCAATCCTTCAAGTGTGATTTGTGCTCAAAAACTTAAAAATGGAGAAAACGTTCCCACTCTCGACCAATTTTTAAAAGTCGCTCAACACTTAGATATCGACCTTGTGCTTGAGGTGAAATGGCATGCCACTCCGGAACGCGAGGATTCATGCATTATGAAATGTCTTGATTTACTCAAGAAATACAATCTATTAAATAGAACCACGTTTATTTCATTCTCACAGAATGCCTGTAGGACAATCGGCGCAAACACCGCACGTCCTAATCAGTTCTTAGGCGGTACGTTGACCCCAAAACAAATCAAGGAACTTGGTTGTTCCGGAGCCGACCTGAACTATTGGGTTTACGAAAAGAATCCGGGTTATGTGCCGGAACTTAAGGAACGCGCTATGGAAATCAATGTGTGGACTGTAAATAAGGAAGAGGAAATTCAGAAAGTAATTGATTATGAAGCAGATCTTATCACGACAGATGCACCTGAACTTGCGCAAAAAATTGTGGCAGCGAAATATTCATGCTGCGGCAAAGCAAAAACGTGTAACAACAAGTGTAATAACAATAAATAATATATTTTTTGCAGAGGATGCTACGATATTTTTGTAGCACCTCTGCAATTTTGTATATATGTCTCCTTTCTTTTCAGTTATAGTACCGGTATATAACCGACGTGATGAAATTTTCGACCTTTTGCAAAGTCTCATGGCGTGTGATACCTCGTTGTTTGAGATAATTGTGGTTGAGGATGGATCTTCCATTCCTTGTGCGGATATAGTTCAACAATTTATTGATAAGGGGATAGATGCAAAATATTATTTTAAGGCGAACGAAGGAAGGAGCATAGCCCGTAATTATGGGTTGGAACAAGCTCAAGGCTCATATTTTTTATTCTTCGATTCCGATTGTGTAATTCCTAAGGATTATTTTAATAGGGTTAAAACCGCACTCGACAATAACCCTATCGATTGCTTTGGTGGCCCGGATGCTGCGCATGAATCTTTCTCTGATTTGCAAAAGGCAATAAGTTGTTCTATGACATCATTTATTACCACCGGAGGTATTCGAGGTGGGAAAGTGAGCATGGAAAAATTTACACCGCGAACTTTCAACATGGGTTTTTCACGGCAAGTATGGAATAAGGTTGGCGGTTTCAGGGAAATGTTTTCCGAAGATATCGACATGAGTACGCGCATAAAAAATGCGGGATTCTCTATCGGACTGATTCCGGATGCACCGGTGTATCATAAACGACGTGTGAGTCTGCCCAAATTTTGGCGACAAGTATATGTGTTTGGTATGTCGAGAATAACGCTGTACCTTCTGTATCCTGAATCTTTAAAGATTGTACACTTTGCACCGGCTGTATTTCTATTTGGGTCAATAATTCTGATACTTTTATCGGTATTGTGGCGTTGGTGGTGCATTATTCCATTATTGGTATATCTCGTTGCTTTGTTTGTGTCAGGGACCATCTCGTTGCGTAGTCTTAAACTCGGAGCGTTGTCTGTAGTGACTTCAATTGTGCAATTGTGTGGTTACGGCGCAGGTTTCATTAAGGCCTTTGTTGAAAAAATTATTTTTCGAAAGCAACGCAATATTGAGGAAGAAATTTTAATCAGGAGAGGAAAGTAAATATGGATAAAACCGGTGACAATAATTACACAAGGGCAATAAAGCAGCTTGTAGCAGAAGATAGACCTCGAGAAAAGGCGCTGGCTATAGGTGTGGAAGCTCTCACACCAAGCGAATTGCTCGCTATTCTTATTGGAAGCGGCACTCCTGGTGAATCTGTTGTCGATTTGTCGCAGCGTATGCTTCAAAACTATGACGGGAGTTTGCGGCGTATGGCGATGGCAAATGTTGATGAACTGAAGTCGCAATTTAAAGGTGTTGGTGATGCAAAGGCTATTACTATTAAAGCTGCTTTTCGTTTGGCTAAACTGTTTTCTGAAGAATGTTATGAACCTGAACTTATACGCTCACCGGAGGACGCGTACAATGTTATGCGTTTTCAACTCACGTCAATACCGCATGAAGAATTTTGGGTGGTTTATCTAAATAATGCTAAACGTGTTATAAGCAAAGATTGCATTGCGAAAGGAGGTATAACATCAACTACCGTTGATTTAAGATTAATCCTTAAAAATGCGATTGTTAAAGGTGCCACGTCAATGATTCTGTATCATAATCATCCCTCGGGAACATCACACCCGAGTACTTCCGATGATAATCTTACTAAAAGCATCGTTAATGCTGCTTCTACGATTAACATTCCGGTTATCGACCATATTATCATTTACGGAAATGGGTTCTATTCATATCTCAATGAAGGGAAAATATAATTAATAACTGCACCGATATGAATGTTGTTAAGTTTAAAATGCTGATATGCTATGTGGTTGTGATATTGATGCTTGCCGCGTGTGAGAATGAAGAGCCTGTTCGCATGCCCCCTGCGTTTTCTCTCCCTACGTTGCAAGAAGGAACGTATGTGTTTAGTTTCGACACTTTCCGAAATCCGGATGATGTGGTCATTGCATCAGGCGATACTACTTTTATAGAGGCTAACTTAGAGTATCTGATTTCTCGTAATGTCGATTTGTCGAGAGGTGATGTGATTGTAGTGTGGCGTGCTATGGATGAAATCCCATTTATACGTCGCATTATTGATAAAAAGAATACTGGTACGGTCCTGCGGCTAACGACAAAAGATGCAGATTTCGGGTCGGTTTTTCAGGATGCCGACGTTATGTTTACCTCTTCTTTAAAAATATTTAGCAGTAACCCGAACGAAGCCCCATACATTAGATATACCAATGATAATATTTGTCATCCGGCTGTGGTGATTACTCATTATAATGACGGAAAATCTGTTGCAACCTCTGCAGATGAATTAATCTCTGAAAATCCTGATTGGAATATTCTCACATATGATGCTGTGTCCGGATTGGATACTACTATTGTTTCTGATGGAGTAATATTCGATTTCAATCGCAATTCGGTGGTTTCTAATATTGGATTAGAAGTAGAATTAACTGTGCAGAATACTCTTTTGAGGAGATTTGAGTGCTTTTCAATGGGCGCTTCATCTATAGTCGCTACAAATTCTTTCAGTTGTCAAACCCCAACATCAACAACTTTCAATAATAGATTTACCACACCCACCAGCTATACACTAATATATTGGGCAGGACCAATTCCTGTCGCGATAAGTGTTAATCAAGAAGTTAGGATTTATATTGATTTCAAGTCGGATGCACCGATAGCGTTCTCCACAAACGCAACATTCGATTCTGATTATAAAATAGGTTTGGCATATCGCAGTGGATGGAATCCTATTAGGGATGTGTCATTACGCTTTCAAAGCGATGTTGAGAATGTGAACTTATCGGATAGAATTGTCGCTGAAACATCTCTTAACGCTGTGAATGTTAGTAAAGTGGGAATATATAACGATTTTTATAGCGATGTTACTGTCGGTTATGCTATATCGTCATCTTGGGATACAATTGTAGAAAATGACAAGACTTTTGCCACATCTACCGCAGAATTTATTTTCGGAGGTACTGTGTCGGCTAATAACGCTATTACAGCGTGGGAAATACCGAAATGGAGTGAACCATTCAATGTCATATCAACGTTGGCATGGGATATTCGGATACCTCTCGATTAAAATATTAGAGTTTTATTTCAAGGGTAGCGGCAGTGTTGCTCTCATTGTTAGCGGCATCTAAGGCAGTTACCGCTATGGTGTATTCTCCTTTCATGTGTGAAGGAAGAGTATATGAATTGGTATATGTTACACCAAGTATTGCTGTAGAATTTTCTAAATCCACTTTAGCCCCTTTGGGAAAGGCATATACTACAAAAGCACGTTGCACTTGCATTAAATCTGAGGTCAGGACTTTGCGCCATGTGAGTTTTTGTTCATCCAATTTGAGGTGTGTTACGCCTTCAGGTGCAATACTATCTATCCAACTATATGCGGGTACTAAGGCCACGGTAGATTGACGGTTATTGGCTAAGGAATCGGCAACTCCTTTGTAATTTTTTGTTACGGAATATCCCGGCCACCAACAATTTCCTTGCACATTTTCAAGTTGTCGTGTTAGAGCGATTTTGTGGTCAAGTTGTGTGGGATTATTGCTTGGCGCAATATCCGAAGCATTCATTGTCCACTCAACCGCCTGTCCGTAGTACATGTGTCGGCCATTCGTATTTTTGTCCCACCAATAGGCTAATACTTCACTTGATGCCTTTGGATGGTCTAATTCCCAATATAATTGGGGTAGCATATAGTCAACCCATCCTTGCTCTGTCCATAATAATACATCGGCATATAAAGCATCATAATTCTCGAGTGCATTTGTATCGCTGCCTCGAGGGTCGCTCGATTTGTTGCGCCACACACCAAATGGGCTTATCCCAAATCTTACCCAGGGTTTTATGCTTTTGATTGTTGCATTCAACTCTTTGATAAGCTGATTTACATTTTCTCTTCGCCAGTCTTCCAACTTCATCCCTTTACCATATTTCGCATACGAGGCGTTATCGGGGAATGGTTTTTTATTCACAGGGTAAGGATAAAAATAGTCATCCATGTGTATGGCATCCACATTGTAGCGAGTTACAATATCGGCTACTACTTTATTAATAAATTCTCGATTCTCGGGCTGCCCGGGATCAAAATATAATTTACCATCATATCTGATAAATCTTTTAGGATACTTATGATAGATATGTCCTTCAGCAGGAACTTGCTTGGCGCTTGAGGTTACCCGATAGGGATTAAGCCATGCATGCAATTCCATGCCTCTTTTGTGGCATTCATCTATCATAAAGTTGAGTGGGTCCCACATTGGATTGGGGGCTTTCCCTGCCGTGCCGGTGAGATAGCGGCTCCATGGCTCTAAATTTGATTTATATAACGCATCGGCTTGCGGTCGCACCTGAAATATGATAGCATTTACACCGGCATTGCGTAATTTGTCCAATTGCGAACAAAGATATTGTTGCGTTTGTTCAGTGGTCATATTGGCATACTGCGATTGTCCTATCACATGCATCCATGCTCCGCGAAATTCTCTTTTGGGGTTTTCTGCAAGTATCGATACCGCAGTCGCGAGGAAATATAAAATTGTATATGTTATAAGTCGTTTCATATTATTTTCCTTATTTTGTCCAAAATTAATGTTTTACAGGCGCAATTACAAATTTTAACCTGTATTTTTCAGTAAATTTCAACAAAATGATGCTAAACTCTTGACAAACGGATTTTGAGGTTGTATCTTTGCATACTGAAATGTGTGGTATGCTCTTTTGGTGTTTCGTATATGAATTCGCAAGAAAAAAAATCTGAAGTTTCATTTTTCAACGCTAATTTCACATCAATAATTAGTGTCGCCCTGTTGCTTGTTATTTTAGGGGTCGTGGCTGTATTTATGATAGCAGGGCGGAATCTTTCGTATTCGATAAAGAGCAATATGGGTTTTACGGTGGTGGTTGAACCCAATTCTTCAGATGAGCAGATTCTCAAATTGAAAAGATATTTCAATGATGCAAATTTTGTAGCGAGTGCTAAATATATATCGGCGGATGATGCTCTTGCTGCATGGCAGGCTGATACCGGTGAGGATTTGTTAGAACTGCTTGGCGCAAATCCTCTATATGGTGAATTTGATATCAAATTACGTCCGGAATATGCCAATCCGGATTCTATGTTTGCTGTTACATCTGTGATTGAGCCAATGTCAGGTGTGCTCACAGTTGAGATGCATAAAGAAATGATTGATAATATCAATTCCAATATAAAAAAGATTTCATTAGTATTGATGATTATAGCGTGTGCGTTGATATTTATTTCTTTTGCACTTATAAACAATACAATTCAACTTTCGGTATATTCTAAACGATTCCTTATACACACAATGAAACTCGTTGGAGCTACTGCAGGATTTATTCGTCGGCCTTTTGTCGTTTCAAGTGTGATTAATGGTATTATAGCAGCCGTACTTGCCGATATAATTCTTGGTTTGGGTATTTACTATATGCTTCAATACGCAGATAGTGAGTTGCTGATTTCTTCGGTGGAGATATTTG
This sequence comes from Muribaculaceae bacterium, assembly GCA_022509045.1. Classification (GTDB taxonomy): domain Bacteria; phylum Bacteroidota; class Bacteroidia; order Bacteroidales; family Muribaculaceae; genus JAFLTZ01. Next base: position 23,552 of record JAFLTZ010000010.1, on the reverse strand, counting down.
CGACACTTGTAATTGTGTTGTTATTAGGAATAATTATATGTGCTGCCGCTGCTGCTATATCGACATCAAAATATATAAGGCTCGATTATGATGCCCTTTTTAAGCGTTAATAAAATCTCTAAATACGATGGCTAATAATAAAAATTACAAAAAAAAGGAAAAAACACAGATACAGTCTAATAAGTTTCCACTCAGAAAAATAAATTTTTTACTTATGGGTGTGTGTTGTGCAATGATTGTACTTGGATTTATTCTTATATCGGGGGAGCCAAGTTCAGCAGTATTTAATCCGGAAATTTTTTCTACTCGTCGTATCGTTGTTGGGCCGGCTATTTGTTTCCTCGGATTTTTGCTTATGCCGGTGGCATTGTTGTGGAAAGGAAAAAAAGATTAGATTTTTTTACACACCGAGTGGGACACTCGGTAATTTTAAAAATATTAATTTAGATTTTGTGAATTATGTCTTGGTTAGAAGCTCTTATATTGGGTATAATACAAGGTCTCACTGAATATTTGCCGGTGAGTAGCAGCGGACATTTGGCGATAGCTTCTGCTCTTTTTGGGATTGATGGTGAGCAGAATCTCACTTTTACTGTGGTGGTGCACGTGGCTACGGTGTTGAGTACTCTTGTTATTTTATGGAAAGAAATAGACTGGATTTTCAGAGGTTTATTTAAACTGAAAATGAATCCCGAAACAATATATACTATTAAAATCATCATTTCAATGATTCCTATTGGAATAGTCGGTTTGTTTCTTAAGGATTACGTGGAGGAAATCTTTGGTTCGGGACTTACAATTGTGGGATGTATGTTATTAGTTACTGCGGCTTTGCTTTCATTCTCATATTATTATAAGCCGAAATTGCGTCATGAAATTTCATATCGCGATGCCGTGATTATTGGTATAAGTCAAGCTTTAGCAGTCCTTCCCGGGTTGTCTCGTTCCGGCTCCACTATTGCCACAGGTCTTATGCTGGGCGACCATAAAGAAAAACTTGCTAAATTTTCGTTTATTATGGTTATCCCGCCTATTTTGGGTGAAGCCTTGCTCGATGGAATGAAAATTATAAAACATTCGGCTGAGGCTAATGCCGAAATTTCGCTGTTGGCTTTATGTATAGGCTTTTTTGCAGCTTTCATTACAGGTTGTTTGGCTTGTAAATGGATGATTAATATTGTCAAACAGGGGAAATTGGTATATTTCGCTATTTATTGTGCAATTGTTGGTGCAGCGGCATTGTTGTATTCTCTTTCTGTTTAATTGAATGGATATGCTGAATCCTATTTCGGGTGAGATTTTCTATATCGACAAACCTCTTGGTTGGACATCATTTGATGCCGTAAAGCGTATTCGCACAGTGCTCACGAAGCGCACACACAAAAAAAAGCTTAAAGTGGGACACGCCGGGACTCTTGATCCGCTTGCCACCGGTGTCCTTATTGTGTGTTCTGGTAGAGCTACTAAAAATATTGACACTATTCAAGCGGGCGAAAAGGAATATGTCACCACTCTGCAATTAGGTTCTACTACACCTTCTTTCGATTTAGAAACTGAGGTAGATGCCCATTTCCCTACACAACATATCAACTTAGAGCTAATCAATTCTATTGTCCCCCAATTTATTGGAGAGATACAACAAGTTCCTCCGGCATTTTCTGCTTGTAAAGTAGATGGTAAGCGTGCGTACAAAATCGCTCGAAAGGGGAGACATGTGGAATTGAAAGCAAAAACTTTAATAATCAAAGAACTTGAAATTATTGATTTTGACGCTGTCAATTATCGACTGAAATTTAGAGTGGTATGTAGCAAAGGTACCTATATCCGTGCTCTTGCTCGCGATATTGGAGTTGCGCTCGGCAGTGGAGCTCATCTTATTGCTTTGCGTCGTACAAGAGTGGGCAATATACATGAGTCCAATTGCAGGAAAATAGACGACATCATTAATTTTTTACAAAATGAACCGATGGTTACTCTTGAAGAATTTGAAAGTCCGGAGACTGACTTAAATATTGAATTTTAACACTTACAATATATGAAACTTTCTGAATTTAATTTTAAACTTCCCGAAGAGCTTATCGCACAAGAGCCCGCGATGCACCGTGATGAATCTCGCTTGATGGTGCTTCATAAAAAAACTGGTGAAATAGAGCATAAAATCTTCAAGGAGATTATCAACTATTTTGATGAAGACGATGTGTTTGTATTCAACGACACTAAGGTGTTTCCTGCAAAATTAAATGGCAATAAAGAAAAGACGGGTGCTAAAATTGAGGTATTCCTCCTGCGTGAGCTTTTCGAAGACCAAAAATTATGGGATGTTTTGGTCGAACCTGCGAGAAAAATTCGCATCGGAAATAAATTATATTTTGGTGTAGAAGATACAATGGTTGCAGAGGTTATCGACAACACTACTTCTCGAGGTAGAACGTTGCGATTCCTCTATGACGGCACTCATGATGAATTTAAGGAAGCGTTATTCAATCTTTCAAAAACCCCGCTTCCCGATTATATTAAAAGAGAACCCACACCAGAAGATGCCGAGCGATATCAATGTATTTTTGCTAAAAACGAGGGTGCGGTAATGGCTCCGGCTGCCGGACTTCATTTTAGCCGAGAATTGATGAAGCGAATAGAGATAAAAGGTATAGTTCCCGCTTTCCTGACTTTGCATTCCGGAATTGGTAATTTTAGAGATATTGATGTGGAAGATCTTACAAAACATCGTATGGATTCAGAGCCGCTTAATGTTAGTACAGAACTTGTTGAAGCCATTGACAAAGCGAAAGATAATAGTCATCGCGTGTGTGCTGTCGGGTGTTCTGTAATGCGAGGTCTTGAAACTGCAGTCGTTATGGATGGGCGTATTAAAGAATATACCGGGTGGACTCACAAATTCATTTTCCCGAACTACGATTTTACGGTTGCGGATAGCTTGGTGACTACTTTCCACATGCCATATTCGGTGATGCTTATGCTTGAATGTGCTTTCGGTGGCTATGATACTATCATGAACGCATATAAATTGGCAGTTGCCGAGGGATATCGTTTTGGTGCTTACGGCGATGCCATGCTGATTTTGTAACATCAAATAAATAATAAAAAATAAAAAGCGAATCTGTACGGTTCGCTTTTTACTTTTTATGTAGAGGGGTTCTGTTTAACTGTTAGGAACAACAAGTGCAGGTATTGATACTAACTTAATATCAAATAACAGATTGGAGTAAGGCGGTATCGTTGCTGAGCCACTTTCTCCGTATGCCACGTGGTACGGAATGATAACTTGCACGGAATCTCCTACATGCATATTGGATAGCGCCACATTCCAGCCGGTTATCACTGACGAAAGTTTGGTTTTATACGTGCTGTCAACAGCTGTTGAATCAAACACCGTGCCATTATACAATTGCCCCCTATACTTAACTTCTACAGTAGATGTATAGTATGGTTGTGGATTATCTTTTGTTAGCATTGTATCGTTGAAATAATGAATATATACAAATGCAAGGCTATCCCAATTTGCTGTGAGCAAATTATAATATAGTTCACCATTGGAATCTTTCTTTTCTATTTGCTCTATCAACCAATTTGTGTTATTTACATATAACTCCTCGTATTGATTCCATAATTTGGTGTCGTCTTCAAAGCATGATACCAACGACGGAATCAACATCAATGTGACTACTGCGAATGATAATAATTTCTTCATCGATTATATATTACCTCATTTTATTGGTTTACACTAATGTCTTTAGCAGTTTGCTAAGACTCACTTCCTTGTCTATAATTGATTCTATATCCGAGATATTCACACGTTCCTGTTGCATGGAATCTCTATGACGAAGTGTCACTGTGTTGTCATCAAGGGTTTGATGGTCCACCGTAATACAGAATGGAGTTCCTATTGCATCTTGGCGACGATAGCGTTTGCCTATTGAATCTTTTTCATCATATTGTGTGGCAAAATTAAATTTGAGAGTGTTTACTATCTCTTGTGCCTTTTCCGGAAGTCCGTCTTTCTTCACCAGTGGCATTACCGCTACTTTTACTGGCGCAAGTTGTGCCGGCAGGTGCAATACTGTGCGAACTTCCCCATTTTCGAGCTTTTGCTCTTCGTACGACGATGCAAGCACGGTGAGGAACATTCTGTCAACACCTATTGAGGTCTCTATCACATACGGTGTGTATGATTCTCCCAATTCCGGGTCGAAATATTGGATTTTCTTTCCACAGAATTTCTCATGTTGTGATAAATCGAAATTAGTACGAGAATGAATGCCTTCAACTTCTTTAAATCCAAATGGCATTTCAAATTCGATATCTGTAGCGGCATTAGCATAGTGTGCTAATTTTTCATGATCATGGTAACGATATTTTTGGTCGCCCATTCCAAGAGCTTTATGCCATTTCATGCGAGTCTCTTTCCATTTTTTAAACCATTCAAGTTCTTCTCCGGGGCGTACAAAAAATTGCATTTCCATTTGTTCGAATTCTCGCATACGGAATATAAATTGGCGAGCTACAATTTCATTGCGGAATGCTTTCCCAATTTGTGCGATACCAAATGGAATACGCATTCTGCCTGTTTTCTGTACATTTAAGAAATTTACAAAAATTCCTTGTGCAGTTTCCGGGCGAAGATATACCGACATGGCTCCGTCGGCCGTACTTCCCATCTCTGTTTTAAACATGAGATTAAATTGACGCACTTCGGTCCAGTTTCTTGTCCCTGAAATAGGACATACTATCTCACAGTCAATTATTATTTGGCGCAATTCCTCTAAATTGTTATCACTCATAGCCTGCGCAAAACGCTCATGAAGCGCATTATATTTGCTTTTGTACTCAAGCACACGAGGATTGGTCTCTCTATATAATGTTTCGTTAAAGCTGTCACCGAAGCGTTTGGCAGCTTTTGTCACTTCTTTTTCTATCTTGTCTTCAATCTTGGCGAGTTCATCTTCTATCAATACATCTGCACGATAGCGTTTCTTGGAATCGCGATTATCTATTAACGGATCATTAAAAGCATCCACATGTCCTGATGCTTTCCATATTGTAGGGTGCATGAAAATAGCAGAATCGATGCCCACTATATTGTCATGCATCAATGTCATACTTTCCCACCAATAGCGCTTAATGTTATTTTTAAGCTCTACGCCATTTTGTCCATAATCATACACTGCTGATAAACCATCGTATATATCACTCGATGGAAACACAAATCCATATTCCTTAGCATGGGATACTATTTTCTTAAATTGATCCTCTTGTTGTGCCATTTCTGTTATTTTATTCGGGTTCTATTCTTTTTTTCGTTGTAATATCTTGCAAAGTAAACGATTTTTTTCGATAAAATTAGTATTTTTGTGCTATCATTAGCTATTTATAAGCTAAAAAAAATTATTCATCCAATTGGACGTATATATTTGTAGCGCTTTCTTCATTTTTTTAACTCTTTTTTTATGAGTGACGATTTTAACGAAATAATAGATTACGATGATAATGCCGAACAATCGGCTGTTGAAAATACAACTGCTCATTCTTCGGGCTCATACTCTCCGCTTGATAAAAAAAGCCAGCTTTCGGGCATGTATCGCAGTTGGTTTTTGGATTACGCTTCTTACGTGATTTTAGAGAGAGCTGTGCCGCATATTGAGGACGGACTGAAGCCGGTACAACGTCGTATTCTGCATTCAATGAAGGAAGAAGACGATGGTACTTTTATTAAGGTCGCTAATATTGTTGGTAATACAATGAAATACCATCCTCATGGCGATGCATCTATCGGTGACGCTCTTGTGCAGCTTGGTCAGAAAAATATACTCATCGAGACACAAGGTAACTGGGGTAATATACTCACCGGTGACGGTGCTGCAGCTCCTCGTTATATTGAAGCTCGACTGTCTGAGCTTGCGTTGGAGATACTTTACAATGAAAAAACTACAGAATGGACTCCCTCCTATGATGGGCGTAACCGAGAACCTGTTACACTCCCTGTAAAATTCCCTCTGTTATTGGCTCAGGGTGTGGAAGGTATCGCAGTAGGGCTCTCGTCAAAAATTTTGCCTCATAATTTCAACGAACTGATTGATGCTGCGATTTGTCATCTCAGAGACGAGGAATTCACATTATATCCGGATTTCCAAACCGGTGGATATGTTGACGTAAGTCGGTACAACGATGGTGAACGAGGTGGCGTGTTAAAAGTGCGTGCAAAAATTGAGAAAATTGATAATAAAACACTGTTGGTAACGGACCTCCCTTATGGCAAGACTACCGGCACGCTGATTGAATCTATCCTCAAGGCAGGAGAAAAGGGTAAAATAAAAATTCGTAAAGTCGAGGATAACACGAGCGACAGAGCTCGCATTAAAGTCCATCTTATCCCCGGCACATCTTCTGATCGTACGATTGATGCGTTATATGCATTTTCTGATTGTGAGGTAAGTATATCTCCTAACTGCTGTGTAATTAAGGACCAGAAGCCACATTTCCTAAAAGTGAGCGATGTGCTGAGATACAGTGTCGAATCTACAAAAAAACTTCTGCAAAGAGAACAGGAAATACTGCGGGCGGAGGCGCTCGAATCACTTTTCTTTGCTTCTCTTGAACGTATTTTTATCGAAGAACGCATATACAAAGATAAAGAATATGAACAAAGTAAAACTATTGATGATGCTGTAGTTCATATCGATTCTCGCCTTACGCCGTTTAAGGACTCTTTTATTCGTGATATTACTAAAGATGATATTCTTCGGCTAATGGAAATCAAAATGAAACGAATAATCCGTTTCAACAGTGATAAGGCTGATAATTACATTGCATCACTCAATGAGCGAATAGAGAAATGTAACTATAATATTGAGCATATTACAGATTTCACAATAGATTGGTTTACACATCTAAAAGAAAAGTATGGCGCACTTTACCCGCGAAATACGGTAATTCGTGGTTTCGACACAATTGAAGCTTCAAAGGTGGCGGAAGCAAATGAGAAACTATATATCAATAGGGATGAAGGCTTTATCGGTACAGCGCTGAAAAAGGATGAATTCCTATGCAATTGTTCCGATATCGATGATGTAATTATATTTTATAAGAATGGCAAGTATAAAGTTGTCAAAGTTTGCGAAAAACTCTATATAGGCAAAAACGTACTTCATGTTGCCGTGTTCAAACGTAATGATAACCGTACTATTTATAACGTTGTTTATCAAAATGGTAAAGACGGCATTACTTATATGAAACGTTTCGCAGTTACGGGAATAACGCGAGATAAGGAATATGACTTCACGCAAGGACTTCCGGGTACTAAAGTGTGGTGGTTTTCGGCTAATCCTAATGGTGAAGCGGAAGTGTTGCAAGTGAAACTAAAACCAAAATTCAGACTTAAAACGCTTCAATTTGACGTCGATTTGGCATCTTTGGCTATAAAGGGACGCAGTTCGCTTGGTAATATGGTTACTAAAAACGAGGTGCAGAAAATATCTCTAAAAGAAAGAGGAGCATCTACACTTGGTGGAAGAAATGTATGGTTTGATTGGGACGTTAATCGTCTTAATTACGATGGACGAGGCGATTTGCTCGGTGAATTTAATGGTACGGATTCTGTTCTTGTAATTCTGCAATCAGGTGAATTTTACACCACCTCATTTGATGCATCTAATCATTATGATGAAAATATAAAGTGGATTGGTAAATTTGATAGCAACAAGGTGTGGACTGCAATTTTCTATGATGCCGACCAAAAATATGACTATATTAAGCGTTTTCAATTTGAGTTATCAGCTAAAAAACAGAACTTTATAGGTGGAAATCCTAAATCGCAATTGATTATGATAAGTAGTGCCACATATCCTCGCTATGAAATTGAGTTTGGTGGCAACGACGCTTTCCGTTCACCGCTCGAAATAGATGCGGAGACATTTATCGGTGTTAAAAGCTTTAAAGCAAAAGGCAAGCGAGTGGCAAATTACAATGTGGCGAAAGTTACTGAATTGGAGCCGAGACCTGAACCTGAACAATCTGAGGAAAATGATGTCGTAGAATTTGAAGGAGACAGCATTGATGAAACATTCCTTAGCGATGGGCAGCAGGGTAATATTTTCTCTGATGATAATTTGGATGAATAAATACGTAGAGATTATATCTTTCAGACGGTGGGCTGCAACATTAATATTTTTGGTTGCAGTGCTAATCCCCGATATTGTTTATGCACAAAGCGATGAGGCTATTCTTCGTCCTGTTAATTCTGTTTTTTCGATAAAAGCAGGTGGGGCCTCAATACTTGACACATATCTTACACCGATAAGATACAAGGGTAAAGTTCTGCAGTTTGAATATGAAAGATATCAGGCAATGAAATTTTGTCCTGAGACGTGGGTGTCGCAATTATCTGCCGGCATTTCATACGATGATGTGGATAACTATGTAAAAAGCCATAAAATGCAAGGTGCGTTTGTAAATTTCTCATGGGGTATGATGCATCGTTGGCGTCCTGTCAATCGTTTGCAAATTTATGCAGGTGCTTCTACTTCATTTGATGGAGGTGCGATATATAATCCGTTGAATTCAAACAACCCGGTCTCCGTAAAACTTCATTGGAGTCTTAATCCTACAGCGATGGCTGTGTATAATATGTGCATAGGCAAGTTACCACTCACGTTCAGATACCAAGCCACGATTTCTGCCTTCGGATTATTTTATGCCCCGCAATATGGAGAATCATATTTTGAAATGTATGTGGGTAATAGATCAGGCCTGGTGCATGTCGGATGGTGGGGTAATAGATTCGACATGCAAAATTCACTATCGGTAGATGTCCGCATCGGTGGCACGGTTTTAAGAGTTGGTTATTCCGGTCTTATTCAAACATCTTGGATAAATAACATCAACACTCAGATTTACAACAATATGTTTAGTATAGGGGTTGGTGGAGATTGGATAAGTGTGTCAGGTCGGTCGGAACAAAATAGAAAAGCAAAAATACTTTCAGCATTATATTAGTTTATGAAATGTATAAACATACTTAAAGGATTATGTTTCACGGTTAGTTTGGTTGTAATAGGTGCCTGCCATGAGCAACCGGAATTTGCCAATACACCCAAAGAAAATTTTGAAGCACTTTGGAGAATTATTGATCAGAACTACTGTTTCTTTGAGTATAAGAGTGATATTGATTGGGTAGAAGTGGGCAATCGCTACCGTGCGAAAGTGACTAATGGGATGACTCCACAGGAATTATTTTCCTTGTGCTCAGAAATGGTAAATGAACTGAAAGACGGGCATGTAAATCTCGCTTCAAGTTGGGATGTGTCGTACTATCGGTTTTGGGATCAGTATCCACAAAATTACAATGCGCGAATAATCGAAGAAAATTATTTGAATTTTAATTATAAAACCGCAAGTGGTATAAAATACATGGTTCTTCCGAATAATTTCGGTTATATGTATTATGGGAGTTTTTCTAATACTATCGGTGAAGGGAACTTGGACTATGTGCTTTATGAAATGATATCTACCGATGGATTGATTATAGATGTGCGCAATAATGGAGGTGGATTATTACCGAATGTAGAAACGCTTGTCGCTCGGTTTCTTGATGATGAAATACTTGCCGGAGCAATTTCGCACAAAACCGGTCCGGGGCATAATGATTTTTCAGCGCCGTTTAAATATTATTTTAAACCATCGGCAAATGGTAGAATCCGGTATAAAAAGCCGGTGGTAGTACTTACAAATCGTTCGTCATTTAGTGCTACAAATAATTTCGTATCCATAATGCAGTATTTACCAAACGTGAAGATTGTAGGTGATGTTACTGGTGGAGGTGGTGGGCTTCCGTTTACCAGTGAACTCCCTAATGGTTGGACTATCAGATTCTCGGCGTGTGCTATCGAGGATGCTATGGGAAATATTACAGAATTTGGTGTGGCTCCTTCTCCAGGCTGTAAAGTAGATATGTCGCCCGAGGAAGAAGCGGTAGGCAAAGATGCAATTATAGAGAAAGCATTTGAAATTTTGGCTGAGATGATAAACATGCAGCAATAAAAATTTGTTACATTAATAGCCATAATGATAGATTCATTATAAACATCTTAATTGCGGTGATTTTGTCCTATGATTATTAAATATCTAAAACGCTTTATATTAGTGATTGCAGTGACAGTAATCATTATTCCTGCATTCTTGTATCTGCCACCGATACAAAAATGGGCGTTTGCTAAGGGTATTGAAATAGCTTCTGAATCTACAGGATGGGATATCTCAACGGAAGAAATATCATTATCTTTTCCACTGCGGGTTTCTTTGAAGAATCTGTTGGTAAAAGAAGAAGGTGATACGATGATATATGTATCTTCTTTTAAAACTAAAATTGCGCCACTACAATTGTTAAGGACACATGTAGAAGCTTATACTGCAGCCGCATCGGGCATAGTATATAATATGAATGCCCCCGATTCGTCCATGAATATATCTGCACGTGTTAATTATTGCGTTATAGATGGTCTTGATTTTGGCTTACGCAATATGCAGGTTGATATTAATGAGGCAAATATTGAAGGAGGAAATGTTGATATTTATTTTAATCCGAATATCGTACATAAGAAAAATGATAATGATAATTCAACCACTGGGGTGATTATCAACGCACAATATGTAGCGATAAATTCTTTAAAATATAATATGCAAATGCTTCCTGCAATTGATTCTCTCGATGTGTCGTTAATTCACGCCGAATTACATCAAGGTTATGTGAATACAGGAACATTCGATGTCAATGCAAAATATCTCCTGGTAGATGGAGTGGATGCGATATACAAATTACCGTCAGCAGACTATGTGGCAACGTATTCGGTGGAGGCTGATGTTAATTCTGTTGAACCTGTGTCGGACTCTATATTATGGACCATTAAAGGTGAAAAAATAGAATTACGAAATGCATCGGGGATATATGCCGTAAGCGGAACAAGCCATAGTGCTGGGTTTGATATAAATTATATACAAGTAGATAGTGTCGGATTTGTAGTGGATAATTTTTATAACAGAGGCACGGAACTAAAAGTCCCTGTTAAACATATTTATGCTCGCGAGAGAAGCGGGCTTAATATAGTTACCGGTTCTGGATTATTTGAAATGGATTCAATGAAGATGCAACTGCATGATTTTAATGTATCTACATTTTCGGCCTCTGCATTTAGAGTTAATACGGTAGTTGAAAACGGAGTGTTTGCCCAAAATCCAACATCTAAATTTTCAATTGATGCAACAGGAGAAATAAATGTTAATGATTTAAATGCTTTGTTCCCTTCATATTCACCATATATATGCAGAATCGGAGATAATAATGTGAATCTGCGAGCAGATGTCTCCGGAACGTTATCAGATTTATCAATCGATACTTTGGGCATAAACATTCATAGCGTTGCCAATCTATTGGTTAAAGGTAATGTTAAGGAATTAATGAGCCCCAAAAAACGCATAGGAAATCTTTCATTAGCTGGTAATACATGGAATCTTAATCGGTTTAAATCAATATTCTTTGACAAATCAACGGCAGCACACTATAATCTTATAGCCACATCAATGAGGGGAAAAATAAATATGCGCGGCGACATGTATGGCGCTGATTTCAAATTCTCCGCAGGAGATGGGGCGGCATTGCTTGCCGGTGCGGTAAATTTGGCGAATGAAGAGTATAAAATCGACATCGATGCTACGGAATTACCGATTGATAAAGTTATGCCAGAGAGTAATTTTGGTACACTAACGGCTGAAGTCGGAGCAGAGGGAAAAGGATTTAATCCATTATCCACAGACGCATATTCTGTTGCTAATATAAATATAAGTTCAGTCGGATATAATGGATATAGTTATAAGGACATTACATCGGATATTAATATTAATAATGGGAGAGGCGAGCTGTATGTAAAATCAGATGATAAGGCTCTTGATTTTACTCTTTATGCACAAACCACTCTGCCGGATGACAAATATGAATATCAAGCAGAAGTGGATGTGTCTAACATTGATTTAAAGACGCTCAATTTTGCTGTTGATACTTTATGGATGAGAGGTAAATTATTTGCCGATGGGGTTATTGACCTTAAGAAGCCTATATATTCGATAAATTTAAAGCTCAAAGATATTGAGTCGCAATTAGGATTACGAACTATTAATTCAAGTGAGGCTAATGTAGAGTTTAAATCTGATTCGGTAACTACGTTGCATGCTTGGGAACGTGATTTTAACATGTATGCTGATAGCAAATGTTCGCTTGATACGTTAATTGATAAAATAGGAGCAACCGAGGCATTGGTAGGTAATCAAATAGAGAATAGGATAATTAAATTCGATACACTAAGCCGGTGTCTTCCCGAATTTAGCGTTAATGTTGCGATGGGACGTAATAATGTCGTAAATGAATATATGAAACAATGCGATATGGGCGTGTATAGCGCACGATTAGATATTCAAAAAACCGACCGATTAGGTCTTAATATGAATGTCAATAAGTTCATGTTTTCAGGTATAACATTAGATACAATAAGTATAGAGGGAAATCAAGTTGATGAGAATCTATTTTACAATGTCAAATTAATCAATAAACCGAGAAATCTGGATCAATTTGCCTATACTAATTTGTACGGGAAAATAGGCGATAATACAGCCAATATTTTGTTGAATCAGCACAACCGTAAAGGTGATACAGGTTTTAAATTTGGACTGGGTGCCACATTTGAGGCGAATGATGAGATAAGAGTGAATATTTTTCCCGAAAATCCAGTAATTGGCTACAGAAAGTGGACTATAAATAAAGATAATTATATAGAGTATCAGCCGACAACACAGCATGTCGATGCAAATGTTGAGTTGCTAAGTGATGCGGGTTACGTGTCGCTACACACGGACCATGTTAATGATAGTGTCCAGGAAAATATAGTGTTTAAAGCTGTAGGTATAAACTTGTCTGAATGGTTGAATGTTTCTCCGTTTATGCCTAAAATCGGCGGTATGCTCAACGCTAATGCAAGTGTGACGAGAAATGATTCCGGGTTTGAGGGGCAAGGTGCTGTTGACTTGTCGGATCTTGTATATAACAGAAAAAATATCGGCACGATAGATTTTAATGTGGATTTATCCACCGATTCGGCCGGGAATAATATTGCTACAGCCGGAGTGGAAATAGGTGGTAAAAAAGCTATAACAGTAAGCGGAGTTTTAGGTGCAAAAAATGATAGTATTGAAAACTCGATGAATTATAGATTGAGCATTGATAGCTTGCCATTAGCAATTGCCAATCCATTTGTGCCACAAGGAATATTCGAGTTAAATGGTTATTTGTCGGGCAATGCAACGATGCGTGGTACAAAGGATATGCCTTTAGTCAATGGAACGTTGTTCTGTGATTCTACGTCAGTGAAACTTCCGATGTTTGGCAGTCGCCTGGCATTTGGTAGTGAACATATAGATATAAAAAACAACAACGTTGTATTCGATGATTTTAATATCATTGGAATCAATAATAACCCGATTACAATAAATGGAAATGTAAACCTTGCTCCGATGTCTAACCCGATGTTTGATCTGAGTATAGAAGGGGAGAATGTGCAAGTGATTGACAGTAAATATACTTCAAGGAGCCAGGTGTTCGGGAAAGCGTATATAAATCTAAGTGCGTATGCTGAAGGCAGGGTGAATCATCTGAATACGCGTGCATTTCTTGATATATTGCCCAAAACAGATGTTACCTATGTGCTTCAGGATGATGTTAGCTCATTGGCACGAAATAGGGATACAGAAATGGTTAAATTCGTAAATTTCAGTGACACTACAGATATGTATGTAGAGGAAGAAATTCCGGAAAGTTTCAATATGGACCTAAATGCGATTTTAAATGTACAGCAAGGTTCTATGGTAAATGTAAATCTCAGTCCGGATGGAAAAAATAAAGTCCAGATATCAGGAGCCGGAACTCTTACATACAACATGAATGCTAATGGTGATGGACGCTTGTCCGGACGTTATACTATCAATAATGGTTTCGTAAGGTATTACCCGCCATTTATATCAGAAAAGTATTTTACATTCGTTCCGGGTAGTTATGTGGCGTTTAACGGAGATATGATGAATCCGACATTGTCAATTACTGCAATAGGCAACCAATCTACCACAGTGTTAGCTACAGGGGCTAATCCAATGAGAGTTAAATTTGAGATAACGGCATCTGTAACAAACACGCTTAAGAACATGAACGTGGATTTTGATTTGGCTGCTCCAAATAACAGTTATATCGAGAGCGAATTACAAAGTTCATCGGCAGCACAACGCTCGGCTCAAGCTATAAATTTAATGCTATATGGTACATATTCGAGCGGACAAACTTCAACAGCAAATGCTACAAATGCCAATATGTTATATTCTCTTCTAAGCTCACAATTAAATAATTTTGCATCAAAAGTAGTAAAAGGAGTAGATATATCGTTTGGTATAAATCAATATAATATGTCTAATAGCAGTAGCGCCGGCGGGACAGGTATGAACTACTCCTATTCGGTCTCTAAATCATTGTTTGATAATCGTTTTAAGATGACGGTTGGTGGTAATTACGATACAAATGAATCAAGTGACATAAGTGTGGCACAAAATTTATTTAGTAATATCTCATTTGAGTATCTTTTAAATCAAAGTGGTACGATGTCATTACAATTATATAATAAGGTTACTGATAATAATATATATCAAACTCAGGTGAACGAAACTGGGCTGACATTTACATTGCGTAGAAAGATATCCAATTTGATGGATGTATTTAGAAATGTAAAGTCACGTATTGTAATGCTAAAAAATAGAAACAAGCATATAGAGGATAACGCTGAAGATAGTGATGATTTGGGAGAATCAAAATAGGATTTCGATATGGAGTTTAGCATTGCTGCTTGTGGCAATGTGTGTGTCATGTTCAACTACGAGGAGGCTCGAAGAGGGTGATGTTCTCTATACCGGCGTGAAGAAAATAAATATTATTACTGCCAATGATTCATTGAAATTGCCGGCTGAGTTGGTGTCAAATATAAAAGGCTCGCTAAATGTGGCGCCAAACAATCCGTTGATTTCACCATATATTCGTACTCCATTCCCCATTGGGCTGTGGGTGTACAATAATTGGAATGTGGATGAAAATAGTAGTGGAATAAAAAAATGGTTTTACAATCTGCTTGTTCGCGAACCGGTGTTAATATCGACCGTACGTCCGGAAATGCGCATGCAGGTGCTTGAAAATACTCTTGCTGACAATGGATATTTTGGTTCTACCGCCACATATCAGGTCATTCCAAATAAGAAAAATCCAAAGAAAGCCAGGATATCATATACTATAAATGTTGGAGAACCTCATAGATTTAGTAAAATAGAATTATTAAATGATACTCTTCCGATTTCGCACATTATAGATTCGTTGGCATATGCTGATACGTATCTGCAACGTGAAAATATATATAATATGGATTCGCTTGACAGGGTGCGCACAGAGATTGTTAATAAATTACGTAACAAGGGGTATTTCTATTTTCGTCCGGATTACTTGGAGTATCTTGCTGATAGTATAACTGTACCTGACAGTATAATCCTTCGTATGGTATATGCAGAAGGAATTCCAAATGCGGCATTTAGAAAATATTACACAGGAGATATAACTGTAAATGTATTTAAAGATGGTCTTGGCGGACATCCTGATACTATTGAAACGAATAGATGTAGGTTAGTGCAGTGGAAACCATCCCATTTGCGCAAAAGTCTTATCCCCTCGTGTCTTACATTCAGAAAGGGACGAGTGTTCACAGTGAGGTCTATGAATTTGACTCAGCAGTATCTGTCGCGATTAGGAATATTTCAGGGAATCAATATGTTTGTTACTCCAATAGATTCACTTAAGGAGGGCCAAAAAACGCTTGATGTGAATGTGAATTGTATGTTTGATAAACCCATAGAGGCTACAGCTGAAGTGGCAGCAAACTATAAATCGAATAGTTTTATCGGACCGGAAGTGAGTGTGGGAATAGCTCATAATAATTTGTTTGGTGGTGGTGAACGTTTATCATTTAAGGTTAATGGTGCATACGAATGGCAAATAGGTAAGGCTGGAGGCTCATCTCGAGGAGATAATAACTATTACGAAGTGGGCTTAGGCGCTACATTGTCATTTCCGCGTTTACTTGCTCCAAAGTTACTTGCTCGAAGTCGCCGAGATTTAAATTGGACTGATATTTCATTGGACGCCAACCTGTATAACAACCCTTCTTCGTTGAAATTCTTTCAGGCGTCAATTGCATATACATATAAATGGCGCACGAACCGTTATATAACTAATGAGCTTGATTTGCCTAAGCTTACGTATTCCAAACGTTTAAGGGCAAGCAAGGGGGAAGAATTGGATTTAAGTAATGCTGAAAGTGTGTGGGAATACTATACAAAACGTTCCGCCTTTATACCAACGATAGGTTATACTATTAATTACGACGCTACTTTCGGAGCACGGAAGGAAAATACCATAAGTTGGAGGAATTCTATTGCGGAAAGTGGTAATATACTTTCCGGGATATGGCATCTCGCCGGCTCTCGTGGAGGTATAGATAGTAAGACATTGTTTGGTGTGCCATTCTCTCAGTTTGTGAGATTACAGACACAGTTAGTGTATTCGAGGATGTTGTCTCCAAAGAATTACATAGTTGGTCGTACACTTGTTGGCGCCGGATTTGTATATGGGAATTCAGAATATATGCCTTACGGGGAAGACTTTTATGCCGGAGGACCGAACACTATAAGAGCTTTTGGTATAAAATCATTGGGACCGGGGAGCTTTCATGATATAGATGGCAATGACTCCCAATTTTTGCATTCAGGCTCATTCCAGTTAATAGTGAATTTAGAATACAGATTCCCGATTATCAGCTTTTTGCAAGGTGCATTATTTGTAGATGCAGGAAATGTGTGGTTACTGAAGGATCCGAAAAATATATATCCCGGCGGAGTATTAAATAAAGATACTTTTTTTAAAGATATAGCACTTGGTACAGGTGTGGGCTTGCGCTTGGATTTCAGTATGATAGTTGTGCGAGCCGATCTCGGTGTCGGGATTCATGCACCATACGATACCGGAAAAAGCAGCTACTATAATATGCCGTCGTTCAAAAACAGTTTGGCACTAAATATTGCTATTGGTTATCCTTTTTAGAATTAGCAGCGACTTTTGCTGCAATAGTATTTCTTATTTCAGCAGCGCGTTCGTAATCTTCGCGTGAGGCTGCTTTTAGCATCATTTTGTTTAATTCTTCTATGGTGTATCTCGATAATTCTATTTCGTGGTTGTTGTGTTCAAATTCTTGAGGTTCAACGCGTTTTACGCCTTGGTCGGTAGATATAAAGCCAACATTGCAGATAACATCGGGTGTTGTGTAAATCTTTGCACCGGTGCGCAACGCGAGTGCAATGGCATCGGATGTTCTGGCATCTATAGAAACATTCCTGTCACCGTCAGAGCAAACAATTTCGCTATAAAATATACCTTCCTCAAATTTATAGATAAATACCTCAGAAAATCGAATTCCGTATGCTTTAGCAAAAGACGCAAATAGGTCGTGAGTTAGAGGTCGTTCCGGCTTAACACGTTCAAGTGCCATAGCAATGCTTTGAGCTTCCGGAGCTCCTACAACAATAGGTATCCGATAGTTCCCGTTCTTCTGCTCAAGAATTAGAGCGTAGGCGCCCGATTGCACCTGATTTGCAGTAATTCCATAAATTAGAAGTTCTATTTTTTGCTGTCCCATTATGTGTTCCACAAGTGTGTAAAAATTATACATTAATTTTTTGACCGGTAATAACACCGCTACCATAACATATTTTAGAGTCGCTGTCGTAAATAACCGCAAATTGTCCGGGTGCTATGCCTTGAACCGGCTGCTCAGACTCAATATAATATTCATCGTTGGCAATATGATGGAGCGTTGCCTTTATGAATTCGGGTGAGTGACGATTTTTAAAGGTAATATTTACGTGTGTGTCGTTGCTATTCCACGGATTACCGGAGATAAAATGCATTTCATCAACGTGAATTATTTTGCCATACTGCTTGTCTGTGTCATATCCACGACTTACAAAAATGGCATTATCGGTTACATTCTTTTTTACCACATACCATGGTCCACCGCTTAATCCAAGTCCTTTGCGCTGTCCGATGGTGTGAAACCAATAACCGTGATGTTCTCCGATTTTTTTGCCTGTTTCAATCTCGATAATCGGACCTTTTTTTTCACCAAGATGTCTGCGTATAAAATCGTTATAGTTTATTTTCCCGAGAAAACAGATGCCTTGACTATCTTTTCGGTATGCGTTAGGAAGGTTGCTTTTTATGGCAATCTCACGAACGCGGTGTTTAGGCAGCTCTCCGAGCGGGAATATCAGATGTTCAAGTTGAGAATATGAAATCTGAGCGAGAAAGTCAGTTTGATCTTTAACAGGGTCAACCGCAGTAGCAAGATATTTTTTCCCATCAATGTACTTCGTAGAAGCGTAGTGTCCTGTGGCTGTAATATCAAAGTCTTTGCCCCAACGTTGCTCAAAATATCCAAATTTTATCATTTTATTGCACATCATGTCCGGATTTGGTGTGAGCCCGGCTTTTACAGTGCGCAAAGCATACTCCATTACATTATCCCAATACTCCTGGTGGAGCGACACCACATCAAACGGGAGTGTATACCTATGAGCAATCAAAGAACACATTTCAATATCCTCTTCGGCAGAGCAGTCGCCCTCTCCATTATCCATACCGATGCGGATATAGAATAGGTGTATGTCGGTGCCTTTTTCTTTAAGAATATGGGTAACGACCGCGCTATCTACTCCTCCTGAGATTAAAACTGCTGTAGCCATATATAATAGAGTTATCTAAAAGGGTTGATGTGGCTAAGCATCTTGAAGTAAATTATCGTCAGCGGGTTCGTTTGATTCACTTACCATAACCAATGAGATGATATAATCAAGTGATATCTTTCCCGGTCCGGATAATATCAGATACAGAAAAATACCGATAAGCAGAATCGGAATATAGACGGGGTCCATAGCATCAAGGTCGGCTATATCGTTGATGAAATGATACCTGTCAATATCAAGAATGCTTTTAGCTGCATATATCATTGCAAGAATGGATAATGTGCTTGTAATGCGTGATAGCAGACCAAGCATTAACATTAGCCCGCCAAGAAGTTCAACAATTATAAGAACAACAAGGCATGTGGTATTCGACATTCCAAACATAGATGGGTATGCATCAACAATATTATTGAAAAATAGAATATGGCGGATGCCGAAGCGAATAAAGAGCACACCCACAAACAAGCGTATAAACAAACGTGATAAATTTGAATATGTGAAGGATGTGCTGTAAATAAAAAGACGTTTAAGATATTGTTTCATATATATTGTTGATACACTAAAAATGTTAGTTTATAGCATTAATGAGAGTAGTTGCGTTGATGTTCTTATTCTGAATAATCTTATCCTTGTCGAGAATATAGATAGTATGCTTCGAAGAAGGAATGTTGTATGATTCGAATGCCGATTCAGAAATTAATGAAATCCAATTAGGTGAATATGTTTTTGCCTTCTCTGCCCAATCGGGAGAATATTTACCTATTGAAACGTTAATAAATACTACTTCACCATTTTGAATCATGTTATTAATATCGACATTTGTAGATAAACGTAAACGAGGTATATTACAATCCGAACACTCCTCAGGTGTAAAAAAGAGGATTACAGTAGTGGCAGAATCGGTGGTGAATTCCTCAAATACCCATTTTTCACCGTCAACATTGAATGCTGTAAAATTGGGAGCAATTACGCCTACCTGATTGGCATTTATTTTAACTAATTGCTTTTGAAACCGTGTTTTTTCCTTCTTTTTGAGATTCGAGGAACGAAGGAAGCTATTTATAAAAATTGTATATGCCTCATCGCTTCTTAATGTGGCATCTTCGGAATATAAATATTTCTCTGCAGCATTGGCTACCATCCAAAAGTTTTGCATATTGGCTTGTGCTATGTTCACAAGGTTACTTATTGAAGATCGCACGACATTGCGATGGGCGTATCTGAAAAACACGATATAGTCGTTAAATGCTTTTTCAAAAGCCTCGGTATCATTGATTTGGGTGCCAAAGTTTGCGCTATCCCAAAAGTGGGTGATAAAATAGTTGCTTCTGTTCTCAAGTGTTTGGATAGAATCAGGAACTGTCGGATAAACGAAAAGATTTGCATTCGGTTCTGTTTTAGTGTTTTGCTGGGCAAACAGGAACAAAGGAGAACATATCCAAATAATGAGAGATAAATATTTTGAAAGAGTCTTATTCATAAATTCAAATGCTAAATATATGCAAAGTTAACATAAAATGAGGAAATTATGCATCGGTTAGCAATAAATTGCGCAGATGACTATAAATAGCAGGCAGTTTTATTACATGACACTTACGAGTATTATCAAAAGTGAGAGCCGCAGGCGTGTCAATATCTGTATTGAGGATATGGTCGATTACACGTTTTGATTTAGCCGGATGTGCCGTGGCAGTGATAATCCCCACTTCATCTTTGTATATCGACGACGTGAGAGCGTAATAGGCGGTTGCTGAGTGTGGGTCGAGAATATAGTTATATTCATGATAGACTTTGCGAATAGATTCGACCGACTGAGCTTCAGTTATTGATTGCGTAGAGAGGCAGTTATTTAAATCTGCAAGCGAATTATTGAAAAGAGGCAGTAACCGTGGCAAATTATTGGGTGTGGCTACATCCATTGCCGGCATTATAGATCGTCCCGCTTCAAATGAGTTGAAAAATCCAGATGACAGGAATTGGGATAGCGAGCAATTTGGACCTGTTGCTGCAATTATTTTCTTTGTTGGAAGTCCCATCTTTTTACTGATAACAGCTGATACAAGATTTCCCAAATTGCCACAAGGTATAGCAAACGACACCTCTTGCACGGACTGCATACGTGCGGAAAGTTGCGCGTAGGCATAAAAGTAATAAAAGGTTTGCGGCAACAAACGTGCTATATTTATAGAGTTGGCGCTCGTAATCCTCATCTTTGACGTCAAAGATGAATCGGCAAAAGCTGTGCGTACCAAATCCTGACAATCGTTATACGACCCGTTTATTTCAATAGGGGTGATATTTTTACCGAGAGTAGTAAACTGTGATTCGAGGGTCTTGCTTAATTTGTTGTGAGGAAATAGAACGTAAACATGCACTCCCGGCACATCATAGTATCCATTAGCAATAGCTCCACCACTACCTCCCGATGTTGCGGTAATGATGTTAATTGTACGGTTGTCGGAGCCTCTGAGATGCGAAAGCAGGCGCGCCATAAAGCGAGTGCCCACATCTTTGAAATTGAGCGATGGACCATGAAATAATTCCAGAGCAAATACATTGTCGTGGAGATGTTGCAACGGAATATCAAAATTTACAGTAGAATATACTATATCGTGAAGTACTTCTGACGGAATATCAGCACCAAAAAGTGTATTTGCTACTGCATAAGAAATTTCCTGTAACGACATTCCCGCCATATTGCGGATAAATGCGGAAGGAATAACAGGAAGCCTTTCCGGAATATACAGCCCCATGTCGGGTGCATATCCGCTTAATACAGCCTCTTTGAGTGAGACTTTAGGAGCAAGGTTGTTAGTGCTGTAGTATTTCATTCATATTTTCAAGATATTTCTATCTTACAATACACAAAGATAATGCCAACAATTGAAAATAAAGGAAAAAATTAATTAAAAATAATTATTATTTTATGTGTTGCATAATAAGTGCGTCGTGCCACGATTTATTGCGCATAAACCAGTGGTATAATTTACCGGATGATTTAAAGTTGCACGACTCGAAAAGATTGATACTTGCTGTGTTAAACTCGGGAATAATTGCGTAACACTGATGTATGCCCAAAAATTCTTCAACATATTTAACGGTGAGACTAAGCGCTTGAGTTGCATATCCTAATTGACGGTAATTTTTTTCAATAAGGATTCCCACTGCTACTCTCGAGTTGAAAAAATCGAAATCATATAGGTCAATAGTGCCTACAACGTTTTGCGATATGTGTTCTTCAATGATAAACCTGAGTTGTTTGGAAGAAAAGATGTCACCGTCGTAGTTCTTTATGAAGTTGGCAATCTGATGTCTGGAATATGGAGTCAGCGTGTCACCGTAATCCCAAAGAGAAGTATCGTTTTCCCATTTCATGAGTATATCAATATCGTAAGGCTCCGGGGCTCTGAGTCGTAGTGAGTCATTTTCGAGAATCTGTGTCATTTCTGCATCATTTTTGGAGTTATTATGATATTGTCGCATATAGTAGATTTTATACCGAACGATGTATTAACACTCTCTGCGTCCATTATGGTTGTTACGATTTCGGAATAAGTCATATTTGCTCTGTCGAGTATTGTGAGCGGTATATCATGTTGACGTAAAGAGCGAGTGAAAGGTATAATTTTTGTGAAAAATCGCCTGATTATAGCAGCTGTTGCCCGCACAATTATTCCAGTCTTAATCATTAAATAGAATGGAACTGAAAAAGTTGGATAGTGCTTTTTGAAAAATATAATCATAGCCTGATAAAATACTTTCACATACCGAAAGTCATCCTTGTGTGTGCTCTCGCCCTTATAGTGAATGATAGGCGAGGGCAGATACGCATTATAATATCCGGCTTGAGAAATGCGATATGATAAATCAATATCTTCACCATACATGAAGAACGATTCATCAAATCCATGCAGGCGATTGAGCAGTTCTGTCCGAACCATCATATATGCTCCGGCTAAAATCTCTACAGTATGTGTTTTGTTGGCATCGAGATACTGCAACGCATATTTACCGAATATGTGTGATTTGGGAAATAATGATTGTAGCCCGAAAATTTTGCAGAACGATACCCATGGAGATGGGAACGACCGCTTGGATTCGGGAAGAAATACTCCGTTTCCATCAATCATTCGGGTTCCGACAGCTCCACATCCGGGATTGTTGTCGAGATGTTTTATTGCGGTATTCACTGCATCGGGTGTGACAATGGTATCTGGATTCAAAATCAGAGTGTATATGCCGCGAGCCTGCTTAATGGCTTGGTTATTAGCGCGGGCAAATCCAATGTTTTCTTTGTTCTCAATAAATATGACCTGTGGGAATTTTGATTTCACAAAGTCGATGGAATCGTCGGCTGAATTGTTGTCAACTACTATAATCTCATGAGCTATTCCTGTAAGAGCCTCGACTACGGAGTCGAGAGTTTGTGCAAGAAACCATTTCACCCGGTAATTAACGATAACTACCGTGAGGATGATTTCTTCGTTTGATATACACTTACCGGCACACATATATAGATGTTTATATTAAAAAAGCCACTCACACATGAGTGGCTTCGATTTGGAGTGACTCCTACAGGATTCAAACCTGTAACCTTCTGATCCGTAGTCAGATGCTCT
>JAFLTZ010000001.1 GCA_022509045.1 Muribaculaceae bacterium | reverse complement strand
GTGAACCTACTGGTGTTTGAGACCAGCGCGTCTACCGATTCCGCCATCTGGGCTTGTGCAGCGCAAACGGAGCACTGCTTTAAAAGTTGTGGTCCCACATGGGCTTGAACCATGGACCCCCTGATTATGAGTCAGATGCTCTAACCAACTGAGCTATAGGACCTGCGATGCGAAGTGTGTCGCATTTGCGATGCAAAGTTAGTAATTATTTTTATTTCGTGCAAATCAAAAGATAAAAGTATTGATTTTGTAAGAAAATTTATTGCATCGGAGAATTAGTTTGTTTTGAATTTGTATTTCACATCGGCGAGCTGTTGGTTTGCTTTTACGATTTTCTGAGCCAATGATGTTTTGTAATCGATGAGTTTTTCGGCAAGGACGGAATCGCCAACAGCGATAATCTGTGCTGCGAGTATAGCAGCATTGAGTGCGGCATTGACTCCTACGGTAGCAACCGGAATACCGGGAGGCATTTGTACGATTGCGAGCAGTGCATCCATACCGTCGAATGATGATTTAATGGGAACTCCGATAACCGGTATTGGAGTAGAAGCTGCAATAACTCCCGGCAAATGCGCTGCCATACCAGCAGCGGCAATAATGACTTTAATGCCACGTTCGGCGGCACCGGCAGCGAAGATTTCCACTTCCTTAGGTGTTCTATGAGCTGAAAGGGCATGCATTTCAAAGGGGATTTGCATTTCGTCGAAGAAAGCGGCGGCTTTTTCGATGACGGGAAGGTCGGAAGTGCTTCCCATAATGATGCTGACAATTGGTTTCATTTTTATTATAAGGATATGTTAAAAAATCAATTAAAGATGAAGCTTGCGAGTAATACGCAAATAAATCCGTTGGCAAATCCGGTGAGCACTTGCCCAACGGTGTGTCTTCCGAGATAAACTCTGGCGGAGCCAATCATGCCCGCAAAAATAATTGCGATGCAAACAATAGGTGTGATGTTGAGGATTGCGAGGTGGCAATATTGCATAACGCATAGCATGGCAACCACGCCGCCAATGCCGGCTGCGTGTCCTGAAATTTTCCAAGCGAAGTTAATAAGGAAGGAGATTGCGACGGCTATGAGTGCGCCCCAAATAAAAGTGGAAAGCCATACAGGAGCATGATGCATGATGAGATATATTGCAGTTGCGGCATAACAGAGCATTATAAAGAGGTATGGCAACCATCGTTCGGAGCGAATGCTGATGTTTAGGTTTGATACTATTTTGAATTTATAAATGACTGCGATAAACAACATCGGGAGTATTGCGGTGAGTCCGAGAACTACAGCGAGAGTTCCCCATTTTGATGAAGCCGGGAGGAAAGTGAGAATAGAAAGCCAAAGAGCCATGAAAATGCCATAGGTTGGCATGAGCAGTGGCGAGAAAATGTTTGAAATGATACGGGCAAGAATTTTCATAATCAAAATAGAGTTAAACCTCGCGGCGAAGCCGTGCAACGGGGATGTTAAGAATTTTACGATATTTAGCGATAGTTCGTCGCGCAATGTCGTATCCGTGTCGTCGGAGAGCATTGCAGAGTTGCTCGTCGCTGAGAGGCTGTCGCTTGTTTTCGTCGCTGATAATTTGTTTTAATATGGATTGAATTTCGCGTGAGGAGGCTTCTTCGCCACGTGAATGAGCTAATCCTTCGTTGAAGAAGAATTTAAGAGGGAACACACCCCAAGGAGTGTTGATATATTTTCCGGCGGTGGCACGCGATACGACGGATATATCGATAGAGAGATCGTCAGCAATATCCTTGAGGACCATAGGTCGGAGGGTCATTTCATCGCCGGTCAGGAAAAATTGTTTTTGCCTGTTGAGGATGGAAGCTGCAACATCGTAGAGTGTAGAAGTGGTTTGTCGCAGAATTCTAATGAAGTTGGCTGCATCGTCGTATTTTTGTTTGACGAAAGATGCCGCTTCGGCCTGCTGTCGGTTCAGTTTAGCATTTGAGAGGGAATAGGAGGAGTACATTTCGGAGAAAGTGTGCTCTATTTGTAATTCGGGGATAGAGTTAAGGAGCGAGAGTTTGAGAGAGTTTCCCTCAATATCTACGTTGAAGTCGGGTATAATCTGTTGCGACAGATAAGAAGATACATCGTCGGAAATGACATTTCCGGGTTTTGGATTTAACGAGCGGATAAGCGCAATTGCATCGGCGGCTTGCTGTTTTCCAACGCCGAGAAGTGTCGGCATACGGTCGTAATGCTTCTTGTAAAACTCCTCGAAATGTTTATTGAGAATTTTTACAGCCAAAGTGACATTTTCGGAGGTGTTGACATCGGAGCGCCGTTGAAGTTGCAATAAGAGACATTCCCGGAGGTTTGCGGCACCAATACCAGGCGGGTCGAGAGAATGAACAATATCAATTACGTCAATGACGTCGCTAACGGAAGGTAAAAGACCTGTTTGAAAGGCGATATCGTCGGCAATAGCCGCCGGTGAGCGCTGCAGATATCCGTTAGAGTCGATATTACCAACCACGTAGTCGGCGATAATCTTTTGCGAGTCGGAGAGGTTTCGTTCGCCGAGCTGTTCCCAAAGGAAATCGACGATGGATGTTTCAGAAGCGAGGACAGGTTGAAGCGGTTCTTCATCGGGGGATGTGTTGTTAGCCGTAATCCGATAAGAGGGGATATCATCCGGGTCGGAATAGTCGGCACGAAGAATGTCGTCGGCAGATTCGTGGAAATCGTTGCCATCGTCATCGGTCTGACCAGAGAAATTGAGGTCGATATTGTCGTGGTTGACAGCTTCGAGAGCCGGATTATCGTCGAGTTCGACTTTGACGGCTTCTTCGAGTTCGGCACGGTTCATTTCGAGCATACGAACGAACTGCACTTGCTGAGGCGAAAGCTTCTGTTGCAATCGTTGTTGCTGCGAAAGTGAAAGATGCTGCACTTGAGCTGCCATAACGAGTGGATATTAGATGTTCTTTTTATAAGAACAGCGGCGTTTGTGGAGAGTAGTATCGAAATACTGCCATTGGCTCTGCACTTTTTGGTTTGTGAACAATTCCGGATTGGTTTCCGCCATCTTGTAACCGCTTTCAATGAATTTTGGAATAAGATCGGTAAAGAGCAAAGAATTGACACCTTTTCCTTGATAATCAGGACGAACGGCGACGAGCAGCAAATCTACGATTTCATTTCTCTGTTTCAGGGCTTTAAGCAATTTAATCCATCCGAAGGGGAAAAGTCGTCCACGAGTTGCGATGAGAGCCTTTGAAATGGAGGGCATAGCCAGCCCCAGCCCAATAAGTTCGTCGTTTTTATCGACGATGAGCGACAAATCGCGAAGCCTAACGATGGGGATATACATTTTGATATAGTGCTCGATTTGCTTCGGCGACAGAGGGGAATATCCATACAAAGAATCGTAGGCGTGGTTAATGAGTTCAAACAACTGTTTTCCATAGCGAGCTACCAGTTGTTTTTTTGAAGAGAAATGGATGTTGCGAACTTCGTATTTTGTGGAAATGATATCTGATATGCGTTTGTGTTTTTCGGGAATACCGTCGGGTACCATAATTTTAAATTCCACCCACTCCGCATCTTTCTCAAATCCCATTCTGAGCATGTGATCGTTGTAGTAAGGGTGGTTGTAGATAGTAGCCATAGTAGAAAGCTGGTCGAAACCGTCGGTAAGCATTCCTTCGTTATCCATATCGGTGAAGCCGAGAGGTCCTACGATTTGTTGAGCTCCTTTAGATTTCCCCCATTTAATAACGGCGTCCATGAGAGCATCGACAACTTCAGCATCATCGATGAAATCAATAAACCCAAATCTAACGGAATTGACATCGGAGCGGTCATTGACTTTGTGGTTAATGATACCGGCAATACGTCCAACAGGTTCCCCGTTGCGAAAAGCCATGAAATAAATACTTTCACAAAACTCAAAAGCTGGGTTTTTATCGCGTCGCAAAGTGTCAATTTCGTCAAGAATGAGAGCCGGGACATAAAATTGATTTCCGGCATATATGTTATCAATAGGGAATTTGACAAATTTTTTTAAATCGCTTTTAGAGTCGGGTATTTCTTTTATTTCTACCATGAAGCAGACAGTTAATTAAAATAAATAATAAAAATCGTGATTTACAATAAAATGTGCAATATCTCGAATACAATGCAAAATTAAGATATATCTTTAACACACACAACTTTTTAAATTGTGAATTAGCGGGGGAGTGGTTTCGGAGGGAGCGAAGACTCCGGTTAATAGCGGATTTCGGGTGTCCCACGAAGTGTCCCAAAAGTGTCCCACCGATGTGTTTTTTTTATTCATGGGACAGTTTGCAGCAAAAATATTGAGTTTTATTACAAAGATACAAAATTACGATGCGTTTGTCAAGAGCAGTGTAGAAGCCATTTTGATGCCGGAATAATGTTGATAGTTTTACCGTTACGCACCAAAGTGGTATCTTCATCGACAGTAATGATTGTGAGTTTATCACACTGAGTGACACTTGAGGCTTCCAAAATGCCATTTATTTCACGTTCGCGGGTGCTTTCATCCGACATATCCCATGTGACTTGTATCAATTCTTCGATGTATTCGTTTCGCTGAATAACAAAATCGCACTCCGCTGAGCCTTGAAAATAGAAAATGCGGTCGGCGGGTCCCATATTGCGTTGTAGTTGAAGAAGAACGGTATTTTCCAGCAATTTGCCGTTGTCATCGCTTTGCGGCAGCAATACGGCGCTCCGCAAACCGTTGTCGATGCAGTAATATTTGTTAAGAGATTTTTGCTCCTTAATTAAAGATCGTTCATACTTTGGTATGCGTATAAACATAAAAACATCGCAAATATAACCGGCCCATCTATATAGCTCATCTTTACTGATTTTAAGGCCTTGAGACTTAATATCGTTGTATATGGAGAGGATAGAAGTGGGTTTAGTGAGATTGGCCATGATTCGTTTAACGAAGTATCGCAGCACCGGCATGTTAGTTATTGCGTAGTGCTCTACAATATCTTTCAGAAGCATGGTGTTGAAATATCCGTTGAGCAGCTGTAATTTTTCTGTGCGAGATTCTGTGAGAACTACCTCCGGGAATGCACTGTCGCGATTGAAATCGATGAAAGCATTTCTTACCAGTGCTTTTTCCTGTTCAAGATATGTGTCGGTATTAATACCCTTGAAACGGCAAAACTCATTGAACGAAAGAGGGTAGGTTTTATATTCAAGCGGATAACCCCTTAATACGGTGCTCAATTCGGAAGATAACATGGTGGCGTTACTGCCGCTAATATAGATGTTTTTGCAATAGCTTTTATATAACCTTAAGACAAAGTATTCCCAACTTTTGATAATCTGAATTTCGTCGAAAAACATGTGTACATCTTTTATGGGTGTATCGGGATACATTTCCATATATGAAGTTATAATTTCGTCCAAATCGTCGGAGGTCATGTTTTTCAAACGTTCGTCGTCGAAACCTATCCACAAAATATTCTGAACAGGTACACCGACTTTGAGCAATTCATTGATAGCTATCATCATCAGTGTTGATTTTCCGCATCGGCGCACACCAGGGATAGTGATAATTTTCTTTCGGTTTACCGGCAGTTCATTATCTCTGTGAATCAGTTCAAACGGCATTTCTTGCTGTTTGAGAGCAATCAACGATTTAATAATATCTTTTCTCATAATCGGGTGGGTTTTGATGATGCAAAGATAGGGAGTTTCCTTGAAAAAAGGAAATAATTTGAAAAAGTTTCCTTGAAAAAAGGAAACATTGACGGATTTGAGTGTGAGGATTGCGAAATGAGGTGAAATGGAAAGGGTTGTGTCCTGCGAGCGGAACACAACCCTTTCGGTATATATTGAAAAAAGTAAACTCTTATTTTGCTTCTTCGAGGCGGAATACCTGAACACCTTCCTGACCAAATGCTACCGCAATATATTTTTGTCCGTTAATTACGCCCAATTTAATGTAGTTAGCAGATTTGTTAGGAATGCAATATTTAGCAACTTCAACTTGAGTGTTGATGTCGAGAACACGAAGTTGGCTACCGCAAGCGACGTAGATATATTTTTCGTCGAGAGCAACACCGTTAACCGGTTCTTCACCTTCCTCACCAAATTTTATGGTTTTTTCGTTGTTGATATTCAAACCACCTTTACCGAGGCAAGCATAAAGTTTGTTGCCATAGTAAGCAAGAACGTTTTTACCATCAACAGGTTGAACATAACAATCCGTAAGTTGCACTGCATCGTCAGCAGAACCAAGAATATCAGATTCGCCAGTGAAAGTTGCAATAGAGACTGTGGATTTGTCTGTTTCAGCAACGTTTTTACCCTCAGGTTCGTCATTGAGGAAAAGAACTTTGTAAGAATCACCGGCAGGGATGATATGCTTAGCAGAGTATGGAGTTTGAACGAAAAGAATATTACCAGCCTCGTCCTTAACACGGTTGAAATCTCTATCTATAATACCATATCCGGCAAATGTCGTTACATAATATTTGTTACCAACTTTGATTACGCAGTTGCCATCACCGGCATTTTTGTAGTCAACAAATTGTACTGTTGTATTTCCTTTTTTAGGATTTTCCCATTCCTTATAAAGTTTTTCATCTGTTGTGAGATACTTGTAGCTAAACGATATTTCATTATCCGGATCATAAGCATATACATTGTCATCGCCTTCTTTAGGATCTATTACATCAGTAAATGTTTTAGGAATACGACCAATGATAGCACCAAGATTTTTGTTTTCACCAGAAGTTCCAATGCCATCTTTATGACCTACAGTGATGATATCGCCACCGTCTAAGATTAGGTGGTTGAAGTCGAAGTCATGAGTCCACATATAGTGACCAAGAACGAGTTTGTTTTCTTTTACGCCTTCGGTTTCAACCTCTTCGATAGTCCAAGTTTCGATACAACCTTCAGTTTCGTCATTGTCATATTGATCGTTGCCCCAGTTGTATCCACGCATGTGATAAGAAGCGTAGAAAGTTGTGCCATCGAAGTCGATGCAAGTAGCAGAGAGATGACGTTTATCTTCTGATTTGTCGCTATCGTGGTTATGATTTGGAGCCTCGATAATACCGACTTTTACGAGTTTTGTTTCCGGTTCGGGTTCTTTAGTACCGTAAGATTCACCACATTCAGGAGCTCCGGCGATATCAGCATTGAACATTTCACGATCCAATTTTTCACCATTTTGGCTGTTTAAGTACTCGTCGATAGAGTTATATTTGTTGAATGCATTATCTTGTTGTCCATTGTCACGTACTATAATCTCCTCAATATCGATTGTTCCTGTAACATTAAAATAGATATTGTGGCTGAAATTATCCTGGAAATTGCTTTTGTTTCTGAAATAGAAATCTTTTGTTTCAATAAGAGCGTGAGAGCCGGTGTAACCAATGAATACATCTTTTTCTTTAGATGTAGGCATTGAAATCTTTTCAGCAACAACGTATGCTTCAGGAAGTAATTTTATTGGATGACCATTAAATGTGATTTCTTTAGCTTTAATATAAGATGAAATCAAGCCAACATTGTCAATTTGTAGATTACCATCAATTTCCAAACCACAAATATATTTCGTGTTACTATTTGATATTACAACTTTTCCTTTTACACCAACCATATTGTGGATATCGCAAGTTGCTTCAATCTGAACTTGTTGGCCTGTTATAGAGATGTATCCACCATTAGAATTTAATTTGACACCACCAGGAATTGTGAGCCAGGACCCTTCTTTACCAATATTAAGCTCTCCTGCATTATAAACTTCTGCTATTTTAGATCCATCAAATCCGTTAGGCATGTTTACCGTACCGGCATTGTACAATTTGCTGCTATTTAAGCTAACAGAGTTAATGGTAAGTTCGGCATCCTTTAATACTATAAAGTCAATATTACTCCAATTGTTGCCTAATGTTTGTGGTGCATAGTTACCGGCAATATAAACTTTCAGTCCACTGGGGAAATTTATATCATTAAATGTAGCGCTACCTTTAAGATATAACACTTTTGCATTATTGATATTCGCTTGCCATCCAAAGTTTAATGTGCCATGATCACCTTCCGGTACAAAAAATACAGATGCATTTTGATTAAATCCTGGTTTTGTTATATCCTCGGCATCACCGGGAAGTTCATAGTTAAAAATGTCATCGCTCCAGTTACAAGCACAATTGTGATCGTAAGACCAAGTATCAAGGTTCGTGGCGCGGGTTTGTCCCCATTGACCGACAGTGATAGTAGCGGTTTTGAGGCCGTCGTCAGCGGTGCCGTCAGGGGCGTTGATGTGTGCGTCGTCAGAGCAGGCGGAGAAAGCGAGAGCAATACCGCCAAGGATTAAAAGTTTACTTTTTTTCATAGGAATTCAAAAAACAGTTTATTTGGTTGTATTTCAATATATGATAGTTATATTATAATTTAGTAGGTGGCACAAACTTAAATATCTTCACACCGGCTTGGCCGTAAGCAACAGTGACTATACGTTCACCGTTATCAGCTTTCTTTACGTGAATAAAGTTAGCGGAAGATTCATTAATTTCGTCGTTTTCACCTTTGTATGGCATGTTGTAAGAAACAACTTCTTCCATTGTGTCACGTTTGAGAATCGTAAGTTTAGCACCATTAGCTACGTACAAATAGCCTTTCTGACTATGTCCACTTTCAGTCACTTTATTGTCAACAGCAACACAGTTAACAGGGCGATCACCAAATTTCATTACGTCAGCCGGAGTCTCTCCATTTTTATAATATACACCGTTTTTACCCAATGCAGCATAAGTCTCAGATACAGAACCAAGAAGAACAAGAGTGTTTTTCCCATCTACAGGTTGGATGTCTTCCGGGAGTTCTTCTTGTTCCGGGAACTCATCTAACTTCTGAGGATCAAGTTGAGCAAAAGGTGAGTTCCATGTTTGAATATGTCCCCAATCCTTAAGATCTCCATTATAAAGTCCTGTATGTGTATTGATGCTTATATGTGCGATTTTAGCAGGGCTACTTGTTGTAGCTTCAATATCTTTGCCTGTTTCAGCTTTGTGGTCATAAGTCAAATAGAGAAGACCATAGTATGAGCTGACACCAGTTGGTGCAATGTATTTAGCTGAGCCGGGAGTGTTAACAAAGTATCTAATATATTTATCACTTCCCGAGGTTTCCGGAATAAGAACCGGGTCAAAGAGTGTTTCCTCGTCAGCACTCAACACAGCCATACCCTTACGAGTGGCTACCAGATAAAGAGGCCAACCCCACGGATTTGGATTGTCATTTGTGCGAACTATGCAGTTAACGTCACCGGCATCGGCGTAATCAACTAATTGATTAGTTTTATGACCATCCTTGTTATCAGGATTTGCAAAATCTGCGTAAACCTTTTCGTTTGTTTTTACAAGCGCGTATTTAAATTCAGAATCTGTAGGGTTGAAAACGCCAACGATTGCATGGGTGTCTTTTTGATTGCCCTTAAGCACATTATGACCGGCAGCGATGATTCTATTGCTTGTTTGATCAAAATAGATGTGGTTGAAATCGAAGTCTTCAGCACGCGGGTCGGCAGCGCGGAAACCTTTACCTAATACAAGTTCTCCTTCTTCGTTGAAAGAGAATTCCTGGATAGCACCTGCAGTTTCGGTAGTTAATTCAGTATTATAGTTGTTACCCTGCATGTGGTAAGTAACATAATATTTACCGTCGGCGTCATTGTAATAAACGCTTGTGGCAGACATATAACGACCATCTGTTTCTTTAGAGAAGTTGAACCCCTCGGCTTTAGAAGGGTTAGCGATAGTGGCAACGAGAGAGAGAACATCACCCTCGGCGCGAGTGCCATTTCCGTAAGTTATACGAGAAGCGTCGCCATTGAAAGTGGCGAGTTTAACTGTAGTGAGGTTTGATTTTTCAACATCACTGTTAGTGTTGCCGTCAACGGAAGTGATATCGTTGTCGGAGCAAGAAGATAGTGCGACAGCAGCAGGAACTGCGAGAGCGAGGCACAAATCAGCAAATTTTTTGAAATTAATTTTTAACATATACGTATAGTTTTTTATTATTATATTCGTTTGATATTAACAGATTTGTCGAGCGTACGCGGGAAGAAAGCCTTTACATCGTAAACAAATCCGTTTTCCTTGAGATGAGCAGCGAGGTCGAAATCGCGGAAATCGTTGTGAGCGACACAAAGGATAATTGCATCGTATTTATTGCAGTCGATTTGCGCCAAATTGGTAGAAATGGCAATACGATAGAGGTTTTTAACAAGTTCGCCATCAGCCCAGGGGTCGAAGATGTCGATTTTACGAGAGTCGCATTTGAGGGCGGTGTAGATGTCGAAAACCTTAGAATTACGCACGTCGGGGCAGTTTTCCTTGAAAGTGAATCCGAGCAAAAGGATACGTTGCCTGTCGGCAGAGCCATCGGCGTTTTTTTCAAGATTTTGGGCAACGCTTGAAGCGATAAACTCCGCCATGGAATTATTGATTCGTCGTGCGCTGGAAATGAGTTCGGCATTGGCGCCATTCTTTTTAGCGCAAGCGACGAGATAGTAAGGGTCAACGCTAATGCAATGTCCGCCGACGAGTCCCGGACGGAAATTGAGTGCATTCCACTTGGTGTTCATAGCATCAACGACCTCGTTGGTGTCGATATCGAGTTTGCCGAGAATCTTAGCCATCTCGTTGATGAAAGCGATATTGAGGTCGCGCTGCGCATTTTCGACCACTTTGCAAGCCTCTGCCACCTTGATGGAAGAAGCGAGGTATGTGTTTTTGTCGCCAAGGACGGAAGCATACAGCCTGTTGATGATTTCGGCAGCTTCGGGCGTAGAGCCGGAGACGACTTTAACGACATTGTCGGGAGTGTGCATCTTGTCGCCCGGATTGATTCGTTCGGGAGCATAACCCACGAAGAAATCCTCATTGAGCCGGAGACCGGATGTTTCCTCAAGCGCAGGAACGCAAACATTTTCTGTGGCGCCGGGGAATACAGTGGACTCGAATACGACGATATCACCTTTTTTGAGGACACTGCCGACTTCGCGGCTTGCGGCATCGATGAAAGAGATATCGGGGTCTAAATTTTTGTCAACGGGAGTAGGGACTACGACGATAAAGAAATTGCAATCGCGGAGATTTTCGATATCGGTAGTGAACAGTGCCCCACTATTGAGCATGTCATGAATATCTTCAGAAGAGACGTCGCCACAGTGATCGACGCCGGATGCGAGTTCAGAGACACGCCGCTTGGAATGGTCATACCCGACGACTTTGTATTTTTTAGAAAACAAGCAAGCCATGGGGAATCCCGCGTATCCGAGCCCGATAAATCCTATTTTATAATCTGATATATTCATTAATATGTTAGTTTTCAAAATGTTATCTATAAGACAGTTTAGGGTGGTATAAACCACGGTGCAAAGATACGAAAAAAAGTGCGAGAGTGAATAATTTTTGTTCAAAAAAAATTACAGTGCGAGGGTGGTTGTTAATATTTTTTAACTCGACGAAAAAGGGAAATAGCTGTTAATTTCGTTCAACTTGCGCCCAAACAGAGGTTTTACGCGGATTCCAGTCGTCGCGATAAGAATTGAAGAAGAAGAATTCCATGGTGTAACCGATGAGTCGGGTTATACGGAGGAAATAACCGGTGTAGAAAGTGGAAAGCGGCAGATATTTGATAAGGAAGAATTCCTCTCGTTTTCGTTCGGTGAGCAGCATAATGATGCTGAAAGCGATGACCGCGAAGCAAAGTCGGATCAGCCACCCGACGACAAAAATTTCGAGCAGCCCTTCGGTGTATGTGAAAATAAGACCTATAAGATAGTAGAACCACATATAATTGCAGATGCAATCGAAGAATATGGATTCCATGTTTGAAAGCCAGTTGATGAAGCGCCAGTTTCGGTTAGGAATGAGGATGTCGATATGTTTTCGGACACGGAAACGGATTAATGACCGTGACCACCGGCGCCGCTGTTTGTAGAGACGGTACCAGGTTGTAGGCGCGTTAGTGAGGCAAATAGCCTCGTTAGCAAAGACGATTTTGTGGCCGGCTTTACGTATTTTCTGAGTTATATCGCCATCGAGACCGGGCCCGATATCCCAGTATCCCACCTGACGGAGAGTTTCGCTATCAAATGCGCCGAACGCACCGGAAATAATGTGGTATATACCCATTTCGCTGGTGACGATACGCCCGACCATAATAGTTTTGAGATATTCGAGAGCCTGGAGGGAAGTGCATATAGTTTCCTTAGGATTACGGATTTTGACGCATCCACCGACAGCCTTAACTCGTTTGTCGATATAGAAAGGGATAATAATTTTTTCGATGGCGTCGCGGTCGAGAGAAGAATCGGCATCGAGGTGGACGATATATTTACCCCGTGCGAAGTTAGCGCCCAGATTGGCGGCACTTGCCTTACCGCCACGTTCCTCCATACGGAGGTATTTGTCGATGTACCCATCGCGTTCGAGGTCGCGACATATAAAAGGGGTAGAGTCGTCGGAGCCGTCATCGATGACGATGATTTCATAGTTTTTATAAGTTTGCTCCCGGAGCGACATTACGAGAGTGTAGATATGTTTACCCTCATTTTTACCCGGGACGAGAATAGAGACGAGCGGATTTTCGGCAAACAAGACCATTCGCGCCTTTTCGTCGAGGAGCCTACGCTGCGGCTTGAGGATTGCATATCGAATAGAGAGGAAAATTTCGAGAAGATAATATCTCGGGAATTCGACAAGGAAAAGGAACCAATAGACCGTGAGCAGAGTGTCCATATCGATATTTCGGGAGAAGCAGACCTCAATATCGTAATATAGATTCATAGCCCAGTGCATGAAGGAAGCACCGAGCCCGGAGAGATAGTTGAGTATGTCGGTTAAAAAATCCATGTGGATTATCAGTCGGCAGCCGGGTTGTCGAAGTCGTCGGCTTCGGCAATATCAATCGGATGTTCCGGAGTATGCTCGATGTCGGAATTCTGAATTTCTTCGATAATGTTGCTTTCAATCTTTTCACAGAAGCTTCGGATGAACTCTTCGGGGTCATCGCCGTGAGAGAATCTGTAAGTTTTAAGCCAATAGGCGGAGAACTGGTCGGATTCCTCGGAAAATTCGGCAAAAAACCTGTCGATACTTTGCTTGGTGTCAAGATATTCGGTTTCGGCCTTGGCGACAGGGGCGATAGATATGACATAGAAGTCGTTTCCCTGGGAAGTGATTTTGATAGTAGTGTTTCGAGTCATGATTGTTCGCATGACATCGTTGATGATAGATTCTTCGGAGTCGCCGGTGTAATTGAAATTGTAACGGAAAACAAAAAGAACATCGTCCTCGTAGGAAGGAAGATTGTTGAAAATGCGAACAGATTCGCAGAAATTGTCGAAAGTAGAACGTCCGGAGTAAATATCTGTGCTTTCGATGCGATAAATAGCTTCCTCACCGGCCAAAGCCTTGATTCCGGCGGGAGTGAATTTGTATTCGATGATATCGAGAGGCGCAAGCGTGTCGGGCGAAGCGACGTTTCCACAGTTGGTGCAAAGCGTCTTCATAGCAGAAGAGAGGAAAGTGTTACCGCATGTGCAATAGAACACGGTAGCCGGTCGGTCGTAGTCCACACCGATGTGACGGAGTGCCCGTTTGCACTTAGGACAAATCAGCTCACCGTCGTAGTTGTAGGCAGTTTCCGGCGAGATATTAGCGCAACGGAAGTGGTGAATCATAGACTCCTGACGAATTTCGGAGCTATTACACTTAGGGCAGCACTCGATGAAAAGCTGATGAGAGTCGCCACATTCGTGGCACACATGAACACGGTCGATGAACTTGTGACGATAAGCGTAGCCGAGTTCCTCGAGCTTATGCGCGAATTTGAGACGTTCGTCGAGCTGAAGCGTTTCGCGATTGTCGTACATAGTCAGATAACGAGCCGAATAACCGGAAGCCAAGCCCTTGATTGCGTAGTTTGTGTAGGTGAGTCGTCCTCGCGAAATGTCGAACTTGATAAGATTAGCCAAGACACGCGAGGTGTTGGCAATCATACTGGCGGTAGTAGTGAAATCGGCAGCACTGTCGCGGTCGATTTGGTAATGCTCAATATTCCGATATACATCTTCGATGAAGTCGGCAAAAGTGGTATCGGTGGGGATATTACAGAACCCATCGAGGAGATAGCGAATTTCGCGCATGGACTCACCGATGGTGTTATTTGCAAATCGCGGCTTAAGGAAACATTTTCCGACACGAGTAGGGGAAAGCCAACGCATAACGAGTCGCGTTTCCTCGTAGGTGCGGTGTACCACATTAATGAAAATGGCATCGAAATCTTCGTTTTCAAACTCCTCGGTTTGAGACGCATTTATAAGGCGGTTAACCACTAATATTTTGCGACCGCGCGCGTTGGTGACTATGTTATATATTTTGTTGGGCATATTGCGAAATAGTTAGAAGGAATCAGTTGGCTTTCTTGGATTTCGGGACTTTGATTTTCATCCCATAGTTGAATTTCTGCTCGATTCCAGGGTTAAGCTCCTTAATCTGATTAACGGTAACACCATAGTTGACCGCCACACGATAGATAGATTCTCCCATAATGACAGTGTGGATGATATAATCATCGGGGTTCGCTACAGGCTTTTGTTCGGAGGTCGGGACCTTAGCTACCGGCCTATCGGAAGGTTTAGCTTTCGGGAAAATCTTAGGCTCGGAACCGGCTTTGGAGGCAGGTTCGGTTTTCGGAGCAGAATTTGCCACAGGAGTGGCCTGTTTTTCCGGAGCTTTATCCTTGGTTTCAGCCGGTTTGGCATCGGATTTTGCCGTTTTATCGTTAGCCTTATCCTTTTCCTGAGCGACAGCCTTAGCTGTAGGGATTTTGATTTTCATCCCGTAGTTGAATTTTTGATCGACTTCCGGATTGAGTTCTCTAATCTGGTCTATAGTAACGCCGTGGTTTTTAGCGACTTTAGTTAATGATTCGCCACGTTTGATAGTGTGGATGGTGTATTTAACCTCAGTCGTCTTTTTCGGTTGCGCCTTAGGCTTGACTTCGGGCTTAGAGGCCGGCTTAGCGTTTTGTTTGTCTTTAGTCTTATCCGAGTCGATATAGTTGGCGTGATCGAACGGAGTGATGTTGTAATCGGCCAACTCGAGCGAGTCGTACTCAATAGGCGGACGATAACGATATCTACCCTTGTGATTCTTACGAATAAGACCAAGGAAGTATTGCGACGCGGTGGTGAGACCATTATTATCGATATACCAATAGTCGGACCCATCGTTGAGAGCACCATCGTCGTAATTCTTAACACGAACTCTGACAGGGACACGGTCCACGACCGACCAAAGAGGCAGAGCCTGGTCGCGGTCGGGTCGCAGCACCACCATTATTGTGGTGTAGGTGTGCGACAGGTTGTTTCTTAATTCTTCGGGCAAGTCTTCGGTACGAGCACCGAGCAACTGCACGGAAGCCATAAACGAAAGAGCATCGTTGACGATGATTTCGGCACGCGTGTTGTTGTTGATTTTACCCATATCCTGGGCCGGAACCCAAGCGATAACCTGCATATTACTCTTTTCGTAGCTCAATGCCTCGAGTTGGAGCACATGTTCCTTTTTGAACACACGCGAGAAAGGCGCTGCCCAGCGTTTGGTGACGATAGCGGTATCCTGTGCAATTGCATATCGGATAATGGGCGCTTCTGCACGATATAACTGACGCAAAGTGTGTTCAAGACCCCACTGCTCGTTAGCGAAATCCACACTATACTGAGCTGTACGCCCGAGTGCGTTGTGGCTTTCATGGCTGGCCGAGCTATAGATATAAGCTCTGCCAAGAGCAGCTTTCAATTGAGCGCGAGCTTCAGCGAGCTGTCGCTGAAGGTCCATTTTGTGTGAGTTGTCGCTAAGACCGAAACGAATATTATTGTCCTCGCGAGCAATCTGAGCTTCAAGTTCGGCAATACGCACTCGATAAACATTGGCATCGGTGTATGCAGCATCGCGTTGCATGCGGAGATTTCGGTCGTTAACCACCATCTGAGGCTCATTACCCATAGAGCCAAGACCGAAAAGATTGATAAAAGCATACGAGTAAAGGGTGTCGCCCGGAATAACGATATCACCCTCCTCGGTGTATTGTTCGAAAAGGTAAATATCTTCAACGGCACGATAATCTTGATACTCAGTGTGTATGTAACCGTCGAATTCGGCATAAATGGTTTTCTTCACCAGATACCAAACGAGAAGGCCGATGACAATGAATAGCAAAATGGCAAACACCACCTGCTGTCGAGCAATCTTTCGGTTTCGCTCTTTAATGAGGCTTTCTACATTTTGGTTATCGTCGTAATTCGACCTAAAACTAAATGATTGCATATATTATGTCTTAACTATTCAAGTTCTTCAAAACGAAGGAATTTACTGATAGGTTCGTTGAGCAGATAGCTTTGTAATTCTACGATTTTGGTGTCGCGGCGATAAGAATAATCGAGCAACCGTTCCCACGCCTGCAGATAAACATTATATTCCTGGAGGCGATTGATACGCGAATACTCACCATCAACTTTTCCGTAGCTATCAGTACGCATTTCTATATATTTTCGGAGGCTCTGCATGCGCAGAAATTCCCCACGAATGTTTTCATTGAGATTTTCAAATTCCTTGAACACGAGGTAAATTTCCTTGGCAGTTTCGTCTTCGAGCTGTTGTTGCTCATAAAGCACCACCCCCTGCTCGGCAGTGATGGCGTTGCGCTTCTTCTTGACTTCGGCAGAAATAGGAATTTTGAAGGAGACCCCGACATCGAGGTTATAAGTGTTGTGAACGTTTTCGCGATTATAGTATGAATATCGCACGAACGGCATAATATCCATAGTTTGCACATAATCAACGTTATGGCGCTGCACCCCGAGCAAATCGTAACGTATTCCAAGTTTTTTCAACTCGAGATTGTTGTCGTTGATAGATCGGAAAATACCGGCAGTGTCGGTAACCGAAATATAAGTAACACCAATATTAGGCGGAAGCTCTGTGATGACAGAATCGGCTTTTATGGCAATTAATTGGCGTTCAATTTCGGATTGCTCAGAAATGAGGCGAAGGAGGTCATCGCTGGAGATTTTACCATGTTCGAGGAGGTATAATTGAGTCTCCATGAGGAGTTGAACATTTTCGGCATGAAGATTAAGGACAGAGAGCATTCTGCCATAGTGCCTGTCGCGCATTGTTTTTTTCTGAAGCAAGATGGTTTCGTTCAATCCGTCGCGCACATAATTGAGTTGCCGTAATTCGCCCTCCAACTGCAATTCCTTGATTTTGGAAGCCCGCTTATAGATGGAGCTATGGAAAATGTTCCACTCGAGTTCTGCCTGAACCTTAGCGTTGTAGGCCACAAGCGGGTCATCGGGGTCGTAGCTTGTTCCGTTACCAGGGCGTACATAAATTTGCCCTTTGACATCGAGTCCCGTTTTGTTTTTCATCTCGCTGATACGGGCATTCACAACTTTATCAACAGCATCCACGCGTTCTGATGTGACGAACCTGAAAGCAGCAGAATCGAGACTCGAAGGGAGTGAATCGGACCTGCCGATAGGAATGTTGAAAATTACGGAGTCCATAACCGCAAAACGCTCCTCGAAACGATTCAGCATGTCGATAGTTTTGGAAGTTGTTTCAAGAGAAATGCTTTCGTGTGGAGCGATAATGCCACCTTGCAGATTCAGTGGAGTACGAGCATCAACACCGAATGAGCAGCAAAAAACTGTAAAACAGAATGCAGAAATTAGACTTTTTACGAATCTACAAGGCATACTTATGCAATTAAAATTTCGCAAAAGTACATACTTTTTTCTAATGACAATGCAAAAAAGTGCTTATTTTTTTATCAAAACACTATTATTCTGTGCAAATTTTTACATTTTTTTGCGAAAAGACGTAAAATGCGGACAAAAACAAACATATTTTGTAAGAAAACAGATTTTTGATAAATCCGCAATAAAAAATAATTCGAATAAAATAAAAACGGTGTTTTTTGACTAAATTTGCATCTTGAAAAAATCACCAATATGCAAGACAAATCGTCAAAGAATATTGAGAAAAAGCCGTGCTTATACTTGTTTCCGGTGCCCCTCAGTGCCGGAGATGTGAGAGCCGTGCTCCCGGAAATAAATATTCAGATTGTCAGCGAAATAAAATATTTTGTGGTGGAAAATATCAGGTCGGCACGTCGATTTTTGAAAAAATGCAATAGTGACATTGATATAGATTCGCTAACGTTTTTTGAATTGAATCGCCATACGGCAGCTGAAGAGATAGCCGGATTTTTAGAACCGATGGCCGCCGGAAACTCCATGGGGGTGATTTCGGAAGCGGGATGTCCGGCGGTGGCCGATCCCGGAGCCGATGTTGTTGGAATAGCGCAAAACAGAGGCTACAAAGTGGTGCCACTTGTGGGACCATCAAGCATACTGATGTCGCTGATGGGCTCAGGATTCAACGGACAAAGTTTTGCATTTTTAGGATATCTGCCAGTAAATAATGAGGCACGCCTAAAGAAATGGAAAATTATAGAACAAAATATAGTTCGCTTTGACCAAACTCAAATCTTTATAGAAACACCTTACCGAAACAATAAGATAATAGCCGAAATGACAAAGGTGTTGAGTGCGTCGATAAAACTATGTATAGCATCGGATATCACAGGAGAAAATGAAAGCATCATAACTCATAGCATTGCAGAATGGAGAAAAAGGCAATATGACTATGATAAGGTGCCAACTATTTTTCTTCTCTATAAATAAGAAATATGGCAAAGAAATCATCTCGAAAATATACACAGGCAGAGTCACTATTTGCACCATCATTGTTTGATGAACTATCAGAATCAATCAACGAAGAAACGGTGAGTGACTTTGATGTAATAGCACCACAGAAATTACGTGATGATACACCGAAAAGTTCTGTGACGGATGAAATTACGGAAGAAAGTGCCGTCCGGAAAGATACAGCATTGCGATTTATTTCGTTTGGCAGTGGAAGCAGCGGCAATTGCGCATATATTGGAACGGCAGAAGGTGAAGGTATTCTCATAGATGGAGGAGTAGAGGATAAACGTGTGTATGGCACTTTGTCGAAATATGGTATAACTCCCAATATGATTAAAGGTATTTGCCTTACCCACGACCATGGAGACCATGTGAGATATACATATAAACTTGTGAGAAAACATCGTCATATCGGAGTGTTTTGTACCCCTCGGGTATTAGAAGGAATTTTTCGAAGACACAGTATATCAAGGTCGCTGAGAGAAATGCATGTGCCGATATTCAAAGAGATACCATTTAAAGTTGCAGGTATGCAGATTACAGCATTTGAAGTGCCACACGACGGAAGCGATAACGCCGGGTTTTTTATAGAATACGAAGGAATGAAATTTGCAATAGCAACCGACATTGGAAGTATAGCATCCCGCGCACGCAATTATCTGAGTCAGGCAAACTTTATGATGCTTGAAAGTAATTATAATGCTGAAATGCTTTTGAATGGCTCATATCCGGAGTATTTGAAAAGCCGAATTATGAGCAACAACGGGCACCTCGAAAATGAAGAAGGTGCACGATTTATAGCTGAAATACATGGCAACGGGAATTTACGGTACTTATTTCTGTGCCATTTATCAAAAGATAACAACACTCCGGAATGTGCACTGAATACATATCACAAAATACTGGGAGATAATGATATAACAATAGGCAAAGGAAACGAAACACTACAAGATAAAGAATGCGATATCCAACTTGTGGCACTTCCTCGTTTTGAAGCCTCAAGGTTATATATATTGAGGTAACAACCTATTTTTCGAGTCTTGCAAGCATTATGGATACGTAAACTTGCAATACAGCACCGGCAGTGAGAAAGGCGAGCCAATCTCGGGATTCGGCATAGGGATAAAACATAAA
Source organism: Muribaculaceae bacterium (assembly GCA_022509045.1). Classification (GTDB taxonomy): domain Bacteria; phylum Bacteroidota; class Bacteroidia; order Bacteroidales; family Muribaculaceae; genus JAFLTZ01. The sequence continues at coordinate 93,138 of JAFLTZ010000001.1, read as the reverse complement.
AAATGCTGATACAATGTAACACAATGCGGAGACTTTAGCCATACGGTAAAATCTTTTCACACGTAAAGGTGCATCATTGGCAGGACGCTCGAAACAACGAGTTATAAAAGCCCCCACAGCACCTATCGCAAACAGATATCGCGCCCCACTCCAATGAACATGTACCAATGGAAGAAACGCTGTTATTAAAAGGATTATCAGGCATAAAGCCACACAATAGTCAATTATACGAGCACGTTTTTCTGAATTGTTCATAATAAAGTCAATCCTTTATTTCTTCGTATTTAACATCGGTCACTCTTTCATAACCATCGTTATCATTCTTACTGTTATCAACGACAATAGTGCGTTCTTCGGCAACTTCTTCAAAATCGACATACTCACCTTCTGACGAATCAAATACTTTTCGTCGCCGAGCATTTCTATTGCCTCTTTGTTGAGCATCTTCCTGTACTTTGCGCCACATCTCACTGTATTGTTTCTGCATTTTATGTACAGAAAACGCAGCATTGAAAAAAGGACGCAGCAAATAGAACAGCAACAGAAGTATAAATATTATGAATAACAGTTTAAGCATGTATAATGTTGTTAATAGGATGTTATATTAATGAATAGAATTTCTGCATGTCATAGAAACCATAATATAGAACAATATGGCCCACATTAGCCCGGAAATTCCATAGAAAACAACAAAAGATACAGCTCCGATGATGAGGATATATCTTACTATGTTTTCAGAAAATTTAAATGACTTGAATTTGAGCGAAAACATCTTTATTTCGCTAATCATTAGCCACGAAACAAATAATATAATTATGGCGAAAAGCCATTCATTAATATAGTGATATTGATGTAACCATCCACAGAGCCCAATCCAAAAAATTGCATTTGCCGGAATCGGCAACCCAATGAAGTAAGTGGATTGACGAGAGTCTGTATTGAATTTAGCAAGACGTAAGGCTCCAAATGCTACAATAACCAGTGATACATACGATAACCATGAGCCGGAACCGAGTTGGTGCATTGTGTTGAAAATAAGCAATGCCGGTGCCACACCAAAACTTATTAAATCGCTGAGCGAATCCAATTCTTTTCCTATTTCCGACTGTGCGTGAAGTACACGTGCACAAAATCCATCGAGGAAATCAAAAACTGCCGCCGCTACGATAAATATGTATGTGAGTTCGTATCCTTTGAAAACTCCGAATGATTCATTATATTTGAAAGAGTATATAATAGCTATTACACCGGAGATAGCATTCAGACATGTTATTGTGTTTGGAACGGATGATTTTATTTTGTTCAACATCGGATGCATAAACTTAGTATTTAGGTATTATCAGGGAGTTTAGCCACCTGTGTAACACATCCGGTAACTTTATCCCCTATTTTCACCATTATATCTGAACCGAGAGGCAAATAAATATCCACGCGTGAGCCCAATTTAATAAATCCCAAATGGTCATCAATCAAAGCCTCTTCATCTTGTTCAGCGTAAGTGACAATACGACGTGCCATAGCTCCGGCAATCTGACGCACCACCACCCTGTGCCCTAACGGTGAGAAAATTTCCACAGTGGAACGTTCATTCTCTTTACTGGATTTCGGAAGGTAAGCAGCCATAAATCGGCCGCTGTGGTGCTTAACGTAAGTAACCTTTCCTTCTACAGGGAACCAATTTGCATGCACATTTAGTGGAGACATAAACACAGATAACTGTATTGCAGTGGTTTGCAGACATTCTTCTTCAAACACCTCTTCTATAGCTACAACTGTACCGTCAACGCTCGAGACCACCGCACCGTTGCGGTTGCCTTTAAAATGACGTCGCGGACTTCGGTAAAAGTTCACGACGAGAATAAACATTACGAGAGTGATAATAATGAAGAACCAAGCAATCCATATAGGACGCAGAAAATTGTACACAAACAAGTCGAACAACGAGAGTACTACAAGCAGTCCGAATATTATGTTTGTACCTTCTCTATGGATTCTTACTTTCATACGTTATAATACAGTAGTGACATAACGAATAATCACCTCACCCGGCAAAGATAGCCCATTTTTCACAAACCACCAAATTTAACTCTCATAACAGAATAAGAGAAGGCGACATATATCATATGTCGCCAATTTGTATATATGAATAAGGAAGGTGTGATATTCTGTTATCGTATCACGCCTTCGTTATCTGAAAGCCATTTTGTGACATTATCGTTGATGCGTTGAGCTATATCAGTGTCAGGAGCAGGTGAGAACTTTTCCCCTGTAATGTTTTCAAAAAGCTCGGCATAACGATCACTTACACTTTGGCAATATTCATCGGTGAGTTCCGGGAGTTTTTGTCCTTCTTTACCCATAAATCCATTGTCGATAAGCCACTGACGAACAAACTCTTTGGAGAGTTGTCGTTGCGGTTCGCCATTTTCAAAACGTTGTTGATAACCATCGGCATAGAAATATCGAGAAGAGTCGGGTGTGTGAATTTCATCGATGAGAATAACTTTGCCATCACGTTTTCCAAACTCATATTTAGTATCTACGAGGATAAGACCTTTAGACGCTGCAATTTCAGAGCCGCGTTGGAAAAGAGCGCGTGTATATTTTTCCATTGTGATATAGTCTTCTTCAGAAACAATACCTTGCGCAATAATTTCCTCACGAGAGATGTTTTCATCATGTCCTGCTTCAGCTTTAGTGGTAGGCGTGATGATGGGTGTTGGGAATTTCTCGTTTTCACGCATTCCATCAGGAAGTTTTACACCGCAAATTTCTCTTACACCGGCTTTATAATCTCTCCAAGCGCTGCCGGTAAGATAGCCACGGATAATCATTTCAACGCGGAACCCTTCACATTTGAGACCTACAGTAACCATTGGGTCGGGAGTGGCAAGTTTCCAGTTAGGAACGATGTCGGCGGTTGCGTCAAGAAATTTGGCGGCAATTTGATTTAACATTTGCCCTTTGTATGGTATGCCTTTTGGTAGGACAACATCGAATGCAGAAATACGGTCGGAAGCGACCATAACGAGGATGTCGTCGTTGATATTGTAAACATCACGAACTTTGCCGTGATATACGCTTTTTTGTTTCGGAAAACTGAAATTAGTGTTAGTTAGAGTTTTAGCCATTAGAATCTGATTGAAAATTATTATAAATTAAGAGAATTATCAAATTTTTCGTAAGCTTCTACAATGCGTTGTACAAGGGCGTGACGCACAATATCTCCCTTATCGAAATTTATTTGTGCAACACCTTTAATGCCTTTAAGAATTGATAAAGCTTGTATTAGTCCGCTCGATGTGGCACGCGGGAGGTCGATTTGTGTAGCATCACCGGTGATAATCATTTTACTACCATATCCCAATCGAGTAAGGAACATTTTAATTTGTTGATTGGTAGTGTTTTGTGCTTCGTCAAGAATTATTACAGCTTCATTAAGAGTGCGTCCGCGCATAAAAGCAAGCGGAGCAATTTGAATGACGCCCGTTTCCATGTAGTCTTTAAGTTTGGCTGGCGGAATCATATCTTGAAGAGCATCGTAAAGCGGTTGTAAGTATGGATCGATTTTATCCTTCATGTCACCCGGTAGAAACCCGAGTTTTTCACCAGCTTCAACGGCAGGGCGTGAAAGAATTATCTTTTTGACTTCGCGGTTTTTAAGAGCTCTAACAGCAAGAGCAATTGCAATATACGTTTTACCTGTACCGGCAGGTCCGAGAGCAAAAATCAAGTCGTTATGCAAATATTCTGTCACAAGGCGTTGCTGATTGGGCGTACGCGGGGATATAGGTTTTCCGGAAATTCCGTAAATAATAGCATTGTCATTGCCGGAATCTTTGGGCGTGGCACCACGAATAGTTTCAGTAATAACTTCCGGAGACAGTTTGTTGTATTTGGCACAATATGCCTCAAGTTTTTTGATTTGGTCGTGAAATTCTTGAGTTTCGAGTTCGTCTCCTATGACCTTAATAACATTACCGCGAGCAGCTATGCGCAACTTAGGGAACAAATTGCGGATAAGCATCATATTAGAGTTGTTTACACCATAAAAAATTACGGGGTCAACAGAATCGATAATAATTAATCGTTCAATCATAAACACAAGCCGGCATATTATGGATGCAAAGTTAGTGTAATGAAAGCGGAATCACAAAAAAACGGGTTGAATTAACGAATAAAATTAAATTGCGAGTTGAGAAGAAAGGGAGAGTCGTTTAGTCGGATGTACAGAACTAATTTTATTTAGAACCGGTAACAGTGGAGAATGAGAGCGGGCAAGAACAACAAAATTGAGCTGAGTAGAATTCCCGGCATAATCATATTCGATAAAAAAAGTAGAAATCTGAACGCTATTGTCCGCAAGAATTTGTCTATACGGTTGAATATCTGAAATAATACCCTCTACAGATAGATTAATAACTTTAGATTCAGAATCGAGTCGAAGGTGTTTCTCATATTGCTCTAAAGCCACGAGAGTAATTAGAATGAGTGCTGTAGCGGCAATAGAAGGGATATACATACCGATGCCGACTGCCATACCGATAATTGCTGTCATCCAAATCCCGGCGGCAGTAGTAAGTCCTTTAACAGCACCCTTAAGATGAATCATGGCACCGCCACCAATAAAACCTATGCCTGTAATAACTTGAGCTGCAATACGCCCCGGATCGCCGTTTTTAAGACCCAAATATTCTTGCGGAACATATATAGAAAGAAGCATGGCAAGGCATGCACCCATGGAAATAAGTGCGAAAGTGCGTACGCCCGCAATTTGACCTTTGCGTTTACGTTCGGCTCCGATAATCATACCGAGAGCCATACTGAGAATTAATCGAAAGATGCTATTGGTAGTAGAAACATCAAGAGAGTTTAAAGACTCGTATAGACTTTCAAAATATTGTATCATAGAGGGGAATATATATTATTTCAATTGTTTAAAAGCCTCCCAAAGAGCAATTCCGGCTGAAATTGCTACATTTAAGCTGTGTTTAGTGCCATATTGCGGAATTTCGATAGCATAGTCGGCAATATCAACAATTTGCTGATTAACACCTTTTACTTCATTTCCGACAACGATAACGTATTGAGAATCACGATTGAAAGAAAAATTCTGAAGTGGGATGCTGCCGTGAACTTGTTCAAGGGCACAAATGGTCATGCCCTGCTTGGAAAGTTGCGTAGTGAGTGCAACGGCATCATCATGATACGACCACTCGACGGAGTATTCGGCTCCGAGGGCAGTTTTGTGGATATCTGGTGAAGGAGGTGTGGCAGTGATTCCGCAAAGAAATATGTGAGAAATAGTGAAAGCATCGGATGTGCGGAACACAGAGCCTATATTGTTAAGACTTCGAATATCATCGAGCAAAACACTTACAGGGATTTTAGGAGTGTCGCGAAATTGCTCGGTGTTTATGCGATTCAGTTCGAGAATAGTTTTCTTTTTCATTAAACAAACATTCCTAATAATACATGTCGTAATTTAGAGAAAGCACACGAAACTCTGTGCGGCGATTTATTTGATCGGCAATCTCTTGTTCTTCGGGAGAAAGAGAGTTGATAAACTCTTCGGTAAGGATTGTACCTTCAGGGAACTGGGGATATTCACGATTAAGACGCTTAGTGATAGTTTTAGGCTGAGATTTACCATAGCCTTTGTGTACAAGCCTATCGGCCTTGACTCCTACAGAAATCAAATAATCGACGACGGATTTTGCACGCCTGTCGGAGAGTCTGAGATTATATTTTTCAGAGCCTTTTCGGTCGGTGTGTGCTCCCATTTCGATAGCCACATTGGGATTGTCGCGCAGTACCTGCGCCATTTCATCGAGCGCGACAGTAGATTCCGGTCGCAGAGTGGCTTTGTCGAAATCATAGAAAATATTTTCGACCACTTGCGGTTTATTGACAGCGGCAAGAATAAAATCAACATTATACTCCGCATCTTCTTCAGCTATGTCACTGACAAATTCCTGCTTGGCATTGAGATAGCCTTTTGCACCGGCAAGCATAACATAATGAATACCCCTTTCAAGGCGAAACCGGAACGAACCATCATCGCGAGCAATCTCTTTCTGATTGCTGCCATCGCGACCAACGATGCGAATAATAGCATTAGGCACAGGCTCTTCATCTTTGTCGAGAACGTAGCCGCTAATCCACACTTTGATTTCGGGAAGTTCAAAACTGTAAATGTGGTCGTGACCATTAGCATCCTTTCTGTTGGAAGAAAAGAAACCCCATTCGCCATTACCGAATGTTATGCCGAAATCATCAGCGGAAGAATTGATTGGAGCTCCCATATTTTCCACAAGCCACAGATTACTTTCGGTAAGAGTAGCTTTGAAGATATCGAGACCTCCATACCCCGGATGACCATCAGAAGCAAAATAAAGAGTGTTATCGGTGCGGCAATAAGGGAACATTTCATCACCCGCAGTATTAATCTGGTCTCCAAGGTTTTCGAGACTACCGTATCGGTCGGTAAGTGAAACACGCCATATATCTTTGCCACCATACCCTCCCGGCATATCACTGCTGAAATATAAAAATTGTCCGTCAGGACTAACGGCAGGATGCCCGTAAGCAGAAAGCGTGTCAGCTGTAATTTCATATTTCACCGGGGCACTCCATTGAGCCTCGCTACGCTGGGATGTGTAAATCTCCACAGAGGTATTGGCATTCGGTTCTCGGCGAGCTTTGGTGAGATACATGGTGGAGCCATCGGGAGAGAAAGATACAATACCTTCATCAAATTCAGAATTCAGAGAGCCTTGAGCCGGTTCAGGCCGCTGCCATTCCCCCAATTCATTTTTCTTGGAAAAGAAAATGTCGCTACGTTTCATGCCGGTGATTTCGCTGCGTTGAGTACCTGTCGCCTTTTCATTTGTAGAAGTGAAATATATCTGGTCGAAATCAGCACCAAACAGCATAGGTGCAAAATCGGCACGGCGCGAATTAAAAATTTTGGCGTTTTTTACTACGTATCGAGTAGGATTCTCTTTGTTCCGAATGGCAAGTTGACAACCGCGAATGCCATCGCGAGCCACAGTAGAAATCGGGTTAAGTGCAAGGTAATTTTCGTAGTTGGTAATTGCTGTCTGATATTTACCTTCTTGTTGCAGTGACTTAGCTAATAAGAGAATAGCTGTGGAATCGGGATATTGATAGCGAATAGCATTCTGGAAGGCTGCCGAAGCGCGTGGTGTCATAGAAAGTTTATCATAACAAAGCCCCATTTGGTAAGCTACTTCACCACGAAGTGGTCGCTGTTCACGTTTTGTGAGTTTATTATATACTTTTCGATAGGTTTTAGCAGCATCATTATACTCCCCACGTTCAAACTGTGCCTGGGCATCAGACAGTTTTGCAGTTTTACACGCTGGTGTGAGTATGAGCAATACTACAGATATTATGAAAATATAGAGATTACATTTCATAAATGTAATAACGCTAAAAACGATGATTTTATTATATTGGGAGATATATTGTGGATAAATTCGGGAATTGGTATCTTTGCGAATATGAAAACAGGAGAAAAAATATTGTGTGAGTTGGTTGAGCAGCGCAACATTGAGCAAGCACGTCATTTGATGCGATTTTTTAAAACCGGAGAAGGTGAATACGGTTATGGAGATAAATTTCTGGGATTAAAGGTGCCGCAAACAAGAGCTGTTGTACGCAAATGGCGCAACGAAGTGCAGTTGGAAGATGCAATAGAATTCACAGAGTCGGAATGGCACGAAGTGCGACTTGCCGGATTGTTGTTGCTCGTGGAGTTATACCAAAAAGCAAAAAGAAGAAAAAATGAGATTGAGTGTCGGAAAATTGTGTGCCGATATACCGATGTGATATCGCGTGGAAATAATTGGGATTTAGTTGATTTGGTAGCGCCAAAAATATTGGGTGATTGGTTGCTTAACCATGAGGATGAAAGGGGAATACTATATAAATTAGCTTCAATGGATGGATATTTGTGGCATCAGCGAGTGGCGATAGTCTCGTGTTGGACATTGATAAGAGACGGACAATATAGCGATACATTCAAATTGACAACGCGTTTGATGAATCATAAACATGATTTAATGCATAAAGCATGTGGATGGATGCTTCGTGAGGTTGGTAAAAGAGGTGGTGCACAAGAATTACGAGATTACCTTAACAGATATGCAACGAAAATGCCACGAACAATGTTGCGGTATGCAATAGAGCGTTTTCCTGAGGAAGAACGGTTGTTTTATTTAAATTTAAAAAAGTGAAAATCTGGAATCAGTCGAAAAGCGACATTTGACGTGGGTCTTCGGCAATTGGAGCGGAAGTGCCCGGGATAGTTGACTTTTGATTAGTATCTTCAACTTGTACCGGCATTGAAGATATTGCACTCTCAAGAGTCATTGGTTGTAACCAGTTACCGGAATCATCGTCATCATCGAAATCATCAATTACAATCACCTGATTATTCGCTACAGAAGGTTTGGCTACAGTCGTGGCAGCGGATATTTCGGATTGTGCTTTAAGAGTTTTTTCTCTTTCGCGTGCAATTTCCTTCTCATAGGACTGAGAAATATTCTTAATGCGAAGAGAGTATGTTTGTTCTTTCTCGGCAATGAGTTGATTTAGAGATGATATTTTGTTCTGGCTTTCTTCGAGGAGAGATGTTTTTTCAGCAGCAATTGTTTCTGCTTTTGAGGCTCTCTCTTCCGCTGAGCGCAATCTCTTTTCGAGCACTTCAAATTCTTGCTCTATACGACTGAGAATAGACCTGTTTTCTGCAGCTTCTGCGTTTTCTTCCTGAAGCGCAAGAATTTCATCATTAGCAATACGTAGTTTTTCGCGTAGTTCCTCTACTTCAGAGCTATCTGCCTTATCTACGTTGCTTGTATTGGTTGATATACTATTTATTTCGTTTGTAAGGCGTTCAACTTCCGATTTATAAAACTCTGCATCATCACATTTTACTTGCACAGCTTTAAGTTTATTAAGAAGACTTTTATTTTCAAGTCGAAATTGTTCGTTTTCGGCTTCAGCTGTGGCAACTTTATTTTCAAGGTTGCGAGTGCGTTCAGAGATTGCTGTTTTTTGTCGTTCAAGGCTCAAAAGTTGCGACTTTATCTCTTCAGATTTAAGTTGGATATTTTTTAGTTCTTCCTGGCTTTTTTTAACTTGTTCTTCCGCTTCGGCTTTTATCTTATGAATTTGATTTTTATCTCTTTCGAGTGCCTGGGATATTGCCTTATCAATGTGGGCGCGCAACGAGGGTTCAAGCACATTCCATATATGTTTTCGCTGATTCCCAAGGTCGATATATGGTGAAGCCCACGAAGGCAGCGACTCATTGAGCATGTTGGCGATGACATCAATTGTTTCTTCCGGAAGTTGCTGAGGTGTATCGTCTTTTGCTTCGGTCGAAGGATTCGGAATAGGACTTTCTGCCTTGGTCGGAGTTGCATTCTCAGTGATTTGAGGTTTAATCGGTCGCTGAATTACAGCCGCCGATTCATATTCTTCATCATCAAATTCATCGGTGTAATCTCCGTTGGAAAACCCGAAAACGCGTTTAAGTCCGTTAAAAAAAGCCATGATGCAAAAAGTAAAAACGAGTAAATATTTGCCGAGCGTAAAGTTAGTAACTTTTTTTGTGACAATAGACAAAAAACACGATTATTATCAGATATTGAAGTAATCTCGATATCTGTTGTATAGATGTCCTGCTTGCAAATAAGCCGACTGCGGGCTCATAAAATGGCTGAATTCAAAAGTAAGAGCCTTTTCGTAGCCTTGGCGTTTGGCAGCCTCAAGTTTCAAACGCAGTTTGTCGAATTTTATCGGGAAGAACTTGATAGGCATATCGCGGTCAAATGATTCAGCGTTTGTCCAACACTTCATTCCATAACGGTCGGCAAGTTTTTTATTAACAGCAAAGAAAATATCAAGTTCATCAAAATCAATATGACCATCTTGAAATGCGCAAGCGTCAACTACATCGTGGATGCCGTCGAATATTTCATTCCATTCTTTTTCGTGTTGGTCAACAGTAACACCGTCGGTTTTCGTGAGGATACTTGAAGCTGCATTCACTGCCTTTTTGCCATCAATCCAAGGTGCAATAAAAGTGGGTAACCCATTGCTGACATCCTTGCATTGTTTTGCCATAGCGTAAAAGGAGGGTATTGCGCTCTTGTTGTTTCGACTTATTTCCGTGCTAATATACCAACCTCCGAACGTGTCGGGATATTTTGAGAAATAATTATCCCACACCTCTTCGATAACATATTTATTATCGTCAACTTCATAACTCATATCGCCGGTGTCCCAGTATTTGCCGGAATCGTAAAGACCGAAATAATATTTCATGCCATATTTTTGAGCGAGGCGAAGGAACATGTCGAGCAAATCCTTGCTTGGCATATAGCATCCTTTAGCAAGAAGATGTTTAGATGGGTAAATAACTTGCTTGCGGTATCCTGACCGACAGTTAATAACGGTGTCTATACCGATAGCTTTCATGTACTGAAAATCGCGGTCCCATTCTGCTTCGCCCCAGTTTTGATGAGGAATATCGTGTGAGATTTCATCAAGAAATGTACCTGTGATGGGGAGCCCTTCATTCTGAACGAGAAGATTTTTGTCGGGAAAATAAGGGTGTTCAGGTGCTTTATTGTCATTCTTTTTTGCTGATGACAAAATGGTTGGAGCTGCAATAGCAGCACCGGCGATAGCCGCTGTCTTGAGGAAGTCTCTACGATTGTTCATAATAGTTGTTTGTATGATTATAGTGCAAATGTAACAATAAATCCCGAAAATTAAAAATAGAGATTGTCATAAAGTGTAGTGTGGGTGAAATTTGGTAATATTCGGGGAAATGTGTAATTTCGCGAGGTATCATAATAGTAAAATGCAATGACACATGAAATTTTAAGAGATATAGAAAAAGGAAATAAGGCTTCTCTGATGAAGCGAAGAATCATTACTTATTATATCCATAATGTCAATTCTACAATCACCGATTTAACTAAGGAACTTGACTTAAGTGTGCCTACAGTTACCAAAATTATCGATGAAATGTGTGCTTCGGGCTACCTTAATATCTATGGAAAATTGGAGACCAACGGAGGCAGGCATCCTAATTTGTATGGACTGAATCCTGCCGGTGGGTATTTTGTGGGCGTAGAGGTGAAAAGAGAGTCGGTGAATATTGGTGTAATCAATTTTAATGGAGAGTTGGTTGACAAGAGGATGGATATACCATATCGCTGTGAAAATACATATGAAGCTCTTGATCGATTGTGTGAATTGATAAACGAACATATTGCCTCAAGTGGTATAGAACCACGCTCTGTGCTTAATGTGCACATAAGTTTGTCGGGACGTGTAAATTCTGTGACAGGATATTCGTATTCGTATTTTAACTTAAGTGAACAGCCGTTAACCGAAGTGCTGTCAAAGAAACTTGGTTTGAGAGTAAGTGTTGATAATGATACACGTGCAATGGCTTATGGTGAATACTTACGTGGTATAGTAGGCTCAGAAAAAAATGTTTTATTTATAAATCTCAGTTGGGGGCTCGGTTTAGGTATAATCATAAACGGGAAAATATTTACCGGGAAATCGGGTTTTGCCGGTGAGTTTGGGCATACTCCGGTGCTTGATAATCAATTAATATGTCGATGCGGGAAAAAAGGGTGTCTTGAAACGGAAGTGTCGGGCAGTGCGCTGATACGTATTCTTAAAGAAAGGATACTGAGTGGGGAAAGTTCGATAGTTTCCGAGATGGTGAATGGTAACCTTGATAATCTTGTTTTAAACGATGTGGTGAAAGCGGTAAATAATGAAGATACACTCTGTATAGATATTGTGGAAAGTATTGGTTACAAGTTAGGAAAGCAATTGGCGAGCCTTATCAATATTTTTAATCCTGAGTTAGTAATCATTGGAGGGACACTGTCGCTTATTGCTGATTATATAATAGAACCTGTAAAAACGTCAATAAGAAAACATTCCTTGAATATGATTAATAACGATTCTGTAATCACAATAAGTAAGTTAAAAAATCAGGCGGGAATAGTAGGAGCATGTATGCTTGCCCGTAGTCGTGTTTTTGAAATTTAAAAAATTGATATAAGAAAAAAGGATTCCGCCAAATCGACGGAATCCTTTTTTCTATGTAGCGTGTGATTTTATTTGTTGATGAGTTTCACAACTTTCTGTGAACCATCAGCATATTTCATAATCACAATATAAACCTTACCATCGACATATTCTGGTTTCGGGACTTGAACACCGTCGGTTGTGAAATATACCGATTCGATAACTTCTTTGTCCGCGTTGATTTCATCAATACCGACGATAGTTTCAAACGCTTTAATGGTGTATGATTTCTCATATTCACCACATTCAGCTACTACTGCAATCTCACCGGTGTAAGCCGATTTGAAGTTGGCTTCATTGCCTTCAAACAATAGAGCTGAGCAGTTAGAGCGCCAAGTTACAGTTTCAGGGGCACCAACATAGAATGTTCCTGTAACTTTTTCATAAGAATCTTTTTCTGCAACGATGAGTTGAGCAGCATTGAAAATGGCAGCTTCATTCTTAGCAGCAGCGGCAACCACAGGATAAGTGTAATTATCAACGCTGTAGAATGCTTCGCCAAGGTCGAGTGCAGCAAGCTCGGCAGAAGATACCGGTTTGCCAAGATTTTCGATGTCGTTTACACTCTTATTGGTATTGATGTAATAGGTATTAATTACTGTATTATCTTCTGACCATATTTTGCCATTTAAAGTATTAACACCTACAATAGAGCCGCAAGAATCTTCAGGAGCAATAATTATACCGGCATTGTAGCAGTTCTCAAAAGCAGTTTTAGCTTTTGTAGGAGTACCTACAAGACCACCCACTTGAGAAAGACCACTTACAGTACCTGCGTTGTAGCAGTTTATAAACTTGGCTGAGCTTGCACCGGCAAGACCACCAATAGAGGCTGCCGCCGCCGCTGCTGTAGTGCCAATTTCAGATGTTGAAGAGACATTACCTGTATTCCAGCATCCATCAATTACAGAGGCTGTAGGTGCGCCCCAGGAAATCAAACCACCTGCGCGATACTGTTTTGCAGTAATATTACCTGTGTTATAGCAATTGGTCATCATTGGAGAATTTCCTGCAAAACCGGAAACGATACCACCAACCATTTGATTACCTTCTATATCACCGGTATTGTAGCAGTTTACAAAATATACACATCCGGATGCATAACCCATAATACCACCCCCTTGATTACCGTCAGCGATGATGTTACCGGTGTTGTAGCAGTCGGTGAGTTTGATTGGTTTGTCGGTAGTTCCTGCATTTACATAAGAGCCTAACAAACCGGCGGCATAAACATTCATATTTGAAAGAATGTTACCGGTGTTGTAGCAGTTGGTTAACGTAGAACCGGCTGTGTAATACGTCATAAGACCGGCAGTGGGAGCGCTTGAAACTGCTTTCGCGGCAAGAGCAGAGATATCACCACTGTTATAGCAATTGGTAAGCGTGTATATTGCATTAGCTGCGTTTGTAGAACTTGTTGGAGCAGCAGCAATTAGACCTGCAACCTTGTGGCTTGCCGAAATATCGGCTTCGTTCCAACAGTCGATGAGAATGTAGTTAGGAGCTGCAGCATAACCGGGAGTGTTGGCGAGAAGACCTGCAACAGAACCTACAGAAGCAGTATTAACTTTTATTTCACCTTTATTGTAGCAACGAGTAAATGTAGAAGGAAGAACATTTGCAGCAAGACCGGCTACAAATGCTGTCGCGGAAGTACCGGTATAATTAATAGTACCTTCGTTACCGCAATCAGTTAACGTAACACCTTGTTGGATGTTAGCTGCCACACCGGCTATGTATGTCCCTCCGGAGGTGATAGTTCCTTTATTTACAACCTTGTTAAGAACAGAACCTTCATATGCATAACCAACTATACCGGAGGTGTATGATGCAGTATTCGCAGTAACATTCATATTGGATACGACATTGTCGAGAGTCCCGTATAGTTTATCTACTACACCGGTAGTATATTGATATGTGCTTGCATAATTTTGAGTACCTTCGAAAGTGATATTTTTGAGAGTACCTGTAATCGTGCCGAATATAGCTCCGGTTTGTGTAGCAATCATTGTTAGGGCAACGCCCTTAACAGTGTGATTATTACCATCGAAAGTGCCTGCAAACGGAGTTATGCCATCGTTTGCCATTCGAGTAAGAGTTTTACCTGTAAAATCAATGTCAGCGGCTAAACTCACATATTGGTCTGTCATATCATTAGAAGTGCTTGCCAAGAAACTTGCAAAAGCATTCCATTCATCAACAGTATTTATCAGATATGGTTCTTCTGCAGTACCCTTGCCGGATAAAGGATTAGAAGGTAGCGACTTGATGAGAATCGGTTTAACTATGCCTAATTCGTTGACAGCATATAGGGTATCTGTAGTAACTTTATCGACTTTAGCCGGGGATTTCAAAGTAGAACCTTCAATAGAGAATGCTTTGCCTTCGGCAAGACTCCATTTAGCATTAGCTCCAAGAGTGGCATCAACATGGAGGTCGTATGCATTGTTACCTTCAGGAATAGAAAGAATCACTTTACGTGCAGCTGCTACCTTTTCTTCGTTAGCAAAAATTTTGAGAGCAGGGTAAATGCCTTTTTGGAAATCCCATATTTCAGCGTCAAGGCTGTCAAGAGGGGTACCTGAAATGAGGTCGGCAGTGTTTACACCAATCATGCCTTCCACATCTTGAGAGCCATTGGCTTTGAGTGGATTGAGCTGTGCATCCCAATATGTATATTTAGCTTTTTTAGTACCTGCACTACCACCGATAGCACCGATTTTCGACAAAGTGGGAGCTGTACCGGCATTTATACCACCGATATATGCCATACCCACATTAACTGTTGATATAACATCATCGTTTCCTATACCTGATGAGCCTGAGCCTTCAAGTGCTCCCGATATACCTCCTGCGTAGTCACGTTCTGCATAAACCGTACCATAATTTATAGAATTACGGATAATAGATCCGCTTGAAGTACCGGCGATACCACCGCAGTGGTGCAATTGTTTGGCATAGTTAGTGGTTTTGTTGACAGCTGAAATGTTACCGGTATTAGCACAATTTTCGATTATACCGTATGCTGCACCTGATATACCACCGGCATTACTATAATATGTAACCACATTACCGGCGTTGTAGCAGTTGACAATAACACTTTCTTTCATAGATTGGCCTGTAATACCACCAACCCAGCAAGAAACACCTAAAACATCAGCATAGTTCTTACAGTTTTCAATGCGACCGTATGTATAACCTACAAGAGCTCCTGCAGTACCATAGAAAGTAAGGTCAGCGTCATCTGCAATTGTAAGATTTTTCAAAACACCTTCAGTGGCAAGACGTCCGATAAAGCCTGCATAAGAGTAACTCAACGATGTGTTAACTGTACCAGAAGCTGTTGCAGTGGGCTTAGTAGTCCATGTGACCTTGTCAAGTTTCATCTTGTGAATTGCATATCCGTTACCATCGAACACACCGGAGAACTGATTATGAGCATCACTGGCGTCAGAATTAATGCCAACGAATGCTTCGTCATATTCGAGGTCAATATCGTTAGTCATCATGAAATAGGTGTCCGGGAAAAGTTGTCCCTTTTTAGTAGTTGCTTCAGATAGAGCTATAAGATCGTCCTTTGTCTTAATCAAGAATGGAGAATCAACTGTACCATCTCCCTCAAAAGGAATCGGAGATATACCGATAAAGTGATATGATTGAACAGATGCATCGGAATTAACTACGTAGAGAGTATCGTTCCCAAAAGCATCGCTGATTTTGAGCGAGTCTCCAACTATTTCGGCATAATAACCCTGCTTGGTTAGTTTTCCCTGCTTAGCGAGGAAGAATTGTGTATTGCCAAGTGCCGAAAGTTTTGTGTTGGCAGAAATTTTCTTCACGTTGTCGGTGTTGTTAAACAAAATGGCAGCAGCAGAATATTGAGCTTCCGGAGTTTCTTCCAATCCTTTTATGCGAGGATAAGATCCTGCTGTAAATACCCATGCATCTGCATCAAATCCTTCAGGACCTTGAACAGACGTGAGTTCTGTGGTGTTAGACCCAAATCGGGTTGAATAGAAATTGGTAACATTTGCATCGTAATATATGTTTTCAAGTGTTGGAGTAAGTCCATCTGCAATATTACCAATTACCTCACGACATTCATTTTTGTCGTACATATAGGTTTCTGCATTAACGAAAGCTGCAGTGTAACAGTTGCGAACCAAAGAATGAACTTCTTCAGTACTACCGGTAGGTATATATTTTGTTATACCGCCAATTATACCACCGTTCTTTCTGGAATATCCGGTGATGGTTCCGGTAGAGTAACAGTTTATAAGATTACCACCTTGCAGGCGACCGGCAACACCTCCGATGTAAGAATCAGAGCTATATCCGGCAACAATACCACTGAAGAAAGAACGTTCAAGTGTACAAGCCCCAACGTGACCGGCAACACCTCCAAGAACCTGACCTTCATAGTTGTCGTATCTTACAGTTCCGTTGAAATATAGATTTTTACTATCAACATACAACAGATTGCCGACAACACCACCAACAGGATAAGATGTGCCTGAGTGATAAACTGTTGTTCCTGTTGCACTACAATTAAACATTCCGCCAAGGGCTTCACCGGCAATAGCACCTACATAGCCCCCACCTTTGATAGTACCACCGGTTACGTGGCAATTCTCAATCTTACCGGAACTCATACCCACAATGCCGGCAGCAACAATTTTGCCATTGTTTGTTGTTGCTTTCGGATTGAGAACATTGATATTTGCTATATCACCGAATGTCCATACTGTAAGCGGTGCAGCATAATAATAATCGGCAACTACTTCGGGATTTTCTAAATTAATATTTTTGAATACAGAAACGGTGTCGCAAATACCGAAAAGACCTGCATATTTATCTGCACCTCCATTTACATAAAGCCCCTTTATAGTGTGGCCTTTACCATCTAAGGTCCCGGCAAATCGTTGTCGCCAAGTTGAGCCGATAGCTTCAAACTGGTATCCCGACATATCAATATCATTGGTAATTTCAAAATATTTACCTATGAATGAGCGTGTATATGAATTGTTGAAATAGGTGCCTACGTAAGCAGTATCTTGATTTACTTTATCGGCAAGAAGAACAAGATGATCAAGAGAAGAAATCTTATATGGGTTAGATTCAGTACCATCGCCTTCAAATGTGGAGATAGTAAGTTCCGGATACTTAATCTCATTTTCCAAAGAAAGCACTGTCTCGGTGCAACGACCGGCATAATATCCTGTTGTGAGGAGCGACCAGTCTGTCCATGTGATAGTCTTGTTATTGTCGGCTGCAGCTTCATCTGTAACGATGGTATTTGAATAGCTTGTTAAATTACCGGCTTCGTTAAACGCCACACATTTAATGGTAGTCCATGCACCATATGTGTTGATAAATGCAACTTGTGAGGAGATTGTCGCAGTGCGATCTCTGTTGAGAATGAAATCAACGGCAATACCTTTGTTGAAGAAGTTTTCAACACGAAGCAAATTTGCACTCAATTGAGTGGCGCGAACCCCGTATGATGTTGGAGTGTCATTTTGTTTAAATGACATTGTGGCATTGGTACGAGCCATTTTTGCGTTGTAATATGCTGCTGCAAGTTTGTCTTTATTGGTCCCTTCATAATAGAAGATCCCCCACCATGAAGAGAAATCAAAATCTCCATCAGCATTTACAGTACCTTCGATTTGAGCAGTCTTATTGACGGTACCGTCAGAATTAACTACTGCGATATACAATTTACCTACATCGGTAAAATTGCCTAAATACTGCATAGGAATGGTAACTTTTCCGGAAGTTACATCAACAAATGCACGAACTGGAGCACCACTCCAGAAATTGGTGATAATAATACTATCACCCTCTGCACCAGGAACAACTTCCACACAAGCACCACCGTCAAAACTGTTGGCAGTGAGGGTGGCATAGGAAAACACATAGGAACCCTTTAATGAAGCCACAGAAGCAGGGGCGGCTCCATCAATTGCCGTTGTTGACGTTAATAACTGTGCAGAAGTGTTAATAGCTTTTGGCACAAAACTGTCAGAAAAGCGTATGATTGATTGACCATCAATGTTGGTAGCCAATTCATACGTTCCGGAAGAAACAGATGCGGTGGGAGCGACATAGACCACCGATTTTGCCTTTTCGGCATTGATAGCGTCCATGGCACTCATTAAAGCACTGCTTTCCTGAGCTTTTGTAAATGTTGCACACAGAATTGCTGCTGCAACACAAAGAATCGTACTAATTCTTTTCATTGAAACATTGATGAGGACTCTGTTATTTACATTTAGTCATACATTAATTCGGATGCGGAGGAGTCCCCTTTGACACAGCATCGCGGATACGAAATATACAACATTATTTAATACGAACTTTAGTAGCATAATTTCCACATCGAACAATATATATTCCATGAACAATTGGCTTTGGCAGGTATGCAATGCCATCGTTTAAAATAGCGGATGCTATAAGGGTGCCATTTGTGGAATAGAGCGATATATGATTGTTTGAGTTGTTGCGTGATGTTATCTTAATATATTCACTGTCAACCATAACATCGAATATGTCTTCCGGATTATCAACAATTGTATTATCTGCGGACAATGAGCCCGGAGTGCAATTAAAAATGATATTATCGAAGAAAATATTGCCATCTGTGCTGCCTGAATATTGCACGAAGCGGTAGCATGCATTTTTTGCTGAACCAATATTGTAGGTAAATTGTATGGTGGAGCCTGCAGCTACCGTTGGATTTGTTGTGCCATCAAGATTTTTTACGGAAATCCATGACGCACCATTGTTGGTAGAGTAATATGCTCTAATGATTGCGGCTGAAGAAGAAGCATTAAAGACTGTGATACTAAAACTCTCTACTTCAGCTTTTACGGTGTCTGTTATTAACTCTGCAGATTTAATTGTGGAAACGGCTTTTGTACCTAATCCGAGTGAGGCATCTGAAACTTCTACCACTTTTGAGCCTTTTGTGAATGTCCAGTTTGTAAATGTTCCTGGAACTTTGGATGCCGAAGATTCCATTACAGGGAATTGCTCAAAAGTTTCCGTGAGTGTCGGAATCTCTTCATTCTCAACACGGAAAGAGATGTCGCCGTCGGCAGTGATATTTATATCTTTAAGTACAAGCGGAGTTGCAACTTTAGCCCATGACTGAAGGCTTGGCGATGTAAGATTTGTGATTTCTGTGATATTGCCGGAGCCGGGGAATGGGTCACCATCGCTATCAGTGACAGTTGAATTTGACGACACTTTGGGATTTGCGCGCAACAATGTATAATAGTTATGCGCAGGATTTGCATTCACTTTATTGTTTTGCCACACATTGACATCTGTGGAATCTACGCGAAAAATTAGAAGCCCTTCTCCGGGAAGATATTCATCCCAACGAGTTTTATTGCGGTTTTCAAGCAAGAAATACTCATTTTTTACACTTGAATCAATACGATATCCCCTATTTGAAACATTTAGAGATTCAAGTTCGTAGGAATCGACAGTAGTAATCACCTCGGGTTTGGCAAAATCAAGTGCATAACGCTCATACAGCGAAAATCCGCAAGGGGTGCGTGAGTCATTAAGGTAAGAGCCACTCGCCATTATTGACCATTTTGAAGGGTGTACACTCTCGCCACCGGCTGTGTCGTATAAATCGGGTAATCCAAGCACATGGCTGAACTCGTGGCAGATAGTGCCAATACCATCGAGTTGTTTATTCGCAGGTCTGCCATAAAGTTCTGTTGAGCATGCATAGCGGTCGAAACTTACGCCATCGGCAGAAAATGATAGTATCGTTGATGCGTGTGGCCATATGAGACGACTGTCATTGCCGGAGAAATTGGAACCTCCACCGGAGAAAATGAAATACACCATATCTACTTTTCGGTCGCCGTCTGTATCGTAAAGTGAATAATTAATATCGTTGTCTGCAGCACGCAACGCTGCAGTTACAAGAGTTTGAGCATTATTTGATTGGTTGGCGCTGTACTGAGAGTAGTTGATTTTTATAGGTCCGTACACATCAAAGACAGGGTCGAACTTGCCATTAGAGTTGTCATAATAATAATCGCGCACAGAGCCTGTACAAGGTATCAATGAGGGTATTAATGAATTTGATAGATATCCTGAGAATCCTTTCTGATTAATCATATTATTTATTATCTCGTAATAGTCATTCCGTGAGAAAGGTGCATCATTGTACTCAACAAGAATTACCAATCCTCTGAATTTTGAAATATCATATTTCCCGCTTAAATCGTGTTTAATTATAGGGTTGTCCTGGAGCGCAGAAGTAGCAGTCATACGTTTTTTTAAAGACTTGCCCGCATCGGGATGAATACCTTTTTCTATAAGTTGTAGAAATAATAATTCTTTTTCGGTGCGGAATTGTTCATTGGTTGCGCGTATGCCCGACGGTACTAAATCGCCATTCACCGACAATGCATAATCCCATGTTCCGGTATCTTCGTTTTGCACTACTGTGTAGCCGTCGATAGTTGTAGAATAATTGTAAAATTCATCACCGTGAAGTTCTATTGTGAGCAGTGCCCCATCGGGTTGAGTAATTGTGCTGAAACCCGGAGCAGCCGGAATTGCAAAAATAGTTAGACAACTAAAAAGTGGAATAAATATAGAAATAAAATGTTTCATTTTGTTACAAAAACACGCAAAAATAAAAATAATATACAAAGTTACGCAAATTAGCTGATAGGTTTAGAGAAGACAAATGTTAAAAAAAGTCAATGCGTACGGTTTGCTGTTTTTTATATGATTTTTTTAGTGTATTTTTGATATTAAAAAGAAATAGGAATTTACTACTTTATATGAAACATATAACTATAACAACTGATATTACAGTTGCGAATATCAGAGAGTTGTCGGCAAGCGACTGTATGTTGGTGCAAAAAGCAAAAGAGGCTGCACTTAGAGCGTATGCGCCATATAGCAACTTTAATGTGGGAGCAGCGATAATGCTTTCAAATGGAGAAATTGTTACAGGTGCCAATCAGGAAAACGCAGCTTTTCCTTCCGGAACGTGCGCCGAAAGGTCTGCAATATTTTACGCTCATGCGCAGTATCCCGATGCTAAAGTTGAGGCGATAGCAGTAACAGCATATCAAAACGGTGAATACGAAGAAAAGCCATGTGCACCGTGTGGGGCTTGTCGCCAATCGATATTGGAGTATGAAACTTTAGCCGGAAAGCCGATTCGTGTGATACTTGCCGGTAGGGAAGAGGTTTATATCATCAATGGCATAGCCGCGCTGTTGCCTTTATGTTTTGATAAATTTTGAGACAAAAGAGTATATGTCGCAAACTATAAAGTTACCACCTCGCATCGATGGAGCTGAGCCGTTGGTGCTTAATAACGCAGCGCGGATTACCGTAATTGGAGCAAATGGCGCTGGTAAAACGCGTTTTTGCCGAAGAATGCAGCAAGATGCAAGCTCACCTATATTCACAATGAGTGCTTTGCATGCCATTTATGTGCGAGATTCTTTGCCGGAATCACCTTTGGAAGGGAGCATAGATTCTCTTTTTCTTGAAGCCGATAAGCAAAATCACTATATCAAAGTAGATGCCACTACCGAATTTGAACGCGTGATGTTTTTATTGCTTCACGATGAATTTATGGAAATGCTCAAATTCAAGAGTGATATGCATAGCTCGCAAAAAAAGAGGATGTCAGGAATGCCTGTAACCAAGCTCGACCGAGTGATAGAACGGTGGGAGGAGATATTTCCCAACAACAAGATTTTACGTCAGGAAGGTCGGCTCTTGTTTACTTCGGGAAGTGGTGATGACTCATATACATCATTAAGATTGTCCGATGGAGAGAAGGCAATACTGTATTACCTTGGTAGTGTGATGTATGCTCCTCGCAATGCGTTGGTGTTGGTGGATGACCCGGATGCTTTTATTCATCGTAGTATAACGCAAGCTCTTTGGAATGTGATAGAGCAATTGCGCGATGATTGTACATTTATATACAACACACACGATATAGATTTTGCAGTCAGCCGCATCAATAATTATTGTGTGTGGGTGAAAAGCTTCGATGCGGCATCCAGAACCTGGGATTACGAATTGTTGCGTTCTGATGAGAATCTGTCGGAAGAATTGTTCGCCGATTTACTTGGAAGTCGCAAGCCGGTATTGTTTATCGAGGGAGATGCTCGCAACAGTATTGATTCGAAATTATATCAATTGGTTTTTACGGAATATACAGTGAAACCTTTGGGCAGTTGCAACAGAGTGATAGAATCTACCCGTGCATTCAACGACCTTGCATCGTTTCACCATCTTGATAGTCATGGTATAGTAGATCGCGACCGTCGTGATGACAAAGAGGTTGCGTATTTGCGTCAGCGCCGTATCTTGGTCCCGGATGTGGCAGAGATAGAAAATATTATGTTGCTGCCTGGTGTGATAACAATAGTGGCCAAAAGAAGAGGTAAAAATCCCGATGATGTTCTTGGAAAAGTGAAGCAGTCGATTTTTACTCAATTTTCGCACCAGTTAAAACAACAGGCACTCCAGCACGTGCGACACCGTGTGAAAAAAACGGTAGAATTGCGTATTGATAAGAAATTTTCGTCAATAGGCGAACTTGAGGAGCACTTGTCGGAGTTCCCGGCGCAAATTAATCCTCGTGGAATGTATGAATCAATTTGTCGCGAATTTCATGGATATCTTGCAGAGAGAGACTATCTTGGAGTGCTTAAAGTATTTAACAATAAACCCATGCTCAATGAGTGTAATGTAGCCCAATTGTGTGGTTTTGATCGTACAGACCGCTATATTAACTATGTGCTTGGAATATTGAAAGGCACAAGTGAGGATGCGACAATGATACGCAACGCCATTAAGAGAACTTTCGATATCGAATAATTTGCAAATTATTTATTTATAATGCCAAAAAATCCATAAAAATTAGTAATTTTGTAGTCGGAAAGATAGGCGTGTTGCTATTTGAATATATAATCTAAATAAAAATCTCATTATAAGTATCAAACAATGGAAAGAAAGATTGATTTAACTAAGTATGGAATTGTAGGCACTCCTGAAATAGTGTACAATCCCTCTTACGAACAATTATTTGCTGACGAAACAGTTCCAACCCTTCAAGGCTTTGAAAAGGGACAAGTAACTGAGCTCGGTGCAGTAAATGTTATGACAGGTATTTATACCGGACGTTCTCCTAAAGATAAATTTATCGTTAAGGATGCTACGAGCGAAAACACTGTATGGTGGACTTCGGAAGAATATAAAAATGACAATAAACCTGCTAGCGAAGAAGCTTGGAAAGAAATTAAAACTCTTGCTCAAAAAGAACTTTCAAACAAGAAACTTTATGTGGTAGATGCTTTCTGTGGAGCTAACGAAGGTTCTCGAATGAAAGTACGCTTCATTATGGAAGTTGCTTGGCAGGCTCACTTTGTTACTAACATGTTTATCCGTCCTACTGAAGAAGAACTCAAAAACTTCGGTGAACCGGATTTCATTGTTTACAATGCATCTAAAGCAAAAGTTGAAAACTACAAAGAACTCGGTTTGAACTCCGAAACTGCGGTAGTATTCAATCTCACCTCTCGCGAACAAGTTATCATTAACACTTGGTATGGTGGTGAAATGAAAAAAGGTATGTTCTCAATGATGAACTACTACCTCCCATTAAAAGGTATGGCTTCTATGCACTGTTCTGCTAACACTAACATGGAAGGTACTTCTACTGCAATTTTCTTCGGTCTTTCAGGTACAGGTAAAACTACTCTTTCTACCGATCCAAAACGTAAACTCATCGGTGATGACGAACATGGATGGGATGATGAAGGTGTGTTCAACTATGAAGGTGGTTGCTACGCGAAAGTTATCAACCTTGATAAAGAAAGCGAGCCGGATATCTACAATGCAATCCGCCGCGATGCACTTTTGGAAAATGTAACTGTTGATGAAAACGGTAAGATTGACTTTACTGATAAGAGTGTGACAGAAAATACTCGCGTTTCTTATCCGATTTATCATATCGAGAACATCGTTAAACCGCTCTCTAAAGGTCCGGCTGCTAAACAAGTTATCTTCCTTAGTGCTGATGCTTTCGGTGTGCTTCCTCCTGTTTCTATTCTCACTCCGGAGCAAGCTAAATACTACTTCCTCTCTGGCTTTACAGCTAAATTAGCTGGTACAGAACGTGGTATTACTGAACCCACTCCAACATTCTCTGCATGTTTCGGTGCTGCATTCCTTGAATTGCATCCAACTAAATATGCTGAAGAACTTGTGAAGAAAATGGAACAAAACGATGCCAAGGCATATTTGGTAAATACAGGTTGGAATGGTACCGGTAAACGTATATCAATCAAAGATACTCGCGGTATTATCGATGCAATTCTCGATGGTTCCATCAATAATGCTCCTACCAAGAAGATTCCGGTATTCGATTTTGAAGTTCCTACTGCTCTTCCTGGTGTCGATCCTAAGATTCTCGATCCTCGCGACACCTATGCTGATGCTTCTCAATGGGATGAAAAAGCTGCTGACCTTGCTGCTCGTTTCATTAAGAACTTCAACAAATACACAGGGAATGAAGCTGGTAAAGCTCTTGTTGCTGCTGGTCCGAAATTGTAATTCGCAGACACTTGATATTGTGAGAGGTCGCTTTATGGCGACCTCTTTTTTGATTCTTTTCGTAAAATCGAATAGAAATACTATATTTGTACTATGAATAAATTAATAACAGCGGAACACGAGTCTTCTTTGTCTCTGAGTGAATGTCAGAAAATCGTTGATAACTGGATTAACACTATCGGTGTTCGTTATTTCGATGAGCTTACAAATATGGCAATCCTTACAGAGGAAGTTGGTGAAGTGGCACGTATTATGGCTCGACGATTTGGAGAGCAGTCATTTAAACAGGGTGAAACTGTAAATGAACTCGCCGATGAGCTTGCAGATGTGCTTTGGGTGCTCATGTGCATAGCAAATCAGACCGGCATTAACCTCACGGATGCGTTTAAAGCGAATTTACATAAAAAGACTCAAAGAGATATATTACGACATAAAAATAACTCTAAACTAAAATAGTTATGGAAAATCTACAAATTGATAAATACCATCAAGTGCTTGCTCAAAGTGCAGTTACTATCGACGATAATATTGTAAAAACTGAGGTGAATGCTTTATTGGATAAGCATTATAATGAGAATTGCAATGCAGAGGTATATCAGTTTTTGCTAAATTCTATAGATTTAACAACACTGTCAAGTGAAGACTCTGTGTCATCGGTGATGAAGTTTACAGAAAAGGTAAATAATTTTGATAATGATTATCCGCAATATAAAAATGTGGCTGCTATTTGTGTATATTCCAATTTTGCATCTGCTGTGCGAAGTACTCTTGAGGTAAGCGATGTAAATGTGGCTGTGTGTTCTGCTAATTTTCCCTCTGCTCAGGCTCGCCTTGAAGTGAAAACTACAGAAACAGCGCTTGCTGTATCTGATGGTGCCGACGAGGTAGATATTGTTTTTCCACTGGGGCTGTATGCAGATGATAACTACGAGGAAATTGCCGATGAAATTTCTGAAATAAAACACAGCGCAGGCGAAGCCCGACTTAAAGTGATTCTTGAAACGGGTGCTTTGAAAACCGCTGAAAATATTAGAAACGCATCAATACTTTCAATGTATTCTGGTGCAGATTTTATAAAGACTTCTACCGGTAAAATTTATCCCGGAGCATCGCTTGAAGCTGCATATGTAATGTGTTGTTGTATTAAGGAATATTACGACCGGCATGGTATTCGTGTCGGTTTTAAAGCTTCAGGTGGTATTTCTACTACAGAAGATGCTGTGAAATATTATACAATAGTAAAAGAAGTGCTTGGAGAAGATTGGCTAACCAATGAATATTTCAGGATTGGAGCAAGTCGCTTGGCTAACAATCTGTTCCACGATATCTCCGGTACAAATGAAAATCCGTTCTGATATGAGCCATACATAAAGGTGATATACAATTCGGGGTGAAAAAATTTAAATCTTTTCACCCCGATATTTTAATGCCGACCTGGCAGTTCGTCACGTTGTTGTTCTGTGACATCACGCCATAAATAAAGTCTGTCGCTCGGTCGAATTTTGGACTCTACCTTTATTGAGAAACTTTCCCCTTTTACAGTTTTTCGTACAGGTTTTAAGTTCACACGTATTTCCTCTACTTTCATAGGTATTGCTCCTGTGGTAGGACCGATGATGATTATATCATCACCAACTTTCAATTCTCCGCTTTCCATTTTGAATTCGGCTACTTTTATATCTGAAAAATAACGAATACCTTTAGCTATATATTCTTTGACTTTTGTAGCCGAACTGCCATATTTTGATGTCCATTCACCAAGTCTCTGTCCAAGATAGTATCCATCCCAAAAGCCGCGGTTAAATATTGTGGCGAGGCGATTGTTCCATTGTTCAATCTTTGAGTCAGAGTATGTACCACAAATGTATGCGTTGATAGCTTCATTATAACATTCACATGCAATACGTACATATTCAGGACCACGTGCGCGACCTTCTATTTTGAAAACACGCACTCCGGCGTCAATCATTTTATTTAGAAAGTGGATGGTTTTTAAATCTTTTGGCGACATTATATGCTCATTCTCAATTGCAAGTTCATCACCGGTTTCCTTATCTGTTACGATATAATTGCGGCGGCATATCTGTCGGCATGCTCCGCGGTTTGCGCTCGAATCTGTTTCATGTAGACTGAGATAGCATTTTCCCGACACTGCCATGCAAAGTGCTCCGTGACAAAACATTTCTATTTTCACCGGTTCTCCATGGGGGCCGCATATATTTTCTTCTACAATAGCGTGGTGTATTTTCGACACTTGTTCTAAATTAACTTCACGAGCTAATACTACAACATCTGCCCATTGTGCGTAAAACCGCACGGCTTCTGTGTTCGTGATGTTAACTTGAGTAGAAATGTGAACTTCAGCATCTTTGCTGCGTGCATATAATATAGTGGCAATATCGCTTGCTATTATGGCGGAAATCCCTGCAGATTTAGCTGCATCTACAATTGCACGCATTGTAGATATGTCATTGTCAAAAAGTATTGTATTTACCGTGAGATAACTTTTTATGCCATTATCCTGGCATATTTTTGCAAGTTCCGGCAGCATTTCTATTGTGAAATTGTTTGCTGAGCCTGATCGCATATTTAACCCCTGAATACCGAAATACACTGAGTTTGCGCCCCCTTGTATTGCGGCATACAATGAATCTAAGCACCCTACAGGTGCCATTATTTCAAAATCAGAGCGTTTCTTCATTTTTTATAATTGAGCTATTTAATTACGCAAAATTAGTGTTTTTTATTTAAGCGTAAAAACTTAACTACAGAGTAAAACACTATGGTTTATTAAGAATAAAAAAATTGCAGAAAACTATTGACAAAACACAAATAATATATTATCTTTGCAAAGTCAAAGAACAAAAAGCCTTAAATAATAATGAAAACACTATTTCCTGTTTTAGTCTTGATTATCTCTCTTTATATAGGAGTGTTGTTGTCAGTGCTCGCCGATTTGATAAGTGGAGTGCGAAAAGCGAGGCAGAAGGGAGAGTCTCGTACAAGTGCTGCACTAAGACGAACGATTGATAAACTCGTAAGATATTATAATGCATTGTTTGCAATGACTGTGATTGATGCCATGCAGATAGCAGCAGTGGTGTATTTGCGTTTTGTTGAGAGTGTAACTTTATTGCCGGTGATTCCGCTTTTTACGTTGATTGGCGCTGTGGGGGAAGCTTTAATTGAGTTGAAAAGTATTTATGAAAAAGCCGAACAAAAGGAGCAAAAGGAATATAGAGATGCAGTAGAAACTATTAAAAAATTACTTGAACACAATTCATTTGAATCGCTTAAACAAATCATAAAATCATGAAATATTTTACTATAGAAGAACTCACTAAGTCGGATGTAGCTGAGCGACTTAGAATTGATAATACTCCTTCTGATGAAGCCGTGAAAAATTTAACGCACCTTGCAGAACACCTACTCGACCCTGTGCGAGATAGACTCGGAATGCCAATATATGTAAATAGCGGATATAGATGTAATAAGCTTAACCGGGCCGTGGGTGGTGCATTTCGTTCGTTTCATCTTCTCGGTCGTGCTGCCGACATTACAACACGTTCACGTGAAGGTAATATCAAATTATATCAGATACTCGCCGATATGCCTCACGTAGAGCTAATCAACGAGCAAAATTATAGGTGGATACATGTGGCATTGTAACATTGTAAAACCCTCCTGTGACACTCCGAAAAGACGCACTTATGGTTCGATAATTAACCCTCGCGACGCGTCAATATTTTTATCGAAATTTTCCCAAAGTTCAGTTTCTAATTTTGTGGCGGCTTCTCGCAAGCCATAATTATTTGTTTCGTCAGCTAATGCTTGAAGCATTTGGGAATGTACAATAGGTGATAACCCTATTATATACTCTTTGCTTTTCAGCGGTTCTGGGAAGCCGGTTACCTTGGCAAGTATTGCTGTATCGTCACAGAAATCGAATACAGTTTTGTCTTTCAACGTGTTGTAATCCACAGCAGAGGGCTATTGAAGATGTTATCGGGATACTAACGATAGGAAACGTGCCGGTATCGGTGTCTCAAAACACATTTCACGACGTGTAATAGGATGTACAAAACGAAGCGTCTGTGCATGGAGTGCAAGACGATTGATTGGGCTTGATGCCGCACCATATTTTCTATCGCCAACAATGGGATGACCAATATCTTTCATGTGAACGCGAATTTGATTCTTCCTGCCGGTATCAAGTTCCACTTCAAGAAGAGATTTGCCATTACCGGTGCGGAGTGTTACGTAGCGTGTCACCGCGAGCTGTCCCAAATTTGAATCTTCTGTCGAATATACTTCATAACGCGAATTTTCTGCAAGGTAACTTTTAATCACACCATTGGGACAGTCAACGATACCTTCCACAACACACACATATTTCCGGTTCAATACCATATTGTTCCAATTGTGTTGTAAGGTCTCTTTTGCTTCTGGTGTTTTGGCAAGCATCATTAGTCCGGAGGTGTCGCGGTCAAGACGATGTACTATAAAGACTTTTGTGCGGGGGTCGGAATATTTTACATATTCGCGCATTATACTATAGGCAGTTCCTTCCTTTATGCGGTCGGTACTCATTGATAGAAGTCCGTATCCCTTGTTGATTACAAGGATATCATTATCTTCATACACGAGTGATATGCGTGGATGAGAGAATACTCTAAATGATTTGGTAAAATTAATGCTCACATTATCGCCGGGATGAAGTGGCGCGTTGAACTGTGTGGTCGGCATTGAATTTACAGCAAACTGATTATGTTTGAGCATTGATTTTACTTTTGTTGGAGTATGATCCGAAAGCACATGGCTCACATACTCGAGAAGTGTAGCCGGGTCATTATCCGTCACGCTATATGTTGCTATCGAGTCCGGTTTTTGTTTGTATTTTGAATTTTTATCGTTTTGTTTATTCATAAAAATTATTATCTAAAAACCTAAAGTATTTGCCACGAAAGCTATCGAGGCTGTAAATCCTACTTGGTAACCGCTAAGTGTGGGAATAGCCTTGGTATATACACCCCTTAATATATAAGGGGACAACCGTACGGTGTAGATGATTCTTTCTCGTTCACCTTTGAGTGTTCCGGTATTTTGTGAATATATTTTTTTGAAACGATATTCGAAATCAATCGATGCGTACCAGTTAAAATTACTTAGAGAAGGAGAACTGTAATAATCTATTACGCGTTCGAGTTCTCCTGTATCAGAATTCTCTGTGTAGGTATAGTTTGCGACATTCCATCCGTATCTGCTCCATGCGCAACCCACAAATGGAGTTATTGATAATTTATCGGACTCGAATACTGTGAATCCGAGAGAAGGAGAAATAGCAATATATGAAGAATAAATATCGGATGTTTCTTGTTCTGAGACATCCATAATATTCATGTTAGTCACTTTCGGTTGAGCGTACGTGAGATCTGCTTTGATTTTCAGTCTCCTGTAACCCAAAAGAACCCCGGCAGAAAAAGCCCATGAATTACTGAACGAATGGTGCAGGGTTCCGGTAGTAGCATTCAAACCTGTTCCTACATATAGACCGTAGGTAAAGTTACTTGGATTGACGTAGGTGTGTGTTGGTAAATCTTGGTTATAGAGACGGTGTTCAACTTCCGACAGCCATTTGTTTACCTTTTCATTGTTGTTGCCATAATCTGTGGCATCATACATATTTTGTACTTTCTCGCGAAAAAGTGAATTATAATACTCAACACGTTTTTGAGCTGCATTCCCTGATAAACCATTGTTGAGTTCTCTTTGTAGGTCGCGGCGATAACTTTCCAACAAGTTGAATTCTCCTTGAAAAATGTTGAGTAATTCCGGAGTTTGAGCCTCAATAGGTGCATACGACAGGTTTCTGTCCATTTTTGCCACTGATTCAAGTTTCACTTTGTGCACTCCGTCCACAATTGTATCTGTCGGCTCAATTTCTATATATCCTCGAAATGTTGGTGATGAAGAGAAAATGCCCGGTGTACCACGGAAATCACTCCATTTGAGTGCGCCTTCGTTCCATGTGCGAGTGTCTGCAGCATAAATAGCCACAGAACACACACATAAAACTAAAAATATTGAAATATATCGTTTCATATAACAATATTATAGTGATTCAAGAATGCGCATCAATACCACTTGTGCAGAAATTTCGCGATTGGCAGCTTCTGGAATGACCAACGAACGTTCTGACTCTATGACTGCGTCGCTCACAATCATATTCCGGCGCACAGGAAGACAATGCATAAAGTATGCATTGTTTGTTAGCGCCATTTTCTCGCTTGTTATAGTCCAGGAGCGATCTGTACTCAGTACTTTACCATAGTTGGGATCTGCGTATGCCGACCAGTTTTTTGCATATACAAAATCTGCGTTTTTCAGTGCTTCATCTTGATGGTGATATACAGGAGCGTTACCTACAAATTCGGGAGCAAGGTCATATCCTTCAGGATTGGCTATCACAAAGTCTATATCTTCTGCTGCATTCATCCACTCCGCAAACGAATTTGGTACAGCTTGTGGTAATGCTTTTGGATGTGGAGCCCATGTGAGTACAACACGAGGACGTGGAGTTGCCTTATATTCCTCTATGGTGATAAGGTCGGCAAAACTTTGCAACGGGTGGCGTGTTGCAGCTTCCATGCTGAATACCGGACGTCCTGAATATTTTATAAACTGATTGATTATCGTTTCTTCGTAATCATCTCGTTTGTTCTCAAATCGCGCAAAAGAACGCACACCTATCACATCGCAATAACATCCCATAACAGGTATTGCTTCAAGTAGATGCTCAGGTTTGTCTCCGTCCATTATCACGCCTCGTTCGGTTTCGAGTTTCCATGCACCTTGATTCACATCAAGCACTATAACATTCATGCCAAGGTTAAGAGCAGCCTTTTGGGTTGATAGGCGTGTGCGCAACGATGAATTGAAAAAAATCATCAGCAAAGTTCGATTTTTGCCTAAATGCTGGTAAGCAAAACGGTTGGCTTTAACCTCAAGAGCTTGCTTCACTGCCGCGTGGAGGTCTCCTATATCGGTAACGTTGGTGAAATTGCGCATACTATTTTATTTTTTGCTGAATTGCTTTTGATTCTTCTTCATAACCGGGTTTGTTGAGAAGTGCAAACATATTTTTCTTGTACGCTTCTACTCCTGGTTGATTAAATGGATTTACACCAAGCATATAGCCGCTTATACCACATGCTTTCTCAAAGAAATATATAATCTGACCAAGCCAATATTCTGAAAGCTGCGGTAAAGTAATGCGTATGCTTGGCACACCGCCATCCACATGAGCTATTGATGTGCCGAGTTCTGCCATCTTGTTTACTTCATCTACACGCTTCCCGGCAAGATAGTTCAAACCATCAAGATTATCTTTGTCTGCAGGTATTGTCACACAATTTTGTTGTTCCATCACGGAAATAACAGTTTCAAAAATAGTGCGCTCTCCTTCTTGAATCCATTGCCCCATGGAATGAAGGTCGGTGGAGTTATCAACAGCGGCCGGGAATATGCCTTTGTTATCTTTTCCTTCACTTTCGCCGTATAGTTGTTTCCACCATTCTGCAAGGTAATGTAGTTTTGGATTGTAGTTTACAAGAATTTCAATTTTCTTTCCTGCACGATATAGCGCATTTCTGGCTGAGGCATAAGTAAGAGCTATATTGTCGGTGTCAGCAACTGTTGTTGTTTGCATATCACGTGCACCGGCAACTAATTGGTCAATATCAAATCCGGCAACAGCTATTGGAAGCAATCCTACGGGTGAAAGTACAGAAAAACGACCTCCTACATTATCTGCTATTACGAATGTGGTATAGCCCTCTTCGGTGGCAAGTTTACGGAGTGCTCCACGATGCTCATCTGTGATGGCAACAATCAATTTTGCCGCTTCTTTTTTGCCGACCTGACTTTCGAGTTGCTCTTTCAGTAGTCGGAATGCGATAGCAGGTTCTGTTGTGGTTCCGGACTTGGAAATCACTACAATCCCAAATTTTTTGCCTTTAAGAAGTTGTTGAAGTTCATATAGATAATCTTCGCCTATATTTTGCCCCGCGAAAAGTAAATGCGGACTTTCTGATTTGGAATATGACGCAAATGAATTACTCAGTGCTTCAATCACAGCTTTTGCACCAAGATAACTGCCTCCAATACCGATGCACACCACATATTCACATTTTGATGTAAGACGTGCAGCACTGGTTTTGATGTCGTCAAGAAGATTTTGTGTCGTTTCGGCTGGCAGGTTTACCCATCCTAAAAAATCGTTCCCTGCACCGGTAGCATTATCTACAGTATGTAGGGCCGTTACTGCCTCAGTTTGTATTGAGTTGAGCGCGTTGGCAGGCACGAAACGTAGTATGTTTTTTAAATCAATTTTAATAGCGTTATTCATATAGACTCAATTAAATTACAGCGTTAGCTGTAGTTTGTTACAATTTTTTAGCATTTTCAATCCAAATACCGATTTCTTCAATCGTTGGATTTTTTAATTCTAATTTGTGCTTCTTATTAAGACCGCAAAGTTCCTGATGTAATTTTCCGGCATTTGCTTCCGATAACGTGGTAACGCTATTGAATCCGGCTTTCTGAAGTAGTGGAACCCACTCTGCACCAATACCGAGCTGAGTGTATGCCTCTGCGTTGTCGCGATGAACTGTTTTTTCCGGTCTCATTTGTGGGAATAGCAATACCTCTTGAATTGTTGTTTGTCCTGTCATCAACATTACAAGACGGTCCATACCGATTCCCATACCGGATGTGGGTGGCATCCCATATTCAAGGGCACGGATAAAGTCGTGATCGATAATCATGGCTTCATCATCGCCTTTTTCACTTAGGCGCATTTGCTCCACAAATCGTTCATATTGATCAATCGGGTCGTTAAGTTCGGAATATGCATTGGCAAGCTCTTTTCCGTTTACCATCAGTTCAAAACGCTCCGTAAGTTCCGGATTGTTGCGATGTCGTTTGGTAAGAGGTGACATTTCTATGGGATAATCGATAATAAAGGTAGGCTGTATATATTTGCCTTCACACTTTTCTCCGAAAATCTCGTCTATAAGTTTTCCTTTGCCCATTGATTCATCAGCATCAATATCAAGTTGCTTGCACACACCACGCAACTGCTCCTCATTCATGCCGGTGATATCAATACCGGTAAACTCTTTGATTGACTCTATCATAGTAACGCGTTTGTAAGGTGCTTTAAAGTCAATCTCATTATCACCGACTTTTACCTTAGTGGTGCCGTTTACATCAAGACAAATTTTTTCGAGCATTTTTTCTGTAAACGACATCATCCAATTATAATCCTTGTAAGATACATATATCTCCATACAAGTAAATTCTGGATTGTGCGTACGGTCCATTCCCTCGTTGCGGAAATTTTTTGAGAATTCATATACACCTTCAAATCCACCTACAATGAGGCGCTTTAGATACAATTCATCTGCAATACGAAGATATAACGGTATATCAAGAGCATTATGGTGTGTGATAAATGGGCGCGCTGATGCTCCGCCGGGGATTGATTGGAGTATTGGTGTTTCTACCTCCATGTATCCGTGAGAGTTAAAGTAATCACGCATTGAAGTATATACCTTGTTGCGTTTGATGAATATCTCTTTTACACCTTCGTTTACCACCAAATCTACATAACGTTGGCGATAGCGAAGTTCGGGGTCACTAAATGCGTCATATACCACACCGTCTTTCATCTTCACGATTGGAAGAAGACGTAGAGATTTGCTTAGCACCGTCATGTTTTTGGCATGTACAGAGATTTCTCCGGTTTGAGTGCGGAACACATAACCTTCAAAACCGACAAAGTCACCTATGTCGAGTAATTTTTTGAATACTACATTATAAAAATCCTTATTTTCGTCTAGACATAATTCATCCCTGTTTACATATATCTGAATACGACCGTGAGAGTCTTGTAACTCCACAAACGATGCTTTTCCCATTATACGTCGGCTCATAATCCTACCGGCCACACTCACTTGGCGAGGTTCATTTTCTTCATCTTTGAAGTTGTTTTTTATTTCATCAGAGTAGCCGGTTACCAAATATTCTTCTGCCGGATAAGGATTAACACCCATTTTGCGCAACTCTTCGAGGTTGCCGCGGCGCACTATTTCTTGTTCGCTTAAATCGAGGATATTCATAATTCTAATAATCTATAGTATTCCAAGGTGCAAAGTTAGTGCAAGCCAAGAATAATCGCAAATAAACCCACGTATTATTTGCGATTGCCAATGAGGAAGTCTGAGAGTATAAAAAGAATAATAGAAATGTGTTGCAAATTAAAAGGGGTATATTATTTATATCAAATAGGCAGAAATACGAAAATACTCCTGCCTATTTGATATTAGATATTATTGTATATTATTCCGGAAGTTTGAGGTCAATTTTTGGAACAACCGACTCATATTGAGGCATACATTGCCCTGTGTGTGACCCCACATATGTTGGGTCTGAAATATAGAATCGTTTTCCATTATGTTCGTATGAAGTTCCCTTAATAGGATTAGGTAATGCAACAGACGCACTTTCGTGTCCCGGGAAAAACAGAAGATGGTTCTCAACTCCAAGTGCATTCCATAACAAATATGTGTATAAAATGGCACGATCCTCGCAGTCATTCTTTGGATAGAATAAATTTTCTTCAAGGAAATATGGCTTTTCAAATCCATGAAACGCATTATCTGTGGCGTATGCAAAACCAGATTGGACAAATTGCAGAAGTTTATCGATAGCTTCTTGTTTATCAAGATATCCTATTTGTTCTTTGACCTGAGCTACGAGTGATTCTCTGAGATTCTCATCGAGTACACTCTCAGCGAATCCTGCTATATCCATTTGTGGATAGCGATAAACCACTGGCATCATATTGGCATTTAGTGTACCTGAAAGACACAAATCTCCATGCGATATATTAAAGTTGTATTCTTTTACAGGCAAGTTTAAGCCTGTTATTCTCATATCAAATTTTTTACCGGATGAAGCAATTTGCGGTAAATCACAGGTAGCGATAGGCGAACCCGTTAGATTTACATCCGGAGCGGAAAAGACATAATAATTCTCTTTGTTTATTGTGAGGTATGTTTTACCATATAAGGCTTGTTTAGTGGGTATTAATAGAAGTGGATCTCCGGTTTTTGTAGCAAGCGCAACACGCACATCATATCCTAAATGTGAAAGTATATAGTGCACCACAGATAATTTTGGCGCTGATGAAGCCTCAGAGAACTTGGAATCCGTGTAGGCACATAAAAACTCGTATGTAAGATAGTCATTTAATCCTAATTTTTTAATTTCCGGTTTTAGTGCATCCAGAAGATCTTCTGCTATCTCTTGTTTGTCAAGTAGTTTCCAATTTCTGGCAAAATCAGCAACGCGTCCCATTGATTGCATAATTTGAAAATCAATCTTAGGGACAGAGATGGTCATACCATAGAAATTAATATTATCTTTAGAACTTATTGCCTTAGAAGGTTGTGGTTCTGTTTGTGGTTTATCTGCCGAGATGTCTTTTATAGGGGCGACTGTCGATGGTATGGCACTGATAGTGGGCAGTAACGGAGCTGTTTCTATGTTGGGTTTAATACTCACTGTGAGAGGAACAACGCCCTTTGCTTCCAATGGAGTTGCAGCTTGTGGTCTATCGAAAGGACTTTTGGGCGTTTCATTTTCTTCTACAGAAGCATTATCGTTGTCTGGTGCCGTATCATCAGCGATATTGTCGTCTGGGGAATAAACGTTTTCAGGGATATCTGCAAGTGTAGGCGTTGGTAATTCGATTGGTTTGTCTGATGGCTTTGTTAGTGTAATATTGGGTATATCTATTGGCTTTATTATCTTAGGTTTCTCTTTAGGTGCCAAAGTTTCGTATTCATGCCATGTGCCGTTAAGAAAATCAGCATAATGATCAAGAATTGTAGAACGAAAATCTTGAAAATCTTCAAGGATACCTTGTCTGAAATTTTGAAAACTTTCGGGCATATCTGCGTAGATAGGTGTTGTGGCAAAAGATATTGCAACCAGTAATAATTTCTTTATTTTCATGTGAACCTATTTTATTTAGGATAAATCTTCAAATTCATTTGCTTTAATCCCAATTTGGGATCATTTCGACGTGCTTTTACGAGCCATTTGGAAAAATCACTTTCTTTCATTGATGGAAGTCCGGTGTCGGCATGTATTTGCATTGGAGGTCTTGCAAAATATAATGGAGAAAATAAGACATATATTTTGTTGAACTCTATTACTCCGTCAGTTGTGATGCCGAATTGGTCCGGTGTCCCGAAATCATATTCTGTTTTATTAGGATCGAAAAAAATGTAACTTTTTCCTTTCTTTATTTTAACGTCGTTATTTGAATCGTTAAGGTATGGAATCATTTGATACACATTTCCATCTTCAAGCGATAGAAAAACTGAAACGAAGCCATCTATTGGTGCTGAAAAATAAAGATATAGGTTGTCACCATCATGAAATTCAGATGAGGCAAACTGTGGTCCACTCCCATTACGAAGCACTCTTGCATCAAACTCGGAGGCTTCATTAGATATTTCTCGTGCCTTGCCTTTGATTACGCAATTTACCACAAAATTGTCATCTTTATCAAGGGAAATTACATATTCCGGTTCTCCGTCGTCGGCAATCCATTCCCCTTTAACTTCTGTGGATGATAAAGACAGGAATTTATTGCTTTCACCATTTGAATCAATACGGTCAGCTTGCATTATGTCCTGAGTGACAATTGTGCCAAATTCTTTAGCTAAAGCATCGAGTCTTGCCCCTTCCAAAGCCAAGCGTTTGCATTCTGCAGGGGAAGTGGATTTGTCTCCATAATAGGTGTATTCCCCTTTAACCGATTTTATTGGAGGTGCTGCATGTGCATGGATAGATAATAGTGCGACTACTATTACAATCGTAATTTTACAATATTGTATCATATATCTGTTGTCAATATAAAACTATTGAAATTTATGGACGAAGTTTCTTCTTAGAGATCGCATTTTGCAGAGTTCCACCAACTGTGAGTTTTGGATTTTGTGGTTTATTGAGCGTGAGGCTCGATGTTTTTTGTACGTTATGTGTCACATAATCACTAATTTCTTTTAGAGTTGCATTACCATTGCTTTCTTGAAGCTTCTTTAAAAGAAAATATGTGAAAAGTCCATGATTCTTTTCTTTATATGGTAAAGCTGTTTCTTTGCCATCAGCAGCACTTAGTACAAACATGTTTCCTTCCGGTGGAGCTTGTTTGGATACAAGTACTACACCTCGAGCTTCAGCAAGCATTCCATCTCCACGATTGGCTCCACTAAAACAAGCATCCAAAAATACCATTATATTAGCAGCTCCCATGCTGTTGAGTTCTTTGTAAAATTGGTTCAGTGGATAGGCTGTTGCCATTACCATTGGGTCGGCATCAATAGGCATCATATAAGCATCGCTTGTTTTCTCATCAGGAACACCATGGCCGGCATAGTACACAATCAAGTCAACATTCCCACCTAACGCTTTTACTGAATTACGCAGTTTATTAATAGCAGACAATGTTTCACCGTATGTAGCATCTTTATATAGAAAGACCTGATTGTCTGGTATTCCGAGTGTTTCCTTACAATATTGTGCGAAAACTTCACCATCGTGATTTGCCGAACTTACAGGTACAACTTTATTATAGTTTTCATTAGCTATAATAAGAGCAATTGTCAGGTCGTTCACTAATGATGTCTGTGGAATATTTTTATCGACATCGCTCTTTATAGTTGCCACATACGTTGTGCCATTCTTTTGAGCATTGTTGTTGGGTGTTTTGGTTGGTTTGTCAAATAAATCAGAAATATCTACGTGAACAACTTTATCGCTTTCATATTGATTACGATCGGCTGCGTTATATGCATATTCCTTGCCATCAGGAGTGATAAATGTTATTGATTCGATAGCGATATTGTCATGTTTAATGAAAAATTTAGGGTTTTTAATTTTAATTTCATCCCAATTAGTTTTAAATAGTTCAGCCTCATGATTGTTCAATGGAACATTGATAACAACAGTACCAAAGTCAGAGTTCACAGCGTAGGTCTCATTATCTACATCGTAAGGTTGAAGTTTTAACTCTGAAATTGCGAGTTGGTTGGCATAGGTTTTGAGATATTTGTCGGCGATAATACTACTAAGACGTTCTTGTTCCTGGCGCATGTTATCGCGCGAAATTCGACGTTCATAATCCTCAGCTTTTTCAAATTCACCGCGTTTCATCCAATCTTTCAAATGTGTACGCACATACTCCAGCGCATATTCTTGATATGATGGAATGTTGCGTGGACCTGTTGTTTCATTGACTTTTGTAGTTCCATTTCCCATAATCACAGGCATCGTGTTCATAGCCATTGTCGGCTGTCCTAAGGCTGCAAGCCTAATATTTATGCTTTCCACTTTCGATTTATTACCGAGGCATGCATAAGATGTTGCCATCGCTTTAAGGTATTTTATATTATTGGGGTCATTAGCTGTGAGCTCTTCATATTTTTCAGCGGCACTTGAGAAATAGGCATTGCTTTGTCGTCGCAGTTTTGCCAATTCTTTTTGATCCAGTTCCGAGATTGATTTGTTGTAGTATCCAGTTCCGAGATTGTAGTAGCACCGAGCTACGCATTCATTAACGCTCAAACTGTTGGGGTGTTTTTCCTGAAGGCGCATATATATATCAAGTGCCCCACGATAATTGTGTGAGTCTTCATATACCGATGCTTGCAAGTTGAGCAGTTTTTCATCATCAGGCTTTATTTCGAGAGCTCTTTCCACCAACGGGGCAAGAAGGTCGCGACGTTTACCGTCAATACATAGCTGCAGTGCGATGGTGAGAAGATTATAATTTGAAGGATATTCGTTGGATGCGTTGACGATGGCTTCTGTGCCTTGTGAATACAACTTTTTGTTTAAAATTGCTTGTCCGTAAAACAGACTAACTTGTTCACGTTGTTTTGTTTCACCGGTAGCCAAATACTCTTCAAAATATTTTATTGCGCCATCAATATCGCCAGAATTGTAGCTCCCCGATGCTGCGCAATACACTAATGCCGGATATAAATCTTTATCACGGCGAAATTCGACACCGAGCATTTGTGGAAGTAACTGTGTATCGACGTATGCTTTGGCAAATTCCGACATTTCAGAACTTTTGCCATTTGATGAGTAATATATGGCACCACGCGCAAGAGTAGAATTTAAGTCTATGAGAATCCCTTTGCATTGGTCTATAACGGAATCACTTTCAGCTTCAAGAATTACTGCATAAGCTTCCTTGAATGCGTCAATCACTATAGGATAGTATTCGTCATCTTCTGCACCAGAAAATTGCACGTCTTTTACTCGCTTATATAAATTGACTGCATTCTCAATGTTTGGAATAGCAGATACTTCAGATTCAATAGAATCTATACCTAAGTTGTCAGCAACTGCTGTAGTGGGTATTGCACATGCGAAAACCCACATAATTAGTATTACTCTGTTGAAATGGGACATGTTGAAAATATGATTACGAAACATACTCATTACGTTAAAACTCGCCTCACAAAGTGAGGCGAGTGATCTACTTTATAGATTTCTAAAAAACGATGAATTCTCAAAATGACTAAAACACATCTACAAATGTGAACTGAGCAGTGATGCGTCGGAACTCGCTCCCTTTCCCTTCCGATACATCAACACGGATTGTGTAGTTTGCATCCATCTGGTCTAAGTTCTCAATATTCGTTTGTAAAAAGTCCTTAACACCTTCTGCTCTAAGGAACGCGAGCTGGCGATTTTCTTTAATGCCAT
This sequence comes from Muribaculaceae bacterium, assembly GCA_022509045.1. Lineage (GTDB taxonomy): Bacteria > Bacteroidota > Bacteroidia > Bacteroidales > Muribaculaceae > JAFLTZ01. The sequence goes on along the minus strand of JAFLTZ010000001.1, from coordinate 52,512 downwards.
TAGCTTTTGTTACGGAAATTGCAGTAAGTACTCCATTTTCATATACGGGCTCATCTACGAAATCGCCATAACAGCCATTGTAAGCAATGGTCCTGATGATTGCCGAGGCATCTGCTGTGCCAGAGATTGTGACTTTAAGTTTTTTGCCGGCTTTGATATATTGAGCGAAATCGCCTTCAAACGCTTCCTTAACAATTTTAAGCATAGAGCTTGCTGCACCGGATTCATTTACAAGATATTTTCCCGGGGGGAAGTCTTCTGCTGCTGAAAATTCCGGATCAACCTGATATGTGAAATTTACTTCATAATTAAGAATATTGTTGCCATCTGCGTCATAATCTGGAACCACTTTGGAATTAACAGCGATATTAGTGTGATTGGAAATCAATTGCATATTGCGAGCTTCCTGTACGACCTTCTCGCGAAGTTCCTGAAGCCTTAATTCTTCCATTTGTTGTTGCTGTAGTAATTCAAGTGATACAATATTAGCATCTCCACTCATGAAATCCATCGATACACGGTCAAGATTATTGTACTCGTAGGTGTTGCCATCTGCTTTATTGAATACCTGTGCGTATATTATTTCGAATGTATCATCAGGAAGAAGTCCGTATTGCACGTTTGAAAGAACAAGGTCGTCTGCATTGTGGAATGCTGTCACATTAGATTCCGGCACCGGCAGGTAAATTGTTGGCATGGTGGAGAAATCAATTGCGAGTACTTGGTTTGTACGATCGTAGTTGCCTAAACTCATAGTAGTTCCCGATAAAAGGTCGCCTGCGAGTTGAGTAGAAATTTCATCTTCAAATAATCTACGTTGACGTGCTCGTGATTCATCATTTACACGCAATCTGTAATCTTCAATACTTTCACCTGGCATCATCTTTTCCCACTCAGCCATTCTTAAATCGGTTTCATCTGTTATCAATTTTGCAAAATGTGGCTCAAGATTTTGAAGACGTCGAGCATATAGTTTCATGTTAGCGGGAAACACAAGTAATGATTCGTCAGAGGAGTCCTTGACGAATGTCAAATCATTAACGCCGCCATCTTCTATAAGCATTGTGTTGCGGTCTGTAGGACGAACGAGGTTGATTATTTCCAATGTTTCCGGTGAGGTAACTACCAAAATGTACTTGCCATCTTCATTGAATGTACAAGCAATGCCGTCTCCCAAATCTTCTATTGTGTTTTTGATATTGAAAGAGCGAGTATCATATATGGTAAGAATGCCATCATTGGTTAGAACTGCAAAGTCACTGCTGCCGTTAGAAAATGCCATATCTGTCACATCTACACCATACGTCCAGTCGCGACGCACTGTTTTTTGTTCGAGGTTATATACAGCTACACGATCGCCAGCCGACATTGTTAGATAATATGCGTTGTCGCTTATTACCATTTGTTCGGGAGTGAATTCGAGTTCTATCATATCCAGAAATTCCATCTTGCGAGGCTCAAATATAAAAAGCCCTTTATCGGTGGCAATCAATACTTTTCGAGCATCAGGTGTATATGCTATTGCCGAGGGTTGCCCATATTTTTTAGTGTTTAAGGATGCAATCTCAGTATCAACTTCAGATGTCGAGTAAAATTTTGCGTCTTTCTTCCCTTTCTTATCTATTTCTATTACTCCGACATTGACACCGGAAGGATTAACAGCAAGATTTGAAAGTTCTTTCTTAGTGCGATATAGCTCATTCCCACGAACATAATTTATAGAATGGAGCGTACGACTGAATACGATTGTATTGTATGGCACAATTTGAATTGGTGTTTCTTTTTGATTAAAAACATATTCAGTTTTGCGGTTTGCTGTTTGGAGAATAGAATCGCTCTGTGCTGTAACAGAAAAAGATGTAACTACTGTTGACGCGACCAATATAATTCGCGCTATTTTGGATATTTTCATAAAATCGTAAGTGTGTATTTTAACATGTGGTTTTTCGTACCGAAATATTTATTCCGCAACAGTTTCTTCAACAAAACCTCTCACAGAAGCTGCGTATTTTTGTGCAAGTTCACTTTCTGTCAGAGCACTTTCAAGGGCTGCTTTACGAGCATTGCGAGCTTTTGTCTCATCAACAATGAAAAATGATTGTATTTCGTATGTGCCATCGGGTTTCTGTTTAATTACCGAGTAACTTGGAACTAACACATTTTTTACTTTTTGCTCTACAATTCGTTCGTAAGCTGCATAAAATTTTTCAAATTCACCTTCAGAGTCAGTTCCGTCGGCAAAAATGTCGCTTACAACTCTACCTTTTATTGTGCTTCCGGCTTTTTGTGCATATTTTATTGTGGCATTATTTAATGCCATTTGTTCGGCTGTGTTTTTTGATTTGGTGTTTGCTGCGTATCCTTCAAACACTAAACCGTTGTCACCAAGTTCGTTAAGTTTGCTATAGTGTTTCAAAAGAGCTACCTCCATAGTGCGGCTACCTAAAATTTCATAACCACCTTTTTTGTACTCTTTCATTTTCTGACTCATTTCTTTTTTCTGAGCTTTTGCAAGGGCTTTGTCTAATGATTTTTGTACATTGCCTGCACAAACAGGCATTAGCATGCATGCTGCAACGATAATAGTAAAAAATTTTTTCATCTGTTGTGAGTATTTTTTATAGTTAACTGATTTTGTTTAGCTTCTTTGGGGTTCAAAATTACAATGAATTACCCCTCTCGGGTGTTAATAAAAATTAAATATAATTAAATAATCTAAACGCAGATAAAATCTCTATGTAATTCGTGCTATGATTACATTGAAAGAGGGTTTTGATATTGAGATTTATGTATATATTTGCAGGGATATTAATGATAGAATGGTTTGTATCGATGGGTAAGTTGCAAATAATATCGAACTGGTGTTCTAAGTTGGGTTCGACAATGGCGAGTGTGGCCCGCATTGTGATATTATCGCGTTGCAGGGTTGTCAAGTTTTCGGACTTGTCGGGTGGAGAGCAGCTTGTGGTTCTTGGCAATGGACCGTCGGTCAACAAATTACTCGCTGAGTATAATGAGTTTCTTGGGCATCGGAAATGCCTTGCAGTGAATTTTTCACTTAATTCAGATATTATATTTAGATTGCAGCCGGAATTATATGTTCTTGCTGACCCATATTTCTTCTCCGGTCGCGATGATACTCGTGTGTGCGATTTATGGCGTAATTTGAATCGAGTATCTTGGAATATGACACTATTTATCCCCTACGGAAGTGAGTTGTGTGGATTGCTTGAGAATAAGAATATTTCGATACAGAGATATAATCTGACACCAATAGAAGGCTTTAAATGTTTTACTCACAGAGCATTTAAAATGGGACTTGGAATGCCTCGTCCGCGTAACGTACTCATCGCTTCTATAATGCTTGGCGTGGAGAGTGGGTTCAAACAGATTTATTTAGCCGGGGCGGAGCATTCCTGGCTGAAGGATATGATTGTTGATGATGATAATAGGTTAGGGGTTGCATTTCCTCACTTCTATGATAATGGCGAAAAAGATGTGGAAGTGCGGTATTTGAATAAAACTTTAGTGGAAGAATTGGATAGTTTGAGGATTGCGTTTAACTCATATCATGAAATACGAGCATATACTGATACTTTGCGTGGTGTGCAGATTTTAAATATTACACCGGGAAGCTATATAGATGCATTTGAGCGTTATTCCCCGGAACGTGGTTAAAAACTCAGGCAATTCCGAGTTTGAGTTTGTTCACAAGCTCTCGCATGGAGTCGTTGGCTACCATCATATTTGCTACTATTTCCTCCGGAGATTCGATTTTTGAGATTTGTGAATGCGGCTTTTCCTCAACGGACAAGGTGAGCAAGGTGTTTTTCAAATTGTTACGGTAGAAATCAATTATTTCACTCATGTGTGATTGCACCGACCGTTGCTGAGCAATATTATCTACCTTTAATGTAACTGAATAATTATCGCCTATCTCAATAGTGGCGTTTGTGAGTGCGTTGATAAGGAATGCTTCATTGGGGAATGACTTTACATAAAGCGTTGTGGTTGCATTAAATTTTTCAAGATTAAAAGGCTCTGAAAGAGTGATATTAGTTGAATTTACGATTGTTTCAACGTTAGTGGAGGTTTCTTGTGTATCGTTGTGATGTGTTTTTGGGGAAGAAATATTTGAAATAGAAATTCTTCCCGGTTTTACTTTTTGCGTATCATTCTTTTGTTGCGGTGTGTGTTGCTGTTGTGTAGCAGCGTGTGTCGATGTTGTTCTTGGAGCGTCTTCAGGTGATGCATACGCCGAGGCATTTGTGTTAGCTCCGGTGTTAGACGGTGTCTGGTTTACTATTGGTTTAAGACCAACGGAGTTATCAGACGTGGTTGATGTTAATTCCTTTGGCGGAGGTGTCGGGTTCAATAGCTGGCATAACTTAATCAACGTCAATTCCACTACAAATTGTTTATTTAAAGCAGTGCGATATTGAATATCACAGCTATTGCAAAGATCCATAGCTTTGTAAAGGAACCATAGTGGTGTTTTTGCTGCTTGTTGCTGATAACGTGGAATTACCTCATCGGCCATTTCAAGGAGTTTCAGTGTTGCAGGGGTATATGCAGCGACTAAATTACGGAAGTGTGAAGCAAGCCCATTAGTAAAGAATTGAGCATCAAAACCTTTATTTCGGATTTCCTGAAAAGTAAGAAGTACTTGGGGCACATTGCCGGCAGTTATGTCATCTGTGATACGGAAATAATAGTCGTAGTCAAGTACATTAAGGTTGTCTATAGCGGCCTGATATGTTATGTTGCCACCGGAAGAAGCTGTCACCTGGTCGAAAATCGATAAGGCGTCGCGCATACCACCATCAGCTTTCTGAGCTATTATATTCAATGCTTCAGGCGATGCACTTATACCCTCCTCCTTTGCTATCTTCTGCAATTGATAGATGATATCCTTTACGGTTATACGCGAAAAGTCATAGGTTTGACATCGCGATAGTATTGTTGGTATGATTTTATGCTTTTCGGTAGTTGCAAGCACAAAAATGGCGTAACTTGGGGGTTCTTCGAGTGTTTTAAGGAAAGCATTAAAGGCACTTGTGGAAAGCATGTGGACTTCGTCGATTATATATACCTTGTATTTGCCTGTTTGAGGTGGTATCTTCACTTGTTCTACAAGGTTGCGCATCTCATCCACTCCATTATTGGATGCAGCATCGAGTTCACTTACATTATAAGAGCGTTGCTCATTGAAAGCCCGACATGATTCACATTCATTGCAAGCTTCGCCATCGGCAGTGGGGTGTTCACAATTTATGGTCTTTGCAAAAATACGTGCACAGGTAGTTTTCCCCACACCACGTGGTCCGCAAAACAGGTATGCATGCGCCAATCTGCCAGACTTAACAGCATTCTTGAGTGTAGTAGTAAGAGCTTGCTGCCCCACCACTGAATCGAATGTGGCAGGACGATATTTTCTCGCTGAAACTTGATATTTTTCCATTTAGCAAATTTACAAAATGATTATGTTTAATCAAAATAATAGCAACCTCAATATTCAAAATGCGGTTATTTATGCAAAAGTGTTTTGAATAACGTATTGTATTGCATTGCTACTGCTCGCGCCGAATAGCGGTCCTCGATATATTTGTGTAAATACTCCCTGTTGATGAGGTTGTGTGATGCATAAATCAACTTCGAAGCAATACTTTCGGCCGATAAATAATCTGCTATATACCCTGTGGAGCCATCTGTAACAATATCAGTTTGACCACTATTCCCGAATGTTACAGGTGTACATCCGGAAGCCGCACCTTCGATAATGGTAGTAGGGAGCGTTTCAAACATGGATGTTGACACTACGATATCACCATTGCGATATATTTCAGCTATATCTTCTTGCCTGGATACAGGACCGAGGTGTGTATGCGAAATCGCAATTTGGTTGAGTAGGTGCATATTACGAATATCGCCGTAAGTGACAAGGTGAAATCTTGTTGCTTCTTCAGAATGAGTGGTTGCAAGTATTTTTGTAGCTTCTATCAGAATATCTAACCCTTTAATAGGCATGTCAAGACGGGCAGCACCCATCACTATCACACACTTGTCAGTTGGAATACTTTTAATAGTGTGTTCTCGTTTATAATCGAATTCGTTTATCGGGAAAGCATTCGGAATGCAGTGTATTGAAGCCGAAGATAATAGCTCGCTTTCGTCACACACACTTTTTATCCAGTTGCTTATGGCTATAAAAAGGAGATTTTTATTTTCGGTATATAAAGATTTTTTACGCAATAGAATGCTGTGCGATAGGTCTGTTTCGTTGTGAGATTGCAGAAAATTACATCTTCCGCACGTCATACCACTAAAATAGCGTTTACAACCTAAAGAATGGTGACATATCCCTGTGGCTTGCCACATATCATGCATAATCCACAATACAGGTTTGCCAAGTTTACAAATTCTTTCGATTGATTTAAGAGACAACGCACCTTGATTAATCCAATTAAGGATTATCACATCGGCACCTAATATCAATGGATGGCGTGATAAATCGAATCCGAAACGGGCTGTACTAACCTTGAATAGGTTCTCTCTGGAAAATTGATTATTGACGAAAATATGTGCTCTTTCGGCAAGGAACAGCAATTTCTTTTTCAGATTGTTGCCATATTGTATCACAAGAGGATTGTCGCTATATTTGTGCATAGCGAGCATACGAGCTTCAATACCTGCTTGTGTGAGTTGATTTAAAAGGCGAGTCGCTACAATTGCAGCCCCGCCTTTGTTATCGCTGGTGCTTATAATGACAACTTTCATTTATAATAAATAATCAGCCTAATTGCACCCACCCTCACAGCCGCCGCAATTACCACCACATCCGTAGTCATTATCGCCACCATGGCATCCGCAGCATCCTCGTTGTGGGTTTAGTTCTTCTTCGGTAGCTTGGCGAACTGTTTTTACATGACCTTTAAAGCGAATAGACTGTCCGGCAAGTGGATGATTAAAATCGAGAGTTACTTTTTCAGAATCAACAGCAACAATGTCGCAAGGAATCCTTTGTCCATCGGCTGCCATCATTTCAATTGTTTCTCCAGGTTTGATGCGTTCCTCATCGAAATTGCCATCAATTTCAAACATATCTCGCGGATATTCTTTAATATATTCTTCATCGATAGTCCCGAATGCCTCGCTTGGGTCTAATGTGAAATCAAAGCTATCACCAGCTTTTAACCCGCGTATGGCATCTTTAAAGCCTTGAATCATTGCACCTCCATCCATTCCAAACACGAAACGGTCCGGTGCTTGTTCTGTAAACTGGTATAGAAGAATGTCAGTTGGTTCGGCTTTTTCCATCAGGTCATAAACCAACTCTACGTATTTTTTATCTTCAATAGTTTCCATAAATGTTAATTTTTAAATCATTACAAAATTAGTAATTATTTAGGAACTACAAAGAATGAAGTTAAAAATGGTATTCCATTTTTAACTTCATAAAGAATAGTATCAAAAGTCGATTACATATCGAGTGCCACGTAATATTGATATGCATGGTCGCATGCGGGGCATTCAGTCGGAGGTGTTTTGCCCTTGTGTTCGTAACCACATTCAAGACACTTCCAAATGATTTCGTGGTCGCGCTTCCATACTGTATCGGTTTCAATCTGCTTGATATAGCATTCGAAACGTTTCATATGTTTTTCTTCAATGGCCGCTATCGACTTAAAGTGAAGTGCAATTTCCGGGAATCCTTCCTTTTCGGCTACTTTGGCAGCTTCTAAATACTGTTCCACACCTTCATAACGCTCTTCTTTTGCGGCTGTTTTAAGATTATCAAGAGTGTCACCTATCACACCGGCATCAATAGCCATCTCACATTTAACAGAGCCTCCTTCAAGCATCTTAAAGAATACTTTGCTATGTTCAAACTCATTTTCAGCTGTTTCGCGGAATGCTTTTCCAATAGGTGGATATTTATCCTTATCGGCCTGCTTTGCATAATAAAGGTAGCGCGTGTATGCAGTAGATTCTGCAACGTATGCATTCACAATATTTTTTTCAGTTTGAGTTCCCTTAATACTTTTTTTCGTTGTTGCCATAATATATTGTTGTTAGAGTTTCTTTAATTAGTTACGTATATAGAACAAAAATAAATTGTTAATGTTCACTTTGTAGTAAATAATTTATATAGAAATAAGAAAAATGTCCACTTTCGTATAAAAAAAGTGGACACGTTTCTACAATATGTTAGTATAAACGATTATTCAGCTTTTCCGTTACTACCAAGCACATTGATAATTTTGTGTTTGTATAGTTTTTCCATTTCGTCGCGAGCCGGGCCAAGATATTTACGCGGGTCAAACTCTCCCGGTTTTTCATTGAATACGCGACGGATAGCTGCAGTCATGGCTAAGCGGCTGTCAGAATCAATGTTGATTTTGCAAACTGCAGATTTAGCTGCTTTACGAAGTTCTTCCTCAGGAATACCGATTGCATCAGGAAGTTTACCACCATTATTGTTAATCTCATCAACATATTCTTGTGGGACTGATGAAGAACCATGGAGCACGATTGGGAATCCTGGAAGTTCTTTCATTACACCATCGAGTACATCGAAAGCCAATGGAGGAGGTACTAATTTGCCTTCTGCATTGCGAGTGCATTGTTCGGGTGTGAATTTGTATGCACCGTGTGATGTGCCGATAGAAATTGCCAAACTATCGCAACCTGTGCGAGTGGCGAAATCTACAACTTCTTCAGGATTGGTATAAGTGTGATGGTCGGATGATACTTCATCTTCAACACCGGCAAGTACGCCAAGTTCGCCTTCAACTGTTACACCATACTTGTGTGCATATTCCACAACTTGTTTTGTCAACGCAACATTTTCTTCGTATGGCAGATGTGAGCCATCAATCATTACAGAAGAAAAACCGTTATCTACACATGATTTACATAGTTCGAAACTATCTCCATGGTCGAGGTGAAGCACAATCTGAGGATTTTCCCACCCGAGTTCTTTTGCATATTGTACTGCTCCTTCTGCCATGTAGCGCAGCAACGTGCTGTTAGCGTAGTTGCGTGCCCCTTTTGATACTTGGAGTATTACCGGTGATTTTGTTTCAGCTGAAGCTTTGATAATTGCCTGCAACTGTTCCATGTTGTTGAAGTTAAATGCCGGAATTGCATAACCTCCTTTGATGGCTTTAGCAAACATTTCACGAGTGTTTACTAAGCCTAAATCTTTGTAGCTTACCATAATATATATTTAAATGATTTATACGAAATTAAGAATAGATACAAGTTTACGAGTGCAAAATTACTAAAAATCTACGACAATAAGCAAATAGATTCTATAATTATTTGTTTATTTCACTAATAAGTTATACTTTTGCATTCAAATAGGTCTTTATTAGACAAACAGTAAGTAAAACTACTATATAAATTCTACTTTTTTATTTTTAATTTTTTTAAAACCCAATTATTTTCAATGAAAAAAATTATCCTCTCTTTTTTGTTGTCATGTGCAACAATAGGATTATTTGCCGTTGAAACAGAATCTACCCGACAGGGTGCTCAGTTTACTGAAGTAACTCATATAAATGAGTCAATAAAGGAAGCTGATGCAGTTACTCTAAACCATGTTACTTCTTCTGTGCGTTATACGGAAGAGGATTTGTCCTCTTTAGAGTCTGTTTCCGGTAATGTTTCTACGCGTGCTGAAGCCGTTAGTATCGATGACCTTGTTGGCAGTCGGTACACACTTATGCACGTATATTCTAACTCAGTGTATAAATCTCACGCTACAGTGGCTACTACAGTGACTGTGGAAAAAGATGGGACAACGGGTGTTACCCTCAAGGGATTTATCTTTGGTGACAATGCCAGAGATATCAAGGCAACTGTTGACGAGGCTACCGGCGAAGTGACTATCAAGCCGCAGATGATGGTATCTGTTACTAATGAGGCCGGAACATCTATTGGATATGCCTACATCTGCAAGATGAATGTGTATAAAAACACGTATGACTCAAAAGCAGACATTAAAGGTCATGTTTACGGTAATTCAATCGTGATAGATGACAATTTCGGTTTTTTTATCACGACAGGCACTTATGCAGGTGCTACTATTGGTGTAGGTTTTCTTGAATATGCTGCCATAACATCACTTAATAGCAATATCACTGCTAATCGCGTTGTTTATAAAGGTGCAGATGGAAGTACAGACCTCACGAAAGCAAATCGTACAGTTACAGAGCAAAAAACTCCGGCTTTTGCGTATCCGGTTGGTGATAAAACACTTCGTGTGATGTATGTTCCTATGATGGATGAGTATTCTGACTTAAATGTCACGCTCAATTCCAACAATACAATGGAAGTGTCACCGCAGCCGGTTTCATACTATTCAATTTTGGGTGATTTATCTGTCTTCAAAATGACAGAAACGACAGCTGCTGATGGTAAGATTACAATTTCGCTATCTGTGCTGTCTCCAATCGAGGCGACGTATAATGCTGGTAATAAAACAATAACCCTTGGCGGTTATGGTATAGCTAACAACACGGTTTCCTCACTTTTCGGTTCATACGAAAAAACTACTATTACTTTGAATGAGCCGGTAGAGTATCCGAAACCTGTGAAATTTAATCTCGAGGGTGAAGGTACGGCTGAAAAACCATATCTCATCAAGAGTGCAAAAGATTTTGTTATGTTATCTGAAGATGTGCTTACCAACACTGATTTGCGTGGCAAAGCCATCACTTCAGGGTCGGGAAACGAAACTGTCACATACTATAATGTATATAGTGGAAAATATTTTGCTCTTGATGCCGATATAGATTTTGATAGTATTCAATCCGCTTATACTCCGATTGGTAACACTACATATCAATTTGCAGGTGTCCTCGATGGTAAAGGGCACAGTATAGACAACTTGGTTATCAATAACTATGCATACGACTATAGTGGACTCTTTGGTATTGTCGGTGCTCCTGCCAAAATATCAAATATAACATTCAATAATCCGTATGTGAGCACTATGGGTTACACTGCGGGTGTACTTGCAGGTCGTACATACGGTGAAGTTGCAAATGTGACTATCAACAATCCTAAAGTATATGCCACTTCCGGATACAATGTGGGTGGTCTTGTTGGTTATTTGAATGCTCCGGCAAGCAATATCACTGTTAATTCAGCAGTAATATCTGCCAAAGGTTATGCCGGAGGTCTTGCAGGACGTTCATACTATGATATTAAAAATGTTCATGTAACTGGTCGTGTGGTTATCTCCGATAAGCAAGTATTTGCCGGAGGTCTTGTTGGTCATGCAACTAAAGTCGTTCTTGAACAGGAACAACCTACTATCTCGGGTTGTACGTTCGCAGGTACTGTTTCTGCCTCAAATGTTCAGATTGGTGTAGGAGGTTTGCTCGGTGCATTAAGCTATACACGATTAACAACAAGTATGGCTACTGCACAAGTAGTTAACTCAGGTACATCACAATGCTACGTTGGTGGTATTGTTGGTGATGCTTATGAGGCTGTTATAGATAATTGTTATTTCGCAGGTATAGTTCGCAATCCGGCTGTAACCACATGTGGAGGTTTGGTTGGTAAGATTACTGCCTCAGTATCCGACAACACACCTGTTACCACAATATCAAATTGTTATGTGTCAGGTATGATTGAAACAGCTTCTACAGAGGCTACTCGTGCATTTATCGGTGAAATTAAGGGAGCTGAAGTAGATAACTGTTACTACGACAACCAGATTGCACCGCTCGAAGGCGGAGAAGGTGGGGTATCGACGGAAACCCTTACATCAGGTGAAACTCTCAACAAATTCAGCAATGATGTTTGGTCGTTCAATAAAGGTTTGTATCCATCCCTTAAGGATATAACAATGAATGATGCCGTTGCTGTTTCTGTTGCACCACTTACTTTGCAAGCAGGCGATGCAGTTAACAATATTACTAAAAACTTCCTATATTCTACCGCTAATGAAGTGAATTGGGTAGGATACAAAGATGGTGCTCAGAATGCAGAAGGTGGATATGCATACGGATTTAGTAACGGAGAGGGTGTGCTCAATACTACACAACACACCGATACTATCTTTGCTCTTCGCGGAGCTGCAAGCAAATACTACATTGTAAACATTGCCCCGGTTATGTTCGAAGGTGAAGGTACAGCTGAAAATCCATGGCTCATTCGCAACAAAGAAGAATTTAAACTCTTCTCCAATATAACTTCAAATGCAACAATGCCATTTGCCGATAAGTATTTTGTCTTGACAAATAATATCGATTTTGAAGGTGATACTATTGTACCGGTTTGTAAAAATAAAACGAACTCACTTGCTCCTTCATTGAAATTCCAGGGCAATTTCGATGGTAAAGGTTATACCCTTGATAATTTTGTGGTACTTGGAGTGGAATTCTTTACTGCTGATAATGTAACAGGTACCGCAGTGCCGGGTCAAGTAGATCCTAAAAGTGCCAACAGTTATTACAATTGCGGTTTGTTTGCTGCGATTGGTGCAGATGGTGTGGTTAAGAATCTGAATATTGGTTCTAAGGCACAATTCCATACTTTCCAACGTGGTGGTACAATTGCGGGTTATTCTGAAGGTACTATTGAAAATTGTGCTAATTACTCAACTCTTCGAGTATATTTTGGTATAGGTGGAGGTATTGTTGGGTATCTTAGTGGTGGTAAAGTTGTAAATTGTTATAATAATGGTGGCGTATATGCGAATGCCAATACTGCCGGCGGTATTGTTGGTGAAGCTGCTGCGGAATCATTGATTAAGAATTGCGAAAACACCGGTGAAGTTGCAGCATATTGGTTTAATCCATATCAAAAAGAAGCTTCACAATATGGGGCCGGAGGTATAGCCGGTACAGTAACAAGTACAACATTGACAAATGTGGTTAACTCTGGAAATGTTTGGTCATATAAGCAAGTAGGTGGTATTGTTGGTAAGATTACTGGTACTGCTGCAAAACCGGCGCTTGTTGAGAATGCTTTGAACTATGGTTATGTCAATGCATCTGCCGAAAAGGTTTCTTTGGGTAAGATTGCAGGTGTGAACTCACTTGGTACTTACAAAAATTGTATTGCTGATGCGCAGATTCAAAAATGTGGACTTGTAGCAAATGGCGATATGGTCGGTTGTGTTGCTTTACTCACCGATTCTATCACAAACAATGCTGCGAACTTACTTCCTGATTCAGAATTTGCTGTTAAACCGGGAGTTTACCCAACTATGAAATATGAAACAGTTCCTGTACAGGTTGCCGTAAACTCAAAAGCAGTTCTAACTCTTGCAGCAGGACAATATGCAAATGCAATTTTCTCAGACGCAACTCTTGCAGCAGATGTTAAGTGGGAACTTCTTAACAAGAAAATCTTCTCTATAGACGGTGCTACTCTTAAAGTTGCTAAGGTGGAAACGGGTTGTGATACCGACACTTTGGTTGCTACGCTCGACGGTGCTACAAGAAAACTTCCGATTGGTTCTCTTGCTCTCAACCCGTTGGCACTTGAAGGTGACGGTACTGCTCAATCTCCATTTATTATCACAGAAGCAAAGGAATTTACAGGTCTTGCCGAATTTATGAATCAATATGAATTCGACTATCAAGGATACCATTTCCAAGTTAAAAATGACCTCGACTTCAAGGATGTAGAGTTTGTTCAGGCTAATACATTTGCAGGTGCATTTGATGGTAATGGTAAAGTATTTGACAACGTGTCTTACCTTGCTGAAACTACGAATAAAGAGGCTCTTGGACGTGCATTATTCGGGACTCTTAGTGCCGGTGGTGAAATAAAGAGTATCACACTTGGTAAAGGTTCAGCTATTAATGCATATACCTATGCTGCAGGTATTGTTGCTCATTTATATGGTAAGATTTCTGACTGTGTAAATCAGGGAACTATTTCTACATATGGAACGACTAATGCGGGTGGTATTGCTGCTATCGCATATGTAGGTTCTTCTATTACCAACTGCTCTAATGAAGGTAATGTTACTGCAAAGACCTCATACGCCGGAGGTGTACTTGGTAGTGCTGCTGCACAAGCTAAAATCGTAGTAAAAGAATGCTCTAATAAGGGTACAGTTACAGGAACAGTTAAAGTAGGCGGTGTGATTGGTAGTGCTTCTGCTTATGTATATAATGCAAAAAATGAAGGTTCAGTAACAGCTACAACTAATTATGCTGCAGGTGTGATTGGAGAGGCATTGCTTCCATCATCAATCTACGAATCATCTAATAGCGGAAAGATTACCACTCCTCAGTATCTTGCAGGTATCGTGGCTCTTTCTACAACTCAAACAGCTGAAGAACCATTTGAACTTGTAAATTGCTACAATACAGCAGATTTAACCTCAGGCGCGAAAGGTTATGCAGCAGGTATCGCAGCATCTACAAAAGCCGGTACCATGGCTATAGGTTGCTACAATACAGGTAATATTACCGGGGCTACAAGTGATGGTTATATACGTGTTTCTGGTTTGTTTGCCGATTGTACATCATCTAAGACTGCTCCAATATCATTCAAGAATTGTTATAACACAGGTGATATCACTTGCTATACAAACTCAGCAGGTTTGATTGGATATATTACAAGTGATGGCGCTACAGTAGAAAATTGTTACAATACAGGTAATATCACTGCCGGTGGGGTAAGTAGTAGTGGCTCACTTGTTGCGGCAAATATCGGTGGTATCATTGGTAATGGAAAGGCAAACACCATCGACTGTTGGAATAGTGGTGACATTAGTGCGAAGAGCTACTATGTAGCAGGTATTCGTGGTTATGATGTTCATGATTCTACTTATGTAACTATCCGTTGTGCCAACTTTGGTAATATTACGACTACAAGCTATGGTGCAGGAGGTATCGTCGGTGATGGACGTGGTTATATCTACAGCTGCTATAACTTCGGTACTATAAGTGCAGCAAACCAACTTGCCGGTATATGCGGTTTCCCTGGAAACGCTGCTTCTCCTCTGTACACAATGAAGATTGAAGACTGCTACAATGCAGGTGAAATAGTTACTACAGGAACAAATGTAGGTAATATTGCTTCGAACAATACAAGTATGAAGTATTTACAACTCATGAATAACTACTATGATACAAATGTAAACGATGCATTTACTCATGATAATTTAAGTGGTATTGAGGGTGTAACTACTGCAGAACTTGTAGAGGCCGAGTTGGGCGATGACTATCTATATGCCGAAGCTACATATCCTTCACTCGTTAATTTGAAAGATGTTGATGTAAATAATTTCAATGTTGCTACAGTTCTTCTTGCTGAAAATGAAACCCTTGAACATGTTTCCAAGCAATTTAAGGTTGGAATTCCATCAGGTGCTCAATGGACTGCTACCGGCAACATTGCTATCAGTGGAAACACCGTTACACCGAGCGCTAAGGTGGATGGTGAGGATGCAACATTAACGCTTACCGTTGGTTCGTACGTTCGTACATACAATCTTACTTTATACAAGAGTTCCGGTGTGAATGAAGTAGGTGCCGATGCTGCAAAAGAAGTTGCTAAAGTTTCATACTATCTCGTTAATGGTATGCAGATAGCATCTCCTTATGGAGTTAATGAAGTAGTTATTGAGAAAACTGTCTATACTGACGGTTCTTCAAAAGTAATGAAATATGTGCCTGTAAAATAATCATTCAGATTCACCGATAAAAAAATGTGGGCGCTTATCCAAGCGTCCACATTTTTTATTAATAAATATATTTATTTTGATATATGTACATCTAATTGAGGGAATGGGAAGGTTATACCTGAAAGTGGTAATTGTTTATATATCTTTTCATTAATTTCAAAGTACAGCTCCCAATAATCAGTTGTAGGACCCCAAGCACGAGCTATGAGTTTAACGCAACTGTCAGCGAGTTCCAACACTCTGACTACTGCTTTACGTTCGGGGTTATCATGCTCTTTAATAACTCTGTCATACGAATTTATTATTTCCAATATTGCATTACGTGCTGTTTCCACATCATCACCGTAAGAGATAGCTATGCTCCATTCAATACGACGGTATTCTTCTTTTGACCAATTGTTAACAGATCCGGTAGAAAGCCCTCCGTTAGGGATTATTATTGATTTATTATCACCGGTATTGATAATTGTGTGAAATATTTGAATTTCAGTAACTGTACCTGCATATGTTCCAACCTCAATATAATCACCAACTTTATATGGTTTAAGCAAAAGTATCATTACACCACCGGCAAAATTTTGCAATGTACCACTCAATGCCATGCCGATTGCCACCCCGGCTGAAGCAAAGAGGGCGAGAAAAGAACTTGTCTCTATCCCAATTATTCCGATTACGGTCACTATAAGTATAAAATAGAGTAATATCCGTATTAAACTTAGAATAAAAGTGGACAATGAGGGTTCTACATTCTGTCGGATTAAGATGTTGTGTGTGAGTTTGTATAATTTGGATATTATCCACTTCCCAACATAAAATACCAGGACAGCAATAGCAAGAGAAATTACAAAATGAACTATTTTGCTTGCTATATCGGTTGTAATATCACTTATAGATATTGATTTTAAAGCATCAAAACTGAAATTTGTGGTATCAGTTTGC
Organism: Muribaculaceae bacterium; assembly: GCA_022509045.1. GTDB lineage: Bacteria > Bacteroidota > Bacteroidia > Bacteroidales > Muribaculaceae > JAFLTZ01. Next base: position 35,909 of record JAFLTZ010000001.1, on the reverse strand, counting down.
TCCGGTGTAAAAGCATTGTTTAATCCTGGAATCAAAGTGGAGAATATAGATATTGGAGTCATAGTTTGTTAGAGTTTTTATGTATAACGTGTGATTATGGGATAGGTTCATTATTTCAGAGCACGTTTTTTCAAAATAGGGTACATTACTTTAGATATCCTCATAAATCCGAGATCTGTCATGTGTAATGCATCTACGGTAGCCTCGTGATCGTGACCGTAGAGGTCGTCGTTTTTGAGGTAATAGATGTTTTTTACACCTTGTTTTTTGAGATTGTTAAAATGCTTTTTGATACATTCATTTTTACGTGCGACCTCATGTGCAATTGCTTTATCAAAACGAATATGTGGAAATTGAGGGTCTTCTACAAACAGAACCGGTACATTCGGGTGTGCATCACGAATGATATTAAAGAAACGTACAAGCAATGTGTCCATTTGCTCTACGTTTACATTGGGTACCATTTCGAGTACCACCATTCCAGGGTCAGGTATGGCTGCAATAGTTTTAGCTACCGGCAAGTCGAGTTGTCCGAGTCCGCTAAATCCCAGGTTAATGGTTTCACGATTTAGCCAGCGGCTAAGAATGTTGGTATGTGCCATGCCGGGGCGGTTTGCACATCCGCCTTGGAGCAGGCTGGTACCGTAGAAAATTATAGGTTTTTCGCGTTTTGGAAGATCAATTGCCGGTTGTTCAATCGTATATTTTGGATCAATTCCAATATATAGACTATCCACTCCATCATAAAGCGACAGATAGAGCATATATTCGCGCATCTCGGGCTCCATATTGCCGATTATTCTTGCTTCACTTGTAGCATTCCATGGATTGGGCCGTGCTGCATTCATGAAAGTCCATGTTTTGCCATCAGCTTCAAGGGTATATAAATCAAGTCCACGTGTACCAACCGGAGTTTGGTGGTTCATAAGACATTGATGAGTGGATTTCCATTTTGCATTAATGAAAGGGCTATTGGAGCGAAAACGTATGAACATACCTGCAGAACATTCTGCCATTTCCATCAGAGCAGGACGTTCAAGGATTGGGGCAATTGAATCCGGGAGACGAGAATAGTTCCATTTACTTGCACTATCTTCAATTCCTTTACCAAATAAAGGATAGTTACGCGCATCATAATATTTTACATCTTGTGCGATTGCTACAAATGTACAGATAAAACAAATTAGGGAAATTACAGATTGTTTCATATAGGTAGTGATTTATTATTTTAAAGCATGTTTGTTTATTATTGGGTAAAGTATTTCGGAAAATCTCATAAAACCTAAATCGGTAAAATGGAGACCGTCAACAGTGGCTTCTGCATCATTACCAATCACATTTTTTCCGTCAAGATAATAAATGTTTTTTTCACCACTCTTCTTTAAATATTCAAAATGCTTCTTCAAACAAGCATTTTTTGTATCTACATCATTTCTTGCTGCCTTATCGAATCGGCAGTGTGGAAATTCCGGGTCTTCGATAAATAACATCGGCACATCGGGATGAGCTGTACGGATTATATTATAGAAACTTACAAGTAGCGTATCCATCTGGGCTACACTAACATTCGGAACCATATCAAGAACCACCATCCCCGGATTAGTAATGTTTGCAATTACGTGAGCAACAGGCAAGTCGAGTTGTCCCATTCCGCTGAACCCAAGATTAATTGTCTCGCGATTCAACCATCTTTCAAGTATATTTGTATGTGCCATACCAGGACGGTTTGCACAACCTCCTTGTAAAATGCTGGTGCCATAGAAAATTATAGGTTTTTCGCGTTTGGGGAGGTCGATTGCCGGTTGTTCTACTGTATATTCTGAATTGATTCCGATATATAGACTATCCACGCCATCATAAAGCGGCAGATATAACATATATTCACGCATCTTCGGTTCCATATTATTAATAATCACGGTCTCTGTGACGGCATTCCATAGATTGGGACGAGCTGTATTGACAAATGTCCATGTTTTGCTATCATCCTCAAGGGTGTATAGGTCGAGACCACGTGAGCCTACCGGCGTTTGATGATTCATAAGAGTTTGATATACAGACTTCCATTTAGCTCCTATTATAGGTGAAGCTGTGCGAAATCGTATAGCCATACCTGCAGTATTGCTTCCGAGCGTATATAGGTATGGACGCTCAATTTTCCCTTGAATAGAATCTGGCAATCGCATATAGTAACGTTCGCTGGCAGAATCATCAATAGGCTTGCCGAGCAAAGGGTATTGAGTGGCTTCATAATATTTAAGTTCCTGTCCGGTTAATCTGAATTGTAGCGTACAGAAAACAATTAATATCGTTAATAGTGATTTTGGCATAATTTAGGAATGAATTATTTAAGAGCGTATTTTTTAATTATCCGATACAGGATATTTGAATAGTCGCGATATGCTTCGTCTGTGAAATGCAAGCCATCCACTGTACATTCAGAATCAGGGGTGAAAATCTTCTTGCCTTCAAGGAAATAGATGCTTTTTTCCCCTCGTTTTTTGAGTTCGAGAAATTTATTGCGCAAACATTCATTTTTCGCATCGAAATCACTCCCTAATTGTCGGTCAAACACATAGCGAGTGTGTAGCGGTGCTTCTACAATCAATACTGGCACATCGGGATGAGCTTGCCTGATGATATCGAAAAATGGAATCATCATGGTGTCGATACGTTCTGGTGTACAATTGGGTACAAAATCAAGGATTATCATACCCGGGTCTTTTTTAGCAGCAATTACTTTTGCTACAGGTAGATCAAGTTGTCCATGCCCCCCAAATCCCAGATTAATAACTTCCCGATTCAGTCTGCGTGTTAGCATATTGGTATAGTTCATAGAAGGCTTTGATGCTCCAGGTCCTTGAACTATGCTTGTACCATATACAATGATTGGTCGTTTTGTAGATGGTATATCAACAGCAGGTGGTTCTACTGAATATCCTTCTTCTACGCCAATATAAAGAGAATCTACAGTGTCGTAAAGAGAAAGATACATAATATATTCACGCATTTTTGGCTCCATATTGGCAATGATGGTAGTTTCTGTTTTATTTTCCCATACATTTGGTTGCGCAGAATTAATAAATTGCCATGTTTTCCCGTCATCATTGAGAGCATAAAGGTCAAGACCGCGAGTGCCGACAGGCGACTGTATTTCAAGCATGAATTTCCATGGAGAGTTCCACTTTGCACAAATCTTGGGTGATGCAGAGCGAAAGCGTATTGCCATGCCGGTTGAGTTGGTGCCAAGAGTGTATAGGCGATAACGTTCAACCTGAGTTGATAATGAATCAGGCAACCGTGAATAGCGACATTTACTGGCTGTGTCGTCAATTGCCTTCCCCAATAGAGGTAAAGAGGAGGCATCTACATATTTTATATCACTTGCTTGTGCAAAGTTGAATAGATTTACACAAGCAAGGATTATAGTTACAATATTTTTTCTCATTATATACTGCTATTATTATCAAGTACGCCAGAACCATTTTATCTTGGTAAAATACATTGCGATAAGCACATCAAGCGATGTGAGTATTACACCGTATAAAAATCCCGGAATTGCACGTGTCGTCATATTTTCGAGCATCCAAGGCAGGATGTGTAATAGTTGAAGCACCGGCATTATAAATATTGATGTCCCCACATAGGCAATCATAGGATTCTTTCCAGCCATTGTGAGAGGTGACATGATTTTATCGTATTTGAGGACATCGCAAAGCATCACAAATCCAATAAGGCAATAGAATGCTAATCCGGACGTAACGAAATAATAGCTATATGTGGAGTCATCTTTGCGGATTCCACCTTCGTATGCTTCGAAGAAAAGGCCAAGAATGAGAAAATATGCACCCCAACGAGCGAGATTGAGGAATAATTTGCGATTACTCCCACATACATTGGCACAATAGAAGAGTGATGCCACAAGTGCTATGCTGATAACAAAATTGGCTACAAGTTCGCGCGTATATAACCCCCATAGATTTGAAAGTAGCAGAAGAAGTACATTGATTGGTATAAGCAGCTTCATTATTTTCGAATCGTTTGCCGAGGATAATGCATTAATAGAATTTTTTTCTGTTATCCAATCTTTTATGAATTGACCGGCGACAGTACCGGGTAATACTATAAATAAATATTTCAGAAAATGAAATTGAAATAACCATCTGGCAGGTGTATAGTAAAATAACCATTGTTGCCAACTGTCAGCGCAATCTTTGCTTAGAAGTATAGCCATTATAAATGGAAGCACTCCCAATCGGGCGAGTACACTACAACGGGTGAATATGTATATCACTGTGGCAAAAAATGCCATTATGCCGAGTAAAAGGATAATGATATTATTATCGTATAAGTTAAGAGAAAGTGTCCCTGCCTTACGAGTATCTATCCAAATCATCATAATCAGACCTATAGCATAACTGCCGAATTCTATGGCAAAGCGTAACCAAGGCTTTATATTCCATGGAAAACGAAGATACATGCCGAACATGAGAATAAACGAAAAGATACAAAGACACCACACAAGAGGATTTTGCAATCCGCCAAACATGTTCCAAGGATATACATGAGCTATAAAGACCGCAAAATATACCAATCGGAAGCAACGCCCTAATGCGGAGAGAGAAAGTTTGAGTTTACTTTCGCCTCTTTCAAGTTTACTGCCGATTGAAAAAGGGAAAGCAGCGCCCATTGCGAATAGGAAAAAGGGGAATACCAAGTCCACCCATGTGATACCATATATTGAGGGGTCGAATCCGGTTGCAGGAGGTACTTGACAGTGTGACATCCAATTAGGGAGCACGCCTGCTGCAATAGTGCCACTAAGCACCATCATAATTATTGCAAAGCCGCGAAGGGCATCTAATGATTGAGCACGCATTGTATATAAAAATTATTTGGTTTCGTTTTGAGTTTCGCGCAATTCCTGTTCTGCTTCATCAATTGCTTGTTTCAGCAAGTCGAACCAATTTTGCCGGATAATGTGGCAAATGTCAAACAACATAAAACCATCACTTTTCTTGAGATTCATTTTTACGGCTCGTTGGAAGCGGTCGGTGCTATCGTAATATTGTTCTACATACATACCACCATAAAATGGGCGTCCACATAGAAGTTTGCGAGAATAGTCACAGGCTCCTTCTACACACAAATGTTCACCAATAGAATATTCGCTATCAGTTTCATTTTTAATTCTGAGTCCATGTTCACGTAATTCATCAAGAGTCACATCAACATAGTAATTACCATTGGTATAGAGATCGAAAAGTTCGTTGAGTGCATAGTTTTTATATTCAGGAGTAGCCCAATCAAAATCTTTTGATGGGTCATATTCTTTGCTTGCCCAGTTTACTCCTACTTCAAAATAAGATGGATACCATGCTCCGGTGTAGTTGCCGAACATAATGTTAGGTTTTACAGCTTTTATAGAATCACGTGTGGTTTTGAAAAAATTATATATGACGGAGGCACGCCATTCAATCCACTTCTGATACCACTTTCCCGGTTTACGGGTAATCTGACCTTTATCGTCTTTTACCCATTCGTAGATGTCTTGTGGGAAAGTTTCTACTTTCTCTCCAATATATTCTTCAAATTTATTTTTGGAGAATTGTGAAAAATCAGAGCCGATACCTTCATAACGACCTCGGTCGAGCATCACTCCGTCAAGGTCATAATTGCTTATCAAATCAAGAACTACGGAGCGAGCATAATTCTGTACTTCAGGAATAGCCGGATTCATAAAAGCAGTACCTGGACCTTCCATATCATCAGCTTTACTTATAATACCATCGGCAAAGTAGTATTCCGTTTCCCATGCCTTTTTATCACCATACAGGATGCCCTGTTTTTCGGGATTTGTCCCTTCACAAAATACGTTGAGCGATGCAAATACTTTCATGCCATTTTCTCTACCGATGGTAATCATAGTGTCAAGATAATTGAAATTGTCCGGCATATCCACACCTCTCAGAGTCTTAATTTTTGGAGCAACAGAACTATTGAATGCTACTGCACTCTTTGTGGCTTTAACGTCAATTACAAGATGATTAAAACCACAATCGGCTACCTTTTTGATGTAGTAGCGAGCTGTATCTGGATTGGAAAACCTTGTCCAATTGGCATCGAAATCTACCCACATAATTTTTGGGCGGTCCTCAATTCTTATAGATTCAGCGTTAGTGGCTTTTTTGCAAGAAAATAATGTAGAAAGCACTAATAATGCGCTTGAAATGATAAAAGCAGATTTTTTCATATTAGGATAAAATTTATCGATTGTTATTTAAATGGATTTATCGGGGCAGATGGTACATCTTCATACACGTTCCCGAAACGGTCGGTTACACGAATCGTGATTGCAGCATTCGGGTTTTCCGGCACACATGAAAACATGTGGTCGTTTACTTCTGCCGAAATCCAAGAAAAACGCAAATGTTTGCGGTCACCGATTAAATCGATTACATAGGGGTCTTGTCCGGAGAATTTGGTCATGTTACCTTTTATAACGCCATCTTCAAGCCACTCTACAGTCCATTCAGAGTCGTAATTCCATACATTAGCCACTATTTTATCAGGATTCTTTTTATCATATCCCATAGGATAAGCGCGGAATTGATGATTGCGATTTGTTGACGCGCCTTTGTAATACCACTTAATATCGTTGCCATCCACTACATACACAGCATATCCTTGAGGGGTTCCATCTTGACATACCGGCAAATCCCACCATGTGCCACATGCCGATGCATGATTGTGCTCTATTAGATTTGGAGCAAATTGCAGTGTGAGGTTACAATGTGTGTGTCCGCTGAAAATATGTGCATTATAGGGCTGTAGTAATTTATGTAAACCTCGGAAATTTACTAATTGTTCTCCCACCTCGGAGCCATTGTATGCAAATGCAGGGGCAGGATTCTTTAAGTGTGACGGAATATGCATACTTATGATCACAGTGGAGTTTTCAGGAACGTTTGCCAGGTCTTTTTCAAGCCATGAAAATGTAGCTTCATCAATATATCCCATGTAGAAATAATCGCGACCGATATAGAATATGTCATCAATTACGATGTAGTGTACATTGCCACGATTAAATGAGTAGCGAGATGGGCCCCATATACTCTCAAAACGTGTGTATGATGTTTCATGTGTGCGTCCGTCATAGATCATATCATGGTTACCCATTGCACAATATAGTGGGAATCCAAGACGGGAATAATGTTTTAAAGATGATTGATATAATTCTGGGTGATCACCAACGATATCACCGCAATCTATGCCAAAAATATCGTATTTTTTTTCGTATTGTTTCAACTCTTTTAAAACATCATCTACCTGTAAATCGTACAAATCAAGTTCGCGCTCTTCAATAACTTGTACATCTGTTTGTACATACACCACATGACGGCTGTCATCTTTTGGGTTTTTAATCAAATTAAAATCATAGCGGTCGCATTCTTGTGATAATGATTTATAGAATTGTGGATGAAAATTGTTATGTTCCGGCAAATACCCCGCCGGAGTAGTTATATAAACATATGATGCTGAGCTGTTTATTGGAAGTTCATAGCATCCGTCTTTATCTGTTAGAGCAAAATTGTAGCCGTCGGTTACAGGTACACCAGAGATAGCTTTTTTCCCACATACTATTTTCCCATTTATAACACGCGGGCAAAAATCGGCACCGAAGGTTTGTTGTGCAGTTAAAATTATTGCGACAGCAATGAACAAACGATGTATTGTAAATTTCATATTGTTAATTGTTTACTGTTTTGAGATAATCATCAATTCCTTGTTTAACGTAGTCCCATTTTTTGGGATTCATTTTCAGGTGGACCATATCGAACAAAAAATATCCGTCGCAGGCGTTTATAGCAGCGTCAACGGAATTTTTCACTGCATCAAGTTCTTGAGTTTCGGTAATTCCACCAACCGACCAGTTGCCAACATCGGGTCCACCAACTACGAGGGGACATTCATTGGCAGTTCTTTTCTTTCCGAGCGCGCAAAAGCCTTGAATAGTCCATTCTATAGTGCCATACACGCTATTAGGATTCGCATAGGCTCCAAGCAACATCTGGTCCATTAATCCGGCATACCCCCAATTGTTATATCCCGGAGATGCCCATGTATAATCTATAGCAGAATTGTAATTCTTTCCCGCCCAATTTACACCAACATCGAAATAGGAACTATACCATGCTCCAACATATACACCAAATTTAACAGAACTATTTACCGATTTTACGGCATTGCGAGCGTTGTTCATAAATTCGTAAATCACTTTAGCTCGATATTCAAACCAACGAGGTAGATATTTTGGGGTAGGTGTGGGATATGATGTGCTTCCGAATGGCAATACATCATCGGGCCAATTGCAATTCATTCCTAAAAATGATATAAATTGTTGGCGTGAAATCTCCGAGAAATCAGAGCAAATGTTTAAATATCGTCCACGATCGAGAACTATTCCATCGATATCATACTTTGCTAAGTCGGCAAGTAAGCAGCATAAGTAATTCTGAACATCAGGGTGACTTGGATTAAAAAACTTTGTAGTTTCTCCTGGGATATCCATAATGTTCACAAACCCTGAGGCGGTATTTAAAGTAGATGCCCAAGTTTCAGCTTTTTCTTTGTCGCGATAAAGTAGTCCGGAACCATTATATCCACCTGAGAAGGTGTTAAATCCGGCATGGATTTTTAATCCGAGCTCTTTACCTGCATCTATAAATGCTTGCAGATAATCCCAAGTGGCAGTTCTATAAACACGAGAATACACACTGCCTCCACCATCCTTTGAAATCCAGGCGTACAAATATTCCACTTGTTTTTCAATATCTGTTTTGAACAAGACGTCACCCGATATGGGGCGCACATCCACAACGATATCCGTGAAACCGGCATCTTTTGCGAGAGTTAAATCTCGTTTGATATTCTCTTTACTATTAGCGAAATCAATAAAGTTAGCTGCAGCATCGACCCATATATATCTGGGCTTTGCAACAGTATCGGTCGGTTCTTCTTTTTTAGGAGGATTTGTGCCGAGGTACGGGATGTCATTTTTATCATCGCCACATCCGGTTAATGTAATTGATATCAGTGTGATATATGAAAATAGAAATGATTTTAATAGTTTCATTATCATAGAGCATTTTACAAGATGCTTTATAGGGATAAAAAGGTGCTGCCGAGAAAATCGGCAGCGCCTGATAGCCATTTTTTTAAAGTTGTGCCAATCTTAGTTTTCTTCAGAAAGATCAAAGCAGTCCATACGCACGCACCCTACGCCACCTTTAGCAAACATAAAGTACAGATACAGGTAATATCCATCTTCTGATACTTGAAGTTCGATGCCGTTGGCTGCACCTCCGAGGCCGGGAGGAGTTCCGTAGTCTTTGGCTCCATACAGACTCCAAAGTTTTACTTGATTGGCTCTTTTGTTCTCGAAATCAACAGCATTACTAAATAAACCGCTGCTAAGTTCATAGAGCATAACTGTATCGTAATTGTTTGAGCCCCATGTGAAAGTATTCACTCGCATCTCTGTTACATAAGTAATATTATTAAACTCGATGCAATCAACTTGTGCATTAATCCAGTTTGGACTGTTTGGACCGGCAGTGGCACCATTCGGGTCAAACCAGGGAGAAATGCTTTTAATAGCGTTGTTAGCACCATGCAATGAGAGATATCTGTTGTCATTGAGAGCTCCATTTCCTGATATCTGCGAGTATGTGTTCACAAGATAATCGCTGTTAATATCAGGTTTTAGATATACCACATCAATGTTGTTCCAAGCACCTGTAGTATATCCGCCCGGGGTTATCTGTGTCGGTGTATGTGAAACCACTTGCCCGTCTTTGATTTCCCAACGATGGAAAGTTGGAGCATCACTATTTGTGCCACAAGTGATAATAGCGTCTTTTTCCACATCACCGGTCACAGAAATATGATGACCTCGATAATTGTAGTATGCAGCGTCAGATATAAGTTCTACCGGTGTAGCATTTACGTCATTGAGTTTCCATATTTTGAAACTGGATGATGTTCCGGAACGGTCGGTATTACATACAATTATATGACCGGCATCGTCGGATGTAATGCATTGATTTCCGGTACTATTTCCCATCGGTGAGATATCGTTGAAATTAACGTGTCCAACTATGCTGCCGTCTTTTCGGCTAATGTAAATGGGAGTTTTTTCTCCAATCTGATTTATAACGACAAAATCTCCTGACGGAGCAATACCATTCGGAGAATTTTCTCCCGCCATGGCTCCATTATATCCAAGCTCTGATAATTTTGTTACCCAAATGAGTTTTTCGCTACCTTTACGTAACCCGCGTTTCAATTTTGGAGGGAATCCACGTTGTATAATCCAAGTTTTTTTATCAACTCCATTTTGTGCAGTTACAACAAACTCTACAGGGTCGGTATAGTCGCGCACTTCACTTGGGTCGGGAGATATAGTTGAATGAAAAGACGTTTCTACTATAGCTGAGCCCATGCCGAGATCTCCACCTGATGGAATTGATACAGTACCTAAGTCAGCATTAGGGATACCGACAATGTTAGTGCTGTCAGTATTGATAAAATTAAATGCTGTGATATCGCATTCGGCACTTTTACGTATATCGGCATACAGTTTGAAATAGTGATCTACACCATATTGGTCGTGCATAATGATATTATGTTCTTTATTCAAGTCCATAATGCCAAGCGACGGGGTAAATGATACACTATTATGAATAGATGCAACTACGAGAACCTTACTGAGTTGCTCTTTGCTAAGTTGATTATCAGATGCGAGCGGATAATTGTAAGGAAATACTATTCTGATTTCACCTTTTTCAAAATCTACTTCTCCCACAAAATTATTCTCGAAACTTTCATCTCCAACCAATTTCGCAGAAATGGAATGAATAGATTCCTGCCCGGGAGTTATAACTAATTCTTCCGGGCTTTGGCATGCACTTATTCCACACAAAAGAATTAGTGATGCTACTACTGCTGATATTATATTAATTTTTTTCATTATAAAGCGAATTTAACAGATTATTTCCATTCAGGATATTGTTCGATGAGAGAGTTGTTACGCATTTCATCTGCAGGGATTGGAACTACGTATTGACGTTCTAAAAATCTACGGTCAGCGTGGTCAACATCTACATAAGTGTAATTTCCACCCTCAATTTTGAAACCATGACAACGGTAGTTGTTATATTCAATGTGGCATCTACGCCAACGCACCATATCCCAATAAAGATGTCCTTCGTAGGCAAGTTCGACTTTGCGTTCGTTGCGATAGTCGGCAAACCACTCTTCTCCTGTAGATGTCTTAGCAGGCAGGCCAACGCGAGCACGTACTCGGTTCATAGGAGCTTGGTATTCACTGGCTTCTTTGCCGAGCATATATGCGGCTTCTGCCTTGTTGAGAAGAACCTCGGCATAACGAATATCAACCCATGTTTGGCTACTTGCTGTGCCTTGAACATCAATAAGATTTTCGTCAAGAAGTTTTTTGAGGAAATATCCGGTAGTAGTTTGTCCCCATGAGTAATCTTTACTATCATAGTCCATATATGTGCCATTTACACCATCAACGGAGCAATCCATAGTTCGTCCTTTCCAAACAGACCCCGGATAGATAACAGAAGCGGCAAAACGTGGTTCAAGTTCTTCATAAGGGGGACGAGTGGTGTTAGACCCGGAATGCCATGGTTCCCAGTCAAACTTTTCTCCGGTCTTGGTCTCATAACATTCAACCATTTCTTGGGTTGGAGTCCCTGTGGCACCATATTCGTAACCATCGCAAGCCGGAACGTAGTTTTTGTCAAAATTATGCGACGGACCATTAAGGCTACGATAGAAGAATTGAAGGATTGCTTCTTTATTGCTCCCTTTCCATGCTTGAGTGTAATCGTTTACAAGCCCATAAATGCCTTCTTGCTCGAGTTTTTCTACTTCTACAGCAGCATCATAAGCTTTTTGCCAACGTTTTGCATATAAGAATACGCGTGATTGGAATGCCTTTACAGCTCCATAAGTGATTCTGCCTTCATTAGCTGAATTCCATGTTTTGGGGAGGTGTGCAGCAGCATACTCCAAATCAGCTTCGATGAAATCCCATGTTTCTTCTTCTGTGGAACGCGCTTTTTGTCCATCAGTAGGAAGGTCATCGTAGATAATTACTCCGGGATGACGTTTTGCAAGATTGAAATATACCAATGCACGGAGGAAAAGTGCTTGAGCTTTCCAAACAGTTTCTTTTTCTTCTCCGTATGTGGAATATCTCTCCATATCGCGCAAATATTGATTAATGCGGCGGATATTTGTATATGCTGTACCCCATAACGATAGGTGATTACTACCTACCGTTATAACTTCCGGCATCATCACATATTGATTCTCATGCCCGGCACGATAACCGAGAGTGGAACTGCCATATTTGAAAGCATCGGTGAGCGATTCTGTGAGAGCACCGCTATATTGGTTGCCACCAAATTGCCCATATTTATCAATATAGGTATAGAATCCGTTAAGATATGATTCTGCAGATTCTTCTGTTTCCCATACAGTTTCTTCCAATACAGAAGATTTGTTAGGTACACCGTCGAGCCAACTGTTGCATGATGTTGCGATGGTGCCAAGAGCTGCTATGGAAAGTATGTTTTTTATAATTGATTTTTTCATTGTTTTCTCCTCCGATTTTAGAATGAAATGTTAATACCGAAAGAATAAGAACGCTGTTGTGGATAGTATCCGTTATTTACAGCTGGTGACTCAGGGTCGATATTAAACTTGTTAAGACCACTGAAAGTTAGTAGGTTGTATCCCTCAGCATATACTCTGAGTCGAGTGATACCTGAACGCCCGATAAGTTTCTGTGGGAACGTATATCCTATTTGAGCTGTCTTCAAGCGAATATAATCACCTTTCTTATACCAATAACTACTTGAAATAGCGTTATTTTGAGAATAAGGTGTTGTTTCCAAACGTGGGAAATATGCTGTCCGGTTTTCAGGAGTCCAGCTGTTTTCCACAAGATATCTCGGAGCATTACCGCCTTGATAAAATGGTTTAGTGTACATGGTGTGGTCCATTGTGCCCGAATTGTCAGCTCCTTGATATTGACCTGTCATGGCTACATCATGACCAAGCCCCCATCCCCACAACATATCAATGTCAATACCTTTCCATGAGCCGAATAGGTCGATAGCACCTGTTGATGTCGGTATTGCACTCTTTGCGATGATGCCCACATCGCTATTTTCTCCATTACGAACAATCTTACCATCGCCATTACGGTCGAGATATTTAAGATAACCTACTTTTACCGGGTATCCATCTACAAGAATTGAATTGTCTATTTCTTCCTGTGATTGGAATAAACCCAATGCAATAAGTCCGCGGCGAGCACCTATTTGAGTCCCGGTTACGCGGTCGTAAGATGGTGCATTTTCAGAATCAGCCATGTATTTCAGCCATCGTCCGTAAGCATAAGAATAAACGACTTTCACTCCATAGTTGAAATCACCAACAGAATTGTTGTGCGTAAGTGTTATATCAACGCCTCGATAATCTTTTTCATTACCATTGGCAGTGCTAAAGTAATAACCACCCATTGACGGCGGATATGCACCGGTTGCTGTGGTGAGGAGGTCATATTCGTGTTTGTAGAATACGTCGAATTCCAGACCCAAACGTCCTTGGAATGTAAGAATGTTGAAACCGGCATTATAATTCAAACACTTAGCCCACTGTAAATAAGGATTGCCGAGTCCTCCCGCAGATATAAACGTAGAAGGAGTTCCTCCTATAATCACGGCGTTCTTGTTAAGCACCATTGTTGTGAGCCATTGGAACGGACTTATTCCGCTTATTCCAGTTTCACCGACTGCCACACGCAACTTAAAGTCGTTAATCCAATCAACATTAAAGAATTCTTCTTTGCTGATACGCCAACCTAAAGATGCACCGGGAAGTGCAACCCAACGCTTATTCATACCACCGAATAAATAGCTACCATCGTATCGAATTGTACCTTCTACGAAATACTTATCATCGTAGTTGTAATTTACACGACCTACAAATCCGGCAACGCGAGATTCTGAGCTTGACCCGGATATTGTGGGTTGCTTTATTTCTCCATTTCCATTGACAAAGGTGAGTTTGCCAAGTTCATCAAGAGAGAGGAAATCGAGACCCATACCACCTGCACCTAATCCATTAGATTTGAGCTGGCGAGTTTCCAACAAAGCAAGTGCATTGATGGTATGCTTCCCAAAAGTATTGTCGTAATTTATTGATGTTTGAGTAGAAAGAGTAGAACTTGTGTTGGCAGCTTCATTGAGCTGAGTGTTGTTGTAACCTTGATATGCCCAAACCAAGTTATATGGCATATCCACTGTGTTGATATCTATTTTGTTTATATCGGCAAGCAAGTGCTTTAGCGGATAGTGTAAAGTTTTCGAAAATGAATAATACAAGTCGTATGAAGCAAGAAATTTAGCTGATAGCCCCTTTAAAAAAGGAGCATCATATTTCAGCGACATATTTGCAGATATGTATGAAAGTCTGCTCTTGCTGTAACCTGTGTCGTGTGTAGCTCCCCATGCGTTATTATCGGGAGTCCATCCTTGTGCACCTGTAGTATATTCTTTCCCATCTGACCATACTGCAGTTTTAGGCAAGAACGGATACATACTCACAATTTGTTGAGGCACATTGAGGAAATCATCCTTTCCTGTGCCAAACGCTGTAGCGTCGCGGTCTTCGATACGACCGGAAATACCGAGGTCAAATGTAAGATTGTTTGTGATTTTGGCATCAATATTTCCGCGCAAATTGTAACGGTTATATCCGTATCCATCAAGGTTTCCGTCTTCTTTGAGATAACCTACAGATGCAAAAAAATGAACCCTGTCGTTTCCTCCTGTGGCAGAAATATTATGATGTGTACGGAACCCGTTGCCATACATTTCGTTATACCAATCGGTGTTTCCCCAACCGTTAGTACCGTTAATCATCATTTGTACCTGATCATCAGAAAATTTTGGATTGAAATAATATAAACCATCCTCAGGATTGTATGTTCCTGCATTTTTATCAGACGTTTCGGTGAGTGAAAGAGCTTTATTATACCATTTCGCAAATTCAGGACCGGTGAGCCACTCTTGTTGAAGTGCATTTTGGGTGAAACCAACAGAACCGGAGTACGATATTTGAGTTTTGTCCGAACGACCTTTTTTTGTGGTTATAATGAAAGCTGCGTTGGCATCCAATCCATATACAGCAACAGCTGATGCATCTTTCAAAACCGAAATAGATTCAATTTCGTTGGGATCAATACCATTGAAATCGGAAGAAGTGCGACGCACACCGTCAATCACATACACGATGTTACTTTGTCCACGCACTGTAATTGAAGCATTGTCATAGCCCGGTTGACCGGTTTGTTGAACTGTTGCGACACCTGAAACACGACCACCTATAACGTTTGACAATGACATTGTTGGTGATTTAAGAAGTTCTTTGTCATTGACTGTAGAGATGGCTCCGGTAATATTGCCTCTCTTTTGTACGCCATAACCTACTACAACTAATTCATCAAGATTGCCGATATCTTCAATAAGTTGGACATTGATGGTTGTGTGGCTGATTTTTACTTCGTGAGTTCTCATACCCACATAGCTGAACACAAGCACTTCCCCTTTTTTAGCGGCAATTGAATAGTTACCTTCCAAATCGGTGGCAACTCCGCGAGTGGAGCCTTTTACCATAACGGTTGCACCGGGAAGTGGCTCGTTCTCCGGGTCAACAACGGAACCTGTCACCATCTGAGTTTGTGCAAATGTTAAAGAACTGATGCACAAAAAAATAATGAAGGTGAATAGGTTTCGCAGTTGAATTTTAAAATTCAATTTCATAATATTTGAATTGGTTTAAATTATCATTGATGTGTAATTATAACTTAAAATGTTCAAGATACCTATTGTATAGATGTCCTGCTTGAGAATATGCCGAATTCGGGCTCATGAAATGAGAGTACTCGAATGTGATGATATCCTCCATTCCTGCTTTGCGCGCAATGTCGAGTTTAAGTAAAAGTTTTTCCCATTTGATGGGGAGGAATCTGATTGGCATATCGCGGTCGAAAGATTCTACGTTCGACCAACAGCGCATACCATATTTATCTGCAAGAGCCTTATTTACTGTGAGGTAATCATATAGTTCTCCGTAATTAACTTGTCCGTCCTGGAATGCGAGGATATCTACGGCTCCTTGTATATTTCCAAGTATTTCGTTCCATTCTCTTTCGTGTTCCTCCACGGTGGTAGCCTTGTCGCCTGCCATTACCTGGTCTGTCTTGACTCCGTGTATATAAGGTGAAATCATAGTAGGCAATCCACCGGAGATATTTTTTGCGTATTTACCCATATCCGCAAAAATCTTGGCAATATTGCGAGTTCTACGGCTTACTTCCTGAGAAAGATACCATCCGGCAAATGATTTATGATGACCATATTTTTCCCAAACCTCGTCAATGAGAGCCAGATTGATATCTATTTCTTTCTGATATTCGCCAATGTGCCAATAGTAGCCTGAATCGTATAGACCGAAATAGAAATTAAGACCATGCTTGTCGGCGAGTGTAAGGAACATTTCAGTGAGATCAAGAGGTGGATACATTACATCCTCTCGCATAGAAATAACTGATTTGAAAGGTGATGCAATCCAACTTCCTAATCCGGCGCGGATTAAAACCACAGTGTTAATCCCCATGCGCTTCATGCTGGCAAAATCTTTATCCCATTCTACAGGACCCCAATTTTGGTGAGGAATATCCCAGCTTACCTCGTCGAGGAATGTGGCGTGAATAGGCATCCCTTGCTTGCACTCAGGAGTGATAAATTTACCGGCAAGTGATGGGTCTCCTTCAAAATGAAGTG
Organism: Muribaculaceae bacterium; assembly: GCA_022509045.1. Classification (GTDB taxonomy): domain Bacteria; phylum Bacteroidota; class Bacteroidia; order Bacteroidales; family Muribaculaceae; genus JAFLTZ01. The sequence goes on along the minus strand of JAFLTZ010000001.1, from coordinate 18,963 downwards.
ATGATGTTGGTGCAGAAGTGTTGCATGATGTGAGGTATTTGGCTCCGGCTGCTACTCCGGCTGCTACAGCCATGTTTTTGATGAAATTTCTGCGATTGTTGCTCATATAGGTGTGATATTTAAGTGAAGTTTAATTATAACCATTGCAGGATAGAAAATTATCCTGCAATGATGATAGGGTAAGTTTTGTTATTATTTTGAAGCAAGTTCTTCGAGAACTTTCCAACATTGGAACATACCTCTTGGAACGTGGAAACAGCCTTTCCATTTGCCTCCCTTCAATGGGAGAAGTACTTCGCCACGTCGGTTGAGATAACCAAACCATTCGGGGTGTTCTTTGTCGGCAAAATGTGTCCACGCATAATCGTGTACTTTCTTAAACCATTCCCAGCAGTGTTCATCACCGGTGAGGTTATAGCCCTTAAGCATACAGATGAGAGTTTCGATATGTACCCACCAGAGTTTTTGGTCCCATTCAAGTTCTTGTGGTGGATATCCTTTAAGATCCATAAAGTAGAAGATTCCGCCGAATTCTTTATCCCAACCATATTCAACCATGCGAATGGCAGTGTTTTTAGCTCGTTCAATGAGTTCCGGACGATTCAAACGACGACCGAGGTCCATCATAAACCACATAGCTTCTATAGAGTGTCCCGGATTCATGTGACGTCCTTCGTAGCAATCAACCAATGAACCGTCAACGCCTATGTTTTCTACAACCAGTCCGTCAAGTTCCGGACGAACGAACTGTTCGACTTCGCTAATGCATGTGTCGATAGTTTTCTGAAGGAATTCCGGTTCGAGGAGTTCTTCTATTTCGAGAGCAAGGTTGCAAAGAATCATTGGCAGAGCAAAGTTCTTGAGTGGACGGGTCCCGGGATGCAGTTTATTCCATTTGCCTTTGGTATTATCTGCTTTGCTTAGAACTATGTCAAATGTGGTTTTTGCAATTTCAGCATATTCCTTATTGCCTGTGGCAAGGAACAACTGTCCGAAAGCCATTACCGCAAATGTGTAGCTGAAGATGTTATAAGGGTCAACAATTGGCTTACCTTCACGAGTGAGGGAGAAATACCAATTGTAGTTACCATCGTGACCATATTTCTTTAGGAATTCACCTCCCTGAATAGCAGCGTCAAGCCAATCCTGACGCTTTTCAACCTTGTTATAAAGTGTGGAAAGCATCCACACCTCACGTCCTTGCAACCAAATAAATTTGTCGGTATCATATACAGCACCATCACGATTTAGGCAAGAAAAATAACCACCACATTCTGTATCGATAGAATGTTTCATCCAAAAAGGCATTACGTTGTCAAGCAACTCGCTACGATACAGATCGGCAAGTTTTTTAAATTCATTTCTCTGATTTTCAGTCATTTTGTTTAATTATATTTCTGATATTACAATGTGTGAGTCAGTTTTATTTAGATTTCTTTTCTTTTATCCAATATTGTTCAATTTCTTCGAGTGTTTTGCCTGTGGTCTCTGGTACAAGTTTCCACATTATCAACATGTAAGGTATGCAGCATGCTGCAAATAGAATAAATGTACCTTTCAGTGTTAATGCATCAAGCAAGTTCGGGAATATCTGAGATACGAGCCAGTTTGCAACCCAAAGCGACATTGAAGCGATTGACATTGCCAAACCGCGTATTTTTGTAGGATACATTTCCGAAAGAATTACGAAAATGATAGCTGAGATTGAAATTGCTTGGCAGAACATATAAGCGCCGAGAAATACAATCATGAGTACACTATCAAGTTGCATTTCTTCCTGGAAATGAAGGAATCCGGCGGCAAGAACTAAAAATAGAATCATACCGGAAACCCCAAAATACACCAATCCTTTACGCCCGACTTTGTCAATGAAAAATATAGCGATAATAGTTGTGGCACAGTTTACAACACCTATCCATACTTGACCAAGAAGAGGGTCTTCAAGCCCTACTTCTTTGAAAATAGTAGGTCCATAATATATTACGGCATTTACACCCATGAATTGACCTAAAATGGCAATTGCAACACCTATGAGTATAGCATATATCATCCGGCGGTGTCTTTTGATGTAATCGGTTGCTCCGAATCCGGAGTCAAACTTTTCTCCTGTAATGGATTTGATTTCATTGAGCACAGCATCCTTTGAGTGATATATGTTCATGAGGATTTTTTCAGCAGTATAGCGGTCGCCTCGAACGACAAGCCAACGCGGAGATTCCGGTACAATGAAAAGAATAATAATGAAAACCAAAGCCGGCACAGCGCACATTCCAAGCATCCCTCGCCATACTTCCGTATTCATTATCAAATTCCAAAGGTCCGGTGACTCAATGGCTGTGTTGGCATGTAAATCGAGCAAATAGTTTACGCCATAAGCAATAAGAATACCGAATGTAATGGCAAATTGATAGAGAGCCACTAAAGTACCACGATATTTGGCAACAGCTAATTCAGATATGTAGCAAGGACAAACAACCGATGCCAACCCTATACCGAAACCACCGATTACGCGAGCAACAATCAGTTCATGGAAATTAGAACATACAGCGCACCATAAAGATGATATGAGGAAAAGAAACGCAGCGAGCATCATTGAAAATTTACGTCCGATGCGTTCGGATACAGTACCACCACAGAGAGCTCCGAGTATTGAACCTAATATAGCCGCCGATACATAAAAGCCTCTAAAGAAAGAACCGTCGCCAATGTTAAATTGTTGCCATACGGCTTCGTTGGTGCCGGATACTACGGCTGTATCATAACCAAATAAGAACCCTCCAATAGCTGCAGCTATTGAAAGAAATACTATGTATCCAAGATTAATATCTTTTTTCATTGTTACAAAGATTTAGATTTGAAAGTATTATTGATAATTAGCCGATTTCAAAATAATCTTTATAGCGATCATACAGATGTCCGGCCTGTAAATATGCCGATTGTGGGCTCATGAAATGGCTAAATTCAAATGTAATAGCTTTATCATAGCCTGCGCGTTTAGCAGCTTCGAGTTTCAAACGAAGTTTATCAAATTTGATGGGGAAGAACTTAATAGGCATATCGCGGTCGAAAGATTCTGCGTTGGTCCAACATTTCATGCCATAGCGGTCTGCCATTTTTTTGTTTACTGTGAAGAACGCATCTAATTCATCGTAATCAATGTGTCCATCTTGGAAGGCACACGCATCAACCACATCGTGGATACCATCGAATATTTCGTTCCATTCTTTTTCATGTTGTTCAACCGATACACCTTCTGCTTTTGAAAGATTGCCCGATGCAGCAGCCACGGCTTTTTTCCCATCAATCCATGGTGATATGAATGTCGGAAGTCCGCCACTCACGTCTTTACATTGTTTACCCATAGCGTGGAAAGCATCGATAGCGCCCTTAGTGGCACGACTGATTTCACCGCTTATATACCAACCGCCAAAGGCATTAGGATATTTCTCGCCGTAATTTTTCCAAACTTCGTCAATAACATATTTATTATGTTCAACTTCCCACGTCATGTCTCCTGTGTCCCAATATTTGCCGGAATCATAAAGTCCGAAATAAAACTTCATGCCATATTTGTCAGCGAGGCGAAGATACATATCAAGGAGGTCTTTGCTCGGCTTATAGCACCCCTTGCCAATCAGGTATTCACTTGGATATGTAATTTGTTTGCGATATCCTGAGCGAATCATGATTACGGTGTCAATGCCGATATTCTTCATATGTTGGAAATCTTTATCCCATTCAGCTTCACCCCAGTTTTGGTGTGGAATATCGTGGGAGATTTCATCAAGGAATGTTCCGGTGATTTTGAGTCCTTCGTTTTTAATTAGAAGATTGTTATCGCCAACATAAGCGGCAGATTCTGCAGTTGCCTTATTGTTGCAACCGGCAATGGCTGGGGCAGCAACTGCACCGGCACCGGCAAGCGCAAGGTTTTTAAGGAAATTTCTACGATTGTTCATTTTCTCTTTGCAAAGGTTTGATTGTTGTAATTGTTACGAGTAAATGTTGAAATGTTGCATGGGTGTAAAATTGCTTTAACATTGCAAAATTGGTACCAATGCATATTACTAACGGCACAAATTTAAGTAAAATAGTAATATAATACAAATGAAAAATGCAAAAATTGCCTATTGATACTAAAATTAATAAAATTTTTTAAAAACTTTTTGTCGGAGATAATAGATTATGTATCAGTTTTATCGTGTTACTGATTGAATATGGTCGCGAGTATAATACACTTGTTTTGTAACATAGTTTATATTATTTTTGCCATAAGAATGGAAATTAACAACAAAGTATAATTTATATTTTATGAAAAAATTAGTAATTTCAGTGGTACTTTTTGCCACATGTGTTTTAGGGGCAGTAGCAGCTAAAACTCCAAAGTATATATTCTACTTCATAGGAGATGGAATGGGACTTGGTCACATTATGGCTACTCAAAATTATAATCGTTATGTGATTAACGAGAATGCTCAACTCACTATGACTTCGTTCCCTGTTGCATCTGTAGCAATGACCTACTCGTATAGTAGTCCTGTTACGGACTCTGCTGCTGCAGGAACTGCTCTTTCTACAGGATTTAAGACTCGCAATGGTATGTTGGGTATGAATCCTGATTCTGTTGCGGTAACGAGTATAGCTAAATACCTTAATGATAAAGGGTATGGCGTGGGTATTGTTACCTCGGTAGCTATTGATGATGCTACTCCCGGGGCGTTCTATGCTCATGTTCCAAGCCGTAGCCATTTTGATAATATAGCTGCCAATCTTGCGTCAAGTAACTATAATTTTTTTGCAGGAGCATCGCTTCGAGGTAAAAAAGGTGCGGTGGAAACTGTGATTGAATCCGGTGGTTATAAAATATACCACGGCATGGATGCTTATAATGCGAGTGAAAAAAGCGGCAAGACCCTTATTCTCAATCCGAAAGAGATTGATTCATCAAATATAGGTTATACTATTGATAGTATTAAGGGTGCGCTTAACCTTCCGGACCTTACAAAAGCGGCTATTGAACATCTTGAAAAGGACTCTCCCAAAAAATTCTTCCTTATGGTTGAGGGTGGTAATATTGATTGGGCTGCACATGCCAATGATCCTGGAGCTGTGATTAAAGAAATAATTAATTTTGACCAAGCAATTAAATTGGCTTATGAATTTTATCTTGCACATAAGGATGAAACTCTAATTGTTGTTACAGCCGATCATGATACAGGTGGAATGGCTTTACAGCAAAACAATAAAGCATTATATGAGTATATTGATTGCCAACGTATGTCCAAACAAGTATTTATGGATGAATGTACGCAAATGCTAAAAAGCAACAAAGTGCCGACATGGGAAGAAATGAAACAGTTTATCAAGGATAACACGGGACTTTTTGGTAAAATTCCAGTGAACGAAAATGAAAGTGCAAAACTTGAAAGTGCTTTTACCGAAGTGTTTGTAAATCACGATACCAAAGAGTATAAAACTCTTTATGATTCATTTAACGGATTTGTAGTGAAGGTGTTCAATTTGTTGAACAAAAAAGATAAGATGGGTTGGATTACTGGCAGCCACACAGGAAATTTTGTTCCCGTATATTCTGTTGGCGTTGGCTCAGATATGTTTAAGACCCTGAACAACAACATTGAAATACCGCGTAAGATTGCAACGCTTACAGGTGTGACTATGCCTTAAGTGGTATGGCGGTTTTATAAAGTATTGAGCGGAATAGTGTTTATTTGCTCCCGAAATATTTTTTCGATGCATCGCGCACTTTTCCGCTCAATACTATTAGTGTAAACATTGTCGGAAATGCCATTAATGCGTAAAACAGGTCGCAAACACTGACTGCAGCGTTTAATGGTACAACAGAAAAAACGACCAGCGAGGCTATAAAAAAATAGTTATAGTATTTTGCCCTGCGATTACCGAAGAGGTAACCAAAACACTCACTTCCATAGAAAGAATATGAGAACATTGATGAGATGGCAAAGAAAAACGCTATTACCATGAGCATGTATTGACCGGCAGGTATAGCATCACCGAACGCTTTCATTGCGACTTCAAGTCCTTTTACGTCACCGTTTCCTGTAAAATCGCCACACAACAGCAAGGCGATTGCAGTGAGTGTGCACACAAATCCTGAATCAAGCGATGGTCCAAGCATTGCAATAAGTCCTTCCCTAACAGGTTGGTTGTTCTTTGATGTGCCGTGCATAATTGACGCTGTACCTACACCTGCGTCATTGACAAGAGCGGCTCTTCGTGCCCCCACAATTGCTACACCGAAGAAAGCCCCTAATCCGGCTTTAAAATTAAATGCTTCCACAAATATGTTGGCAAACACTTCGGGCACCTGTGTGATGTGAGTTATAATAATATATAAAACCATAAGGAAATAGCCTGTTACCATGGCCGGAACTACTATTGTAGCCACATTTGCAATTCGCGTGATACCACCAATTACTACCAGTGATACTATTGCTGCCATGCCGAGACCAATTAATAATTTGAATGCTTCGAGGTTGTTCAATCCGGTAATGCTACCAATTGAAGCGAGGAAAGTGCTATTCTCAATGCCTGTTGTGGTGGTGAATGTGGCTACGGTGGCCTCGGTGAGTTGATTCGCGTTGATAATGCACATAGTGCCAAAAAGTCCGGCAAAAGCGAAAAACATTGCAAGTGGGCGCCATTTGCGACCAAATGCACGTTCGATTATATACATAGGGCCACCTTTATGCTTTCCGTTTTCATCTATGCCTCGGTACATGATTGACAAAACTCCTTCATGATATTTTGTAGCCATACCTACGATGGCACTTATCCACATCCAAAAAATAGAACCGGGACCGCCAATATATAGCGCAATAGCAACGCCTGCTATGTTTCCCAATCCCACAGTGGCTGCAACTACGGATACGAGTGCTTGTACTGAACTTATCTCTCCCTTTTGAGAATCATCTGAAGAGCCTTTCTTTCGAAGTTCGGCTATTGAGTAGGGTAAGCGACGGATTGATACAAATCCGGATGATATGAAAAGATATAATCCTCCTCCGATGAGTAGAAAGAAAAGTGGATAGCCGCACACAAAATCGGCAGTTGTAGTTATAAAGTTTCCTATATTTTCGAGCATAACAGTGTTTATTTAGTAAATTGTAATGAGAATATGCCAAATCTTTTAAATCTCACGATTTAGAAATCGAGTTGGCGATGTTGTTTTATAAGCAGTTGAGCTTGGCGGAAGTCATCCGGAGAACCGATATCTATCCAAGTTCCATTAATTGTAAAACGCTTGACCTTACATCTATGATTGAGCAAAGTTTCAATTAGATCGGTCGCGTCAAAATATTCATCGTCGGGAATATAATTAAGACATTCGCGTTTAAGTAAATATATTCCGGCATTAGCAAAATAGTTGTATGTGGGTTTCTCTGTTAACCCTGTTACATTACCATCCTCGTCTTGAAGGATGGCATACGGCACAGACACTGTATAAGGGAATGATGCTACAGTGAGCATTGCATTTGATTGAGAATGACACAGATAAAACTCTTCAAGATTGATAGATGTAAGCAGGTCTGCATTCATCACTAAAATATCGGAATGCTGCCAATCAGATATTAGTTTTGTAGAGCCGATAGTGCCAAGACGTTTAGGTTCTTTTACACATTTGACGTGAATAGTCGCTATCGGTGTAGAAAAATGATTCTCAATTTGCTGGCTCAAATAGTTTGTAGTGACATGTATATTTGAGATACCGTACTGAGTCAAGGTCTCAATATTGTAGTCGATAATACATTTGTTGTCTATTTTGAGGAGCGGTTTGGGAGTCTCGAGAGTTAGCGGTCGGAGTCGCTCTCCTTTACCTCCTGCCATAAGCACTGCATCAATAGGGAGAATTGATTTTAGTCGATTGAAATCTATTACGGCAGTGAGTTCGCCTTTTTCATTGAGAAGCGGAACTATGCGAATACCCTTATTGCGTGCAATTCTAATCGTGGCAATATCTATTTTCCCATTTTTGAAAGCGGTGAAATCTTGGTGCATCACCTTATCCACGCCATCCAAGAGCGAAACGCCATTAACAAGAGAGCGCCGTAAGTCGCCATCCGTAATGGTGCCGACCACACAATTATTTGCATTGACAACAAATATAGTTGTCGATGTCCCGGAGAGCTCGTTTAAAAGTTTCAGGGCATCAATTACAGTAGAGCTTAGGGGAAGTAAATAAGATGTATTATCAATATATTTCACACTGCAAAGTTAATCAAAAGAGGACGCAATAGCAAATTATTGCTCGAGACATTCGTCAAGGTCTGCCATAATTGATTCTTTGTCAAGATTTTGGCCGATAAATACGAGTTTTATCATTCGGTCGCCATAAGTCTTATCCCAATCACGCATCAGGCTCGGATCTTCTCGCATCATTCGATATAATTCCTCTTCAGGTGCGGTTGCATACCAAAGTCCCGCTTGTGTGAGTTTTTTTTGCGAACCGGCTTGCTCGAAAAGGAACGACATTTGGCGGTTATTGCTGAAATACAATACTCCTTTTGCACGAATTATGTTTTTTCGCCACTTGGTAGCAATAAAGCGGTCAAATTTATTTAAGTCGAAAGCGGGGCGTCGATAATATACAAATGTTTGGATGCCATATTCTTCTGCTTCGCCTTCATCGTGGTGGTGATGATGACAATGTTCATCGCAATGATGCTCATGATGATGGTCATGATGAGCGTCTTCCTCCTCGTCAGGTGACACCTCTCGTTCTATTTCATGTACCCATGTGGCTGATGTTGCAACATCTTCAAAATCGAACATTCCCGTGCCGATAATTTCATCAATTTCGATATTGGTGTAGTCACATTCTATAATCTTGGCTTTTGGCTGTAGTGCCCGAATTATATTATGTACATGGGCGGCCTCTTTCGGAGTGACCTCCGAAATTTTATTCAAAAGAATTATATTACAAAATTCTATCTGTTCGATAACGAGGTTTTCCAAGTCATCTTCACCAATATTTTCTTTGTCAAGAGCATTACCAAGCGCAAACTCATCTTTCATTCTAAGAGCATCCACTACAGTAACAATACAATCGAGTTTTGGTATAGCAGTCTTAAACAAATGTGGTGCTATGCGCGATGCAGAACTGATAGTTTGTGCTATGGGCGCAGGCTCGCAGATGCCACTTGCTTCAATGACAATATAGTCAAAATTGCCTGTGGATACAATTTCAGCGAGTTGTTGCACTAAATCCATTTTTAGAGTGCAGCATATACATCCGTTTTGCAAGGCAATGAGATCTCCTTCGTCTTTTTGTCCGACAATCCCTCCTTTTTGTATCAGAGAGGCGTCAATATTTACTTCGCCTAAATCATTTACGATAACGGCAAATTTAATTCCTTTTTCGTTAGATAGAATGTGGTTGAGCAGAGTGGTTTTGCCGCTTCCAAGATATCCGGTGAGCAAAAGTACCGGTATTTCTGAGTTAGTATTCATATCGTTATACAGAGTATATTAGCATTTTTATTAGTGCAAAAATACGAAAAAATAAAAGCGATTGTCAAGTTTTTCGGGAATAATTAGTTAAATTTGCTCCCCAAAGAGTATTTCGAAAAAAGCAAAGAATTGTTTAAAACAAATGATAACAGAGGCTGCATTTAATATATTCCTTATAGCCATGTCGATTACGGCGCTTGTGGTGTTTGTGGTGCTTCATTATATCGATGCCGGATATGGGATGATGTACACCAGGAAATGGGGACCTACGGTCAACAATCGTGTAGGGTGGATAATAATGGAAAGTCCTGTTTTTGTAGCGATGTTTGTACTTTGGTGGTTTTCGGATAGAAAATCGGAGTTGGTGCCACTGTTGTTTCTGCTGTTATTTGAATTGCACTATTTTCAACGGTCGTTTGTGTTTCCGTTCTTGATTAGAGGAAACAGTAAGATGCCCTTATCCATAATCTTTTCAGGAGTAGTATTTAACATGTTTAACGCTTTTATGCAAGGCGGCTGGATATTCTATATTAGTCCTGAAGGGTCGTATCCCGTTAGCTGGATTACAGATATTCGATTCATCATTGGTGTGATAGTGTTCTTTGTCGGTATGACAATTAATCTGCATAGCGATAATGTAGTGAGAAATTTGCGTAAGCCTGGCGATACGAAACATTACATTCCTCGTGGTGGAATGTACAAGTATGTATCGAGTGCCAATTATTTTGGCGAGTTTGTTGAATGGTGTGGCTTTGCGATACTCACGTGGAGTTATGCGGGAGCAGTATTTGCTTTATGGACATTTGCCAATCTTGCACCAAGAGCAAAACGCATTAATAATCGATATCGCAATGAATTTGGAGAGGAATTTACAAAATTGAAACTCAAGAATATAATTCCATTTATATATTGAAAATATGAGCGAATCAAAACTGTTTACAGAAGGTAAAATAGGCCCAATCACTCTAAGAAACAGAACTATCAGAAGCGCTGCCTTTGAGGGGATGGCAGAAAATAACAGTCCGAGCGAAGCTCTTAAATCGTATCATACATCGGTGGCAGCCGGAGGTATAGGTATGACTACTGTTGCATACGCAGCGGTGATGCAGAGCGGACTCTCTTTCCCACGCCAGCTTTGGCTGCGTAAAGAAATAGTACCGGGACTTCGTGATTTGACAGATTCGATTCATTCACACGGTGCAAAAGCATCGGTGCAATTGGGACATTGCGGAAATATGTCCCATAAAAAAATATGTGGAGAAACTCCGGTGGGGGCATGTACAGGGTTTAATATGTATTCTCCTACTTTTGTAAGAGGCCTTAAAAAGGATGAATTAAAAGATATTGCGCACCAATTTGGTAACGCAGTGAAGATTGCTATGGATGGTGGTTTTGACTGTGTTGAGGTGCATGCCGGACACGGATATCTGATAAGCCAATTTTTGTCGCCATTTACAAACCATCGCACGGATGAGTATGGTGGCACTTTGAGCAATCGAATGCATTTTATGCAAATGTGTATCGAAGAAGTTTTAAAGGCAGCAGATGGTAAAATAGCAGTTGTGGCGAAAACCAATATGCGTGACGGTTTTAAAGGCGGTTTGGAGATTGATGACTGCATTACGGTGGCTCAGGAACTTGAAAAACTGGGGTTAGATGCATTGGTGCTTAGCGGTGGTTTTGTAAGCAAAGCTCCGATGTATGTGATGCGTGGCGAGATGCCGATTAAGACACTGACTCATTATATGGACTGTTGGTGGTTGAAATATGGTGTGAAAATGGCTGGGCGAATGATGATTCCTACGGTCCCTTTCAAAGAGCTATATTTCCTTGAAGATGCCCTCCGTTTCAGAGAAGTACTTAAAATGCCGCTGATATATGTTGGTGGTGCTGTTAGTCGCACCGGTATAGACAAAGTGCTCGACAGTGGATTTGATTTTGTGCAAATGGGTAGGGCATTGGTGAATGAGCCGGATTTTGTAAATCGTATGCGTGATGGTGAAGAACGCTGTGGATGTGACCATGCCAATTATTGTATCGGAAGAATGTACACCATAGATATGCAGTGCCACAAACATGTTAAAAATTTGCCGGAAAAGCTTGTTAAAGAAATAGAGAATATTCGTAGGCGTGATGAAAAGCGGAATAGTTCTACAAAATAGTGTAAGTGCTGTTGTCACCGGCGGGTCGTCCGGTATAGGCTTGGAATTTGCGCGTCAACTCGCCGGTCGAGGGTATGCACTCATGCTTGTCAGCAATCAGGAAGAGCAACTCACAGATGCCGTAAATAATATTGAAGCGGATTATCCAGGTGTTATGATAACAACGTTGTGTAAAGACTTATCAGAACATGGTGCGGCAAATGTTGTTGTAGAGGCGTGCAATAACTTTCCGCCTGTAGAGGTGCTGGTCAATAACGCAGGAATTTTCTCATTTAAACCGATGGTAGAACTTACACAAAGGCAGCTGGACCTTTATTTTGAGTTGCACATGCGTGCTGTAACTGAATTATCGCTTGCTTTTGCCCGTGAAATGCAGAAACGAGGGAAAGGATACATTTTGAACATGTCATCTATGTCGTGCTGGATGCCAATGCCCGGTATCGGAATGTATGCTGCTACAAAGTCATATATTCGAGTCATGAGTCGTTCATTATATCTTGAGATGAAAGAGAGCGGGGTGCATGTGATGGTTGCTTGTCCAGGTGGAATTGCAACTGATTTATTCGGATTGCCACGCAATTTGCAAAAACTTGGGGTTCGGCTTGGGGCTCTTGCCACTCCTCAAAAATTTGTTAAAGGTGCGTTAAATAGGCTTTTCAGAAATAGAAAACAATATATCAACGGGCTTTTGAATCGCATAGCTATAGTAGCTGTAGCTATGCTGCCCACGAAAGTGAGGTTAATAGTTAAACATCGTATGCTCGATAATAAGGACTAACCGATGGACGATAATAAAGAACAAGCAATAATTATTACCGGAGCAACCGGCAGCATTGGGAGAGAGCTTGCAAAAGCACTTTCTACTACCGGTCGTCTTATTATTCTGGCTGTAAGAAATACGGCAAAAGGTGAATCTGTTGCTCAAAAAATTATGGCAGTAAATGTGCAAGCGCGTGTTATGGTGCGTCATCTTGATCTTTCAGATACGGAATCGGTTAAAATTTTTGCAGAGGGAATCATCGCTTCAGGAGTGTCATTGTATGGGTTAATTAACAATGCAGGGGTGATGAACAGAGACTATTCCGTTACTCCGCAAGGATTAGAGGCGACTATGGGAGTAAATCTGATTAACACAGCATTACTGACACAGTTGTTGATTCCGTATATTATTGATGGCGGACATGTGGTGTTTATGACATCGCTTACTCGTAAGTTATACAATTCGCGGTCTATAAACATAGATGTGGATGCATCTCATTTTTCTCAACTTGGCACTTATGGCAGGAGTAAAACTGCGCTCACGCATTATGCATTACATTTGAGCAGAAAATATCCACATTTGAATATTAATTGTGCCGACCCCGGGGTTGTTAATAGCGATATGGTAACTATGAAACGTTGGTATGATGGTCTGGCTAACATCATTTTCCGCCCGTTCATAAGATCACCGCGGAAAGGAGCCAAAGCTGTCCTTCGAGCTATGACTCTCTCTGCCGGTGGTTTTGTTGCATCAGTTGGGAAGGTCTCGGCTATCGGTTATAATCCCGAAAGCATGGTTCACAAAAATATTGTGGAAGCAGTCAGTAATAAAATCACACAACTTATAGCGTCATAATTTCCATTATTCGATGCGATGATGTTCGAAAATTTTCCTTGCAATGCTTGATAATTGCCATTGATGGTGACGTGGAGTATATTTCATTCAATATATACCAAGCCAAATATTGCTCCATGCAGTACAAAAAGGAAAGTGCAGGTATTTTGCTTGAACCTGTGTTGAGGATGAAATATATAGTATTTTGTTCGAGATAATTGAGATTCAGTTGATCTATGTAGGGCAGAAGTTTTCCACACAGATTCATGTATCCGTTAACTAAGGTAGTATGAAATAACTCATCTTCCTCAACATCAATAAAAATGTGATTCTCCATAGGATTCTGCATGGCGATTATTGCGGTTTGTGCTTTTACCAATTTTAAAACGCCGGAGCCTTGAATAGTAAGTGCGTATCTCATTTTCTTAAAGTAATTAATAGTATTAATAAGCTTATTAGTATTAATATAAAAGCCAATGCTTTCCACGGATGCTGCTTGTTCTCATGCTGTGTTAACTCATGGATATCCGTGCTATATTCCGAATGTGTGCCATGATTTGTCGTCTTTTCTTCAGTTGTTTTCTCGTGCCCTTTCTTGTTGTGCGTTTTGTTGTATTCCAATATCGTTATACTTTTCAATTTAGGCTTCTCCTCCTCTCCATTAGTTACTTCGTAATGCGATACTGTAATCTTAATATCTACAGTGTCGTTTTCTTCCACCATCATCCTCCCTGTTGTCCGTATGCTGTCAGTAACCATAATTTGCTCGGTAGCTATGCTTTCATAGGATATCTGCTTCGTGGTGCGACAAGAGGATAATAGTAGCGAAACTAACCAAATGGCACATATCGACGAACTGCGGTCGATTTTTAATTTGTAATTCATAAATAGATTAAGTATTATATCGTTCTTTGACGTTGCAAAGATAATACAATAATTTGCAAAATGCAAATAAAATTGTAAAAAAATATATGCAATCTGAAAAATAATTTCTTGAAAGTTGTTTTGTTTAACTGTTTCTATTATTTTTGTACAAAATAAGAGCAAATAATTAAAAAATATACATATATGATTAAAAGAACGGCTATTGTTTCATTTATTTGTGTTGCCGGTGCTTTGGTGGCACAAGCGATAACCCCATTGTGGTTGCGCGATGTTAAAATTTCTCCTAATGGAAAAGAAATCGCATTCACTTACCAAGGTGACATATATAAGGTGCCGGTTAAGGGTGGAGCTGCTGTAAGACTTACTGCATCTCCTGCCTATGATCAAATGCCTTTGTGGAGCCCCGACGGCAAATATATAGCATTTGCCAGTGATCGTGAGGGAAGTTCGGATATATATATAATGTCATCATCTGGTGGTGTCGCCACTCGTCTTACTTCTTATAGTGGGAATGAAGTTCCGGAAACATTTACACCTGATGGTAAATATGTTATGTTTTCTGCAATGATACAAGATCCGGTGAAAAGTGCTGTTTTCCCATCGGCTCGTATGACAGAACTATATCAAGTGCCGGTGTCCGGTGGCAGGATAACCCAGGTTCTTGCAACCCCGGCGCAGATGGTTTCTTGGTCTCCTGATGGTAAATCATTCGTTTATCAGGACCATAAGGGTGTTGAAAATGAGTGGCGCAAACATCACACATCATCTGTAACACGCGATTTATGGTTATACACTCCGGCTACCAATACTCATGTCAATATCACAGCCCATGCCGGAGAAGATCGTAATCCCGTGATTTCTCCGGATGGCGCGTCGTTGTTGTTCTTGTCGGAACGCAATGGAGGCTCTATGAATGTTTATGAAATGCCTCTTTCTTCTCCTGGAGCTCAACCAAAGGCTCTTACGTCATTTAAAGAACATCCGGTGCGTTTCCTTTCTCAAGCTACTGATGGAACTATTGCATTGACATGGGACGGAGAAATATATACCTTGCAAAAAGGGGGCAAACCTCAAAAAGTTGCAATTGATTTGATTACAGATTCGTATAACACGGTAGAATATCTTGCTGTAAATAGTGGAGCTTCGGGTGGTGTGCCTTCTCCCGATGGTACCATGGTTGCCTTTACAAAACGCGGTGAGGTATTCGTTACATCTGTGGAATATGCTACTACTAAACAAATTACAAACACAGCTGCTGCTGAGAAGAATATCTCTTGGGGTAGTGATAATCGCACGTTATATTATACTTCTGAACGTGATGGCAAGCTGAATATATACAAGGCAACGATGTCAAGAAAGGAAGATTCAAACTTTGCTAACGCCACTGTGATTAACGAAGAGGCATTGATGTCAACTACCGATGCCATTGACCGCGGTGCCGCTCAAGTTTCCCCGGATGGGAAAAAACTTGCTTTCGTTGCAAATCGTTCTGCATTGATGGTCATGGATCTTGATTCAAAAAAAGTGAACGAATTGGTGCCGGTTTCGTTGAATGCGCATCGCAATGGTGTAGATTATTCTTGGAGTCCGGATAGCAAATGGATTGCTTTTACTATGGTGGATAATGGTCATGACCCATATTATAACATAGGTGTGGTAAACGTAGATGGAAAACCGGAAATTTCTACTATTACATCAAGTGGTTATTTTGATATGGAGCCGAAATGGAATGCTGCCGGTGACGCTGTGATTTTCATTTCCGATCGTTATGGTATGCGCAGTCATGGATCTTGGGGGTCGTTGAACGATGTTATGGCTGTGTTTATGAATCAGGAAGCATACGATAAATATAAACTCAGTGAGGAAGAAGCAAAATTGCTTAAAGATGCTGAAAAATCTGCTGACAAAGATAAAAAAGAAGCATCCGACAAAAAGGATGATAAAGATAAAGAAAAAGATAACAAAACAGACAAAAAAACTGTTAAGATTGAACGGGATGGTTTTGAATATCGCACTGTGCGCCTCACTCCGTATTCAAGCGATATTAGTAGTGCTGAGGTCAATGCCGACTTCGATAAACTTTACTATTTAAGCAAAGTTGAAAAAGGTTACGATTTGTGGAAAATTGACTTGCGTAAAGGCGGTGCATCTATTGTGTCGAAAACGAACGATGCTTCGGCTAATCTCATCCCCGATGCCAAACGCAAATCACTCTTTATCATGAGTGGTAAAGCTATGAAAAAGATGGATTTTTCCGGCGAAAAAATAAAGACAATTACATATTCAGGCAAAATGCGTCTTGATCGAGCCGCTGAACGTGAAGCTATGTACGCCGATATGCGTAAGCAAGAAGCAGAAAAGTTCTATGTGGAAAATATGCATGGTGTTGATTGGAAAAAACTGACAAATCATTATACCAAATTCCTTCCACACATTAATAATAATTACGATTTTGCTGAAATGCTTAGTGAAATTTTAGGAGAACTTAATGTGAGCCATACCGGAAGCGGTTATCGTGCGCCCGGTGCACATGAAACTACCGGCAATTTCGGATTGTTATACGACCTGGATTATAATGGTAAAGGATTAAAGGTGGCTGAAGTGGTGATTGGCGGACCTATGGCAAATTCAAAATCCAAAGTGGTGCCGGGATGTATTATCGAAGCGGTTAATTCGCAAATAATTGATGATAAGACTGATTATACTCAGTTGTTTAATGGTATTGTGGGAAAGAAAACACTTGTAACCGTTTACAATCCTACTTCCGGAGAACGATTCGATGAAATTGTCAATCCTATCAGCCAAGGGGCTATGAATGATTTGCTTTATAAACGTTGGGTTCGTAATCGTGCAGCAGATGTTGAACGACTATCTGGAGGGCGCCTTGGTTATGTGCATATTCGGAATATGAACGACGAAAGTTTTCGCACTATCTATGCAGAAATTCTCGGTAAATATTATAAGAAAGAAGGTATTGTTATTGACACTCGTTTTAATGGCGGTGGACGTTTGCATGAGGATATTGAAATTCTTTTCTCCGGTGAGAAATACTTTACACAGGAGAAACGTGGTGTCGAACTTTGTGATATGCCGTCTCGACGTTGGAATAAACCAAGCATTATGCTGCAGTGTGAAGCTAATTATTCTAATTCTCACGGTACTCCTTGGGTTTATAAGCATCGTAAACTCGGTAAATTGGTCGGTATGCCGGTAGCTGGAACTATGACAAGTGTGAATTGGGTTACACTTCAGGACCCGACACTATACTTTGGTATCCCAGTTATAGGTTACCGCACTGCCGATGGCTCATTCCTTGAAAATTCGCAACTCGAACCGGATATTCTGGTTGCTAATGATGCCGCTGTAGTTGTTACCGGTGAGGACCAACAATTGAAAGCCGCTGTAGATGAACTCCTACGCGAAATTGATGCAAAGAAGAAATAATGACTAAGCAAATGTTGTAAATTATGAAGTGCGCTAATCATCAACGATGGCGCACTTTTTATTTGTGGAATAATGAAATATTAGAACGGAATATTTGCTTTTATCGGAATATATATGTAATATTGCATAACTAATTAAATAATACGAGATTATTACAACAAATAATTAATAAGACATTTACACAATGATTAATACGGATAGATATTGCGTGATAATGTGTGGCGGAATCGGCTCTCGTTTCTGGCCTTATAGTAGAACAAATAAACCAAAACAATTTATTGATTTTCTCGGTACCGGGCGGTCGTTGTTGCAAATGACATTCGATCGTATCACTCATGTGGTTTCATCCGATAATATAATCATTGTGGCTAATGAAATGTATCTCCAACTTATATTGGAGCAGCTCCCGCAGATTCGTCGTGAAAATATTCTTTTGGAACCGGCACGCCGCAACACCGCCCCATGTATTGCGTGGGCAATTAACCATATTAGAGCAATTAACCCAAATGCTTCCGTTGTGGTGGCGCCCAGCGATCACCTTATATTACGTGAAGATGCTTTTGAGAGTAGCATAATCCGTGGTTTTGAGTTTGTAGAATCACACGATGCACTTCTCACTTTGGGGATTACCCCAACGCGACCGGAAACCGGTTATGGCTATATTCAGATAGGTAAAGAAAGTTGCCCGGGTATTTCGGAAGTGAAAACATTTACAGAAAAACCCGATTTGGAACTCGCAAAAGTATTTCTGAAATCCGGTGAATTTTTCTGGAACTCCGGTATATTCCTTTGGTCGGTAAAGGCTATATACAAGGCATTGTGTAAATATGCTCCGGATGTTATGGCAGTCCTTGATAAAGATAACGATGTATATGCATCTTCTAAAGAAAGTGAATTTATAAATCAAAATTTCACGTCTTGTCCCAGCATATCCATTGATTATGCTGTCATGGAAAAAGCCGACAACGTGTATGTGCAGTGTGTAAGTTTCGGATGGTCGGATATCGGTACATGGAGTGCGTTATATGATAATAGTGCACAGGATATAAATAGAAATGTACTGCAAAATTGCCAAGGCATGATGTATCGCTCAGAAGGCAATATGGTGATGACTGCGGATAAGAAAGTTGTCGTGGCTGTTGGATTAAATGATTATATTATTGCAGATGCTCACGATGTGTTGTTAATATGTCCCAAAAGTGAAGAACAACAGATAAAACATTTCGTCAACGATGTGAAGGCCACATTGGGTGACGAATATTTATAATTCAACTACTTTATCAAATTTTATCCATGAGCCTCAACTCCCGGTAATGTCAATTAATTAAATTAAGTATGGATTCCAAGGCATTCAAAAAGGCCTATATCGGATTCAAGTTAAAGCCACCT